>LADZ01000011.1 GCA_000961845.1 Flavobacteriales bacterium BRH_c54
TTTAAACGTTTCGTCAATTATAATGTATATTATGTCTGCGTTCGTTCCTCACTTGCCTGGCTTATGGCAGCCAGGTAAATAGAACACACATTCCAACGCTTTTTTATTTTACGTTATTTAAGGTAGTTGTCCTATAATTTAAAAATACGCGATTCTCAGGAAGTTTAGTTTTTTTTATAAGGTTTATCCTTTTGTCCTTATAATTAGCCATTATAAGACAAAACGATAATTTTGTTAGTTACTGTGGAAACAACGCAGAACCTATGTGTTACTGATACTAATAGCCCTGGGAATGATAATAGCGGCTGTTGTGTATTTTAAGCTATTCTAACCTCTCATTAACTCAATCTTGGTAAAGTGTTGAGTATATTGAGTGTGTTTATTCATTTTTTCTAATCAATAGTAGGTAGCCCTCTAGGTAAACCAAAATCCATATAATATATTAATCCCTTTCTTTATTTGTTGGAACCCCAACAATGCATGATGCTATTTTGAAATCAATGTCTTCATAAACTGGAGCTTCTTCATATATCTTGGTTAATTCTTCGACATCAAAATCCATTTTTTTAATTTCATAAGGTGTAGTTAAGTCATTTAAGTTGAACACCCTTCTTTTATCTTTATTTCTCTCCCTTTTTTCATCTAAATAAGGTTGTAAGAATGTGATCCATGTTTTCGAAAAATCATCAAAATCAACAAAACTTTTCCTCCTATCAAATAATTGCAACAATTTATTAATAATCTGACGTTCTTTAAGAGTTGCTTTTTTGTTGTTAAATCGCTTGGTTAAAACGATTTCTGCAACCTTAATGGCTCGTTTTTTCTTAGGAGAAAGTAATTCTAATTCGTTGTCCTTTAATAGCTTAATGTATTTGTTCAAATAATAATCATTCCACTCTATTTTTTGTTGTTTCTTGTTTCTCAAGTACTTCTTGAGTAAATTACAGATAACTGGAAAGTCTGTATTAATAGCTTTACTTTGATTAGGTTCTATGAAATACCACTTAGGTGAATGCTGTTTATCTCCTCTTAATGCAATAAAGCACCACTCTTCAGAACTTTCTAAAAAACTAACTCCTGTTTTTAGAGTTGCTTCCACATTTCTTAACTCATTGTATTCTTCTTGGGTAATCAATGTCTCCTCTCCCTCTTTAAGGTTAACTACCGAACGAAGGCTATCTGAAATACCTTCCCAAGAATCATCCGCCTTTTCATAGGCTTTAAATTCGTCTATTATTTCTTGAAGAGAATCCGTTTTTTTAAAATGCTTAAACTTTAGTTGATCGGGAATTTTGAAATTTGCTCCAATGGTTGTATCCACCAAATCATTCAACTCCATTAATTTTCTATCTCCTTTTAAGGAAAATTCTTCTGAATCATCCGGCCAATACATCTCAATTTCCGAAAAAGGAGTATCCATTCTATCTATTCTTCCAAACCGTTGTTCTACAATTCGTATCACACTAGGTAAGTCCAAAAGAGTAACTGACGAAGCTTTCTGAAGGTCAACTCCTTCAGACATCTTGTCGGAGCAAAGTGCGATTATCTTTTCTTTATTGTCCGATAGCAAATGAAATTTTTCCAATACTTCTTCCGATTCCCTTTCCGTTTCTCCAGTTGCTAATAAAACTTTTGTCTTGGGCGATTCTAAATTTATGAGGTGCTTTAGGTAGTTTAATGTTATCAAACAACTATCAAAAGCAATTGTCTTATGATGTGTACTAAGCTGTTTGACTAAGAGTTTCGCTTTACCTATTTCTCTTTGATTTGATAGCTGTATTGCTAAGTCAGCAATTTGAATATAAAGTGCTCTCTCTTCTTTACAAGCTTGAACGTACTCATCTCGATTTGTAAACCAACTTGGAAAAGAACATGTTTTAAAATCTGTGCTGATATGAGGTTTTTTCTTTTTTTCAATTAAATCATCAAGTACATTGATCTTTATCTTATTTGAGTTCTTTTTCTTAAATTTGAATGATTCTAACTGTATAGCTTTATCTGCCCCCCAAATATGCTCAATCAATGCCATTTTAGACGAACGCAAACGGTATCGAATCATGTAAATAGAAAGATGCTTGGCAGCTAAAAACCGTTTGTCAATATAAGTTTGTTTTTCATCTTCTGAAATGAAAAATTTGGAGTTATTGATTTGCTTGAGGTAACTTATTCCCTTTAGTTGAGTGCATAAATCACTAATTTTTATGGCTATTTCTTGATCAGCCTTGGTTTCATTAGTTAAATAAGGAACAGCTATTTGTGTTGGGAATTTACAAGTATTACCAAGTGCATTTTCGTATAAATGAGGTTCTTGATCAATTTGATTATTGATTTCTCCTTTTGTTCTTCGTACCGTGAATTTGCTAATGAATTGCTTGAGGTTATTGATGTCCTCTTCTTTCCTCAAATCGGGTCTTTCTTTTAGTTTTCTGAACGATTCAAAACTTTCATCGTCCAAATTATCTACATCCAACAATTCCACAATCTTCAAAAGGTCATCCACCTTTTTATTAATTGGAGTAGCTGTAATCAAAATCTTAAAGTCCGCATTATTCTTTCGTATAGCAATACTTCTTTTAGATTTTATGTTGAGATAGTTATGGGCTTCATCTACTGCTAAAATATTTGCTAGGTTAAGGTCATCTTCGGCATCTTTTAAAGACTTTAGACTACCGTTGCTAAGTGTTCCATTAGAAATTTGATTGTTGGATACAGTCGCTAAATCCCTGAATTCTTTTTTCCACTTGTCAATCACAAGCGGAGGACAAACAATAACCGAATTATCGCTTTCTTTCCTTCCATTCTCCCATAACCAATTTTTAAGAGCAAGAATTATGGTAGAACACATCTTTGTTTTTCCTGCTCCTGTGGGGTCGGCAATCAACACATTAGCATTTTCCTGTAAAATGGAAATGGCTTGCGCTAAGCCTCTTTTTTGAGTGGGCCATAGTTTCACATTTTCTAACTTGCTGCTGAGTGCTCCAAAATCAGATAACCAACCACCTTCTATCACTTCGGCTATTGCTCTTGCTAATGCTTCTTGCCAACTCACAGGTTGAATTAAGTTTTCCAAAAGACCAATAAGCTCACGATAAGGTGTTGCTTTCTTAAAGTAATTCTCAGCAATCAATTTAATATCTTGATGAACACTTTCATTTTCTTCTTCAAGAACTCGGTAGTTGGCCTCGGTTTGTTTTAATAAACCATTGTTGCTAAAGTTGGAAGAACCAAGCATGGCCATTTTATGACTCACATATATTTTTGCATGAAGCTTGTTGTAGAACTTCACTTGAACCTTACCCGATTTTATCTTTTCAATCAGGTTAATCACACTTCCTCCCTGTAAAATGGAGAGTCCCTTCTTCAGCCAATATTCTTTAATCTCTTTATCGAGTGGTTTAGTATGGTAACGTTTTCTGCCTCTAAAGTTGGGGTCAAAACCCAAGACAATTCGAATAGGATCAATGTTGTTATAATCTTCCTTACCAAAAGTGTCTATTAGATGCGATAAAGAAGTATAGCCTGTTAACAATATGAACTCCTTTGCAATGCTAAGATCTCTATCTAATACATCTTTTACCTTTTTGTCTAACTCTTCAATGTTTAATGGAAAAACATCTTGCGGAGGCCAATTAAGATAAGGAGCAAGATAATCTTGAAAATCAAATGTTAATTGACTGCTTTCCGATATTTTGTTTGAATCATTAGGCACCTCTATGCATCTTATCTTTTAGTATGATTAATTTGGAATCCCCACCTACTCCAACTCTAATTGACTCTGTTCATCGTCATCATCATGATTAGGTAATTCAAGTGCCTGTACAGATTGTATTGCATTTCCTGCAATTCCTTTAATTGAAGCGTGCATATCAATAGTATTTGCGGTTACTTTATCAATTTGCTTTTCACGCTCTTTCCAAATACGTTGCATAGCTCTTTTTTCGCTATCCAATGCAGTTTTCATTGAGGTAAACCCT
This sequence comes from Flavobacteriales bacterium BRH_c54, assembly GCA_000961845.1. Lineage (GTDB taxonomy): Bacteria > Bacteroidota > Bacteroidia > Flavobacteriales_E > Vicingaceae > BRH-c54. The sequence goes on from LADZ01000011.1 coordinate 3,975, forward strand.
TCAACAATAGCTTCTATTTGCATACGAAATTGATTACTGGTTAAATAATCATAAAGCATGTGCATTTTATCTCCTTTATTCTCTTGTGAACTTACAGCTAGGTTGATTTGAACAATAGATTCACGCAATACATTACAAAGTCCTTTAAATTCAGCGTAATTACAAATCCAAATACCATCTTTCAACCCCATTCTATCCATATCGGAAGGCATTACTTCGGTTACTAAAACACCTATGTTTGCTCCTTTATCACGAATGTCAGTTTTAAATTTTTCTATCCAACTCGGTTGAAAATCTTTGGTACGCTTACTTTCATAGTAAATTTTACCACAATTTTGTTCCGTTCTGGTATTCACAATTTGAATACAATCGCCACCTCTTACTCCTTTCTTAATTTCTTCAATTGTGTCTAATGGAAACTGTATTGCCAACCATTCTTCAATCGCTAATTCTTGTACTTCTCCCTGCATTTGCATAGAGCCTTGCTCTTGCTTACGTTTCATTTCTTCGGTTAACTTTTTTTGGTCTTCCAATTGTTTTTGGAGTTCTTTAAATTTAAGCTCGTTTCTATCTTCTTCAACCTTTCTTATTTTTTCTTTTTCGGTTAGCAGCATTTCATTCAACTTTTTTTGAGCTTCTGCTTCTGCTGCTTCTTTCAGTTCGGATTTTTCTCTTTTTAGTCTCTCTATCTCAGCTTTTGAACGGTTAAGTTCTTTTACTTGCTCCGATTTTTCGTTTAGTTCTTTTTGTAAAGCAGCAAATTGTTCAGATTGTTCTTCGGTAAGTTTAGCTTTAAGCTTTTCTTCCATTAAACTTTTTTCTTCTTTTAGTTTTTTATCAAAACGTTCTTGAAACAATTCATTTTCTTGCTTTTTCTTTTGCTCAAAATCAAGTTTTTCTTGCTTTAATTTATCTTGTTCTGCTTCGTATTTCTTCTTCTCCTCTGCAATTTGAGCTTGGTATTTTTGCTTAATTTCTTCTTCTAATTGATGAGCCAATATATCTTGTACATCAATGGAAGTTCCACATTTAGGGCATTTTATTTTGGTTTCGTTTTTCATTTCTTTAATTTATTAGAAAAATCATATTTATCAATAGTATTTTGTAGTATTTTCCAATGGTTTCTTATTTGATGTTTTATTTCAGGAGCATCCAATACTTCGGATGCCTTTAAGGCATATCTTATGAAATTACCTCTATAATCTTTAATTTTTATTTTATTAGATGAAGATTTTGGTAAATATATTAATTTTCTAGTTTTAACGCCTTTATAAGAATACAAACGATATAATTTTCTTTTAAACAACGGTAATTCATCAATTAAATCTCTTTTCTTTATACTTTCAACTCGTTTACTTTTTCTAGCAATACTTTCTTTCATGTCTCTATAAAATGAAGACAGATTTTTAGATTTTATTAATGTTTGATAACCATAAAATTCAAAACCTAAATATGAAAGCGGATAATTTTCTATAATTCTATTTTTTAATACACTGCTAGATTGGAGGCGTAGCTTGCCACTTACTATTTTCTCATCAAATTCGACAATTTCTGTTTTATCAATAGAAATATCTAATTTGATTAATTTAATTTGATTTTCAACGAATTCTTTAATTTCAGCTATCTGATTTTTATTACAAATAAAAATCATATCATCAGAATAACGTCTATAAAAAACATTTTTTTTTATAGTTAATTCATCAACAATTATTTGGTCAAAAGGTAACATATACATATTAGCGAGCAAAGCACTTATTGGTAAACCTTGCGGAATTCCTTTACTTTTCTTTGGGTTTTTATATATAGTTAAATCACTATCTAAAAAATCTTTTACGCTATTAAAATAAGCATGTTTACCATTATTTTTAATCTCAGCCAATTCCTTTTCATCAAACCTTCCGTTTTTAGTCTTTAATTCTTTTAAATTAATGAATGAGTATTTTGTAATAGATTTAAATAAATTGTAATGGTCTTTTGGAAGTGATTTACAACCTAAAGTCTTTGCCCAAGTTAATTTTAAAATTTTATGGTCTAGACTTGGAAAAAAATTTTCTATATCAAATAATAGTGCAACGCAATTCTTTCTTTGTTTAATCTCTTCAAAAACTTCTTTTGCAAAATATATATTATTTTTATTTCCTTTATTATCATCTATTGGCAATCTCCTGTAAGCTATAACTGACTTATTTATATAACAATTTTTACTTAATAATTCTTCATATTTAGGTTCTATAATTTTTTTTGTGTAATAAGCATAAATGTGAGCATCTTGATGACAAGAGTACATTATAGTTCTAATTTTTTTTGAAGACTTAGTTAATCCATCTTTTATCACTTTGTGTGAGCGAGACCTAAAATCAAAACCTGATATTTTTTTGAACCTTCGTTGAATAATTTGTTTAGAAATTAAAGGTAGAAAAGAATGTTTGAAAATAAGCGTTGGAGTTTGAGCATACCTCTCCATTACCTTTCTTTTAGAGATAGGAATATCATTAGAAATGTGGGGATAACCTCGATATTTGAACCAATTTTTTACTTCCATGATTAAAAAAGAAGTTCATGAGCACGGTATTGTATTAAAGCATGACATACATCTGTTAAGATTAAACCATTAGCCGAGTTCTCGACTCCCGTTGCATTTGTACGTTCACTGTCTTACCTCTTGTGGTAGAACTGTTAGAACACAGACAAATAATTTCTAATCTAAATAATTACTACATTATGAATAAACACAACATTAATAAATACCTAAATACCTTTATAATAAGGAAAATTATTAGTACCTTTATGTTCAAGATTGTGAATTATCTTGTTACAACATCGATGTTGGGAGAAGATAATTCAACAATCACGTTTTACTTAATTCCCGTATTTATTATTCCCAAAAAAAATGGTCGGAATTAATTGATGTTCAACACATCATTTAGTTTAACAATTGTCATACTTGTCTCTCATGAACTTCTATATTTTTAATTTATACATTTAATTAAACATTCTTGTGGTAGTTCATATTCACTATACTTTTGAAGGTTGGGATTGAACCACATTACTTTTATTAATATTTCTGAATATGTTTTTACTTTGTTTCCAAAATCATCATGAGAGCTTTTTAACTCATTACTTCTACCTCCGGTGACAATTAAGTCAGGACATGCAAAAGTTACAAGTGTGTTAACAGATGATACATTTTTAATATTATCATTATAATTACCTTTACTTTTTTTGAAAGTTGTAGATATATTTGAATCAGAAGATTTCTTTTTTAATAATTCAATTTTTGAAGTACTAAATTCAACTTTACATCCTAATTTATAATCAGTTTTGTAGTTGAAAGGATTTACTTTCTTAACATCTTTGTTAAGCATAATGAACTTTTCATACAGTAGTTTTGATTCAAACTTACTATTCTTATTATCAAACCATAATAAATTATACTTTATTCTTTCCCCTATTTCAATTCCTAAATCATTATCATGTGTCTTTTTATTCTTATTTTCTACTTCAATACCAATTACTACCATAATGGGTGGAACATGTAAAGGGTCTCCTTTTAAAGGATTGGTATTTGGATAAGAATTTATAACAACTAAATCTCCAATTGAAAACTTAGGTACAGGATGTTTTTTTATGTCAGTCATATGTATTTATTTTATTTAGTTGAATTTTCTACTATAGCGATTTCTTCCTCACCCAAACCATAAAGTTCATAATCCTTTTGGTTGTTTTCTTTATCTTCAATTTTGGATTATTTCTTCTTAGTTGATTTACTTGGTTTTAACGAAGGTTTATTTCCTGGTGTATTTTTGTTATCTCTTCTTCTTTTGTCTAAAGACCCATCTTCTTTTTTAGGTTTTGCTCCCGGTTTAATAGCTTCTATTTTCATAATAATTAATTTAAATATTTTTTAATATCATTAATCGCTGTATCTATCAATGATGGTATCTTTCCATTTAAAATTTCTTCATATCCAACAACTTGCATATTAGATACATCTATAGTAATACAACCTGACGGATCTATAGTATAATCCTTTGAATAATGTTTAGATAGATATCTAAACAATGCTTCTGAATAGATTCCCATATCCCCTTTTTTAAATCCTTCTAACCATGTAATAAACCAAATTCCACCAACACATTCACTGCCATTATTTTCATAAGTAAAAATATGATGAGGTTTAATTTGTAATGGAATTCCATTCATATCTATAATAGACATGTGATCTGGTTTTGACAAAAGTTGCTTGATAGGTATTGACCACCAGTTGGAAAAATCAAAGTCAATATACTTTTCAAGTATATCAATATTTCTTTTATACATTATCTTAGTCTTATTTACAGATGTAGATGTATAATCATCTAGCAAACCATCAAGCCTTTCCTTAATGATAGAGTTATCATTATTTTTAAATGCTGTGCTGATACCACTGAGACTTCTATTCCAGTAATCTCTTGCTTCTCCTATATTCGGCTCCTTGGTTTTTTTTAGGTTATTAGTGAAAGTGTTTTTTCTCCGTTCGGATAATCTTCTGAATTCAACTAATTTTTTTAGGGTTAATTTGTTAATTGACATATTTATATAGGTTTTTTGGATATTAATTCCACCTGACTATCAACATTAATACCATTTAAATTTTTAAAAGATTTAAATGAAAAAATGTCAGTAAAACATTGGTTATCTAGCCTATAAGTAAGTAAAACATGTCAAATACCTGTCAAAAAAGGTTATTTATATCAACTTTTAAGACGTTTGGAATTTCTTCCAACACTTCCTTAAAAGGAAAAATACAGCTATTTTCCCAAAAACAAAAAAACCTAACAACATGAAAGTTATTAGGTTTTATTAGCTTGTGATCGCGAAAGGATTCGAACCTTTGACCGTCTGCTTAGAAGGCAGATGCTCTATCCAGCTGAGCTACGCGACC
>LADZ01000040.1 GCA_000961845.1 Flavobacteriales bacterium BRH_c54
TTACCAACCACAAACTCTTCCGGACCTTTTTCTTTAGTGGAATAAACCATTGTTCCATCTATTAAGCTCACCTCATAACTTACTACTGCTTTTTTTCCTTCTACTGCTTTTTCTCCTTCGCCTTTCTTTATTATTTGATAATGCACCCCTGTTCCTGTGCTAATTACATCTAACTTTCTTCTTTCAATATAACCGTTTATTTGTCGCTGTTCTTTCTCTACCGCTTGTTTATTGGCTTCTATTAGTGCTTCTTTTACTTGTTTTGGATTAGGTGTTTCTATGTTTTTTTCTTCTTCACACGATAATAAGCTCATAGAGAAAAATCCTATAAAAAGGTAATAGATGATATGTTTGTTAACGCTCATTTTAAAAGTATTTCTTCTAATTTTTTAATGGTTTCTTCTAACGATAAAGCAGAAAACCCACCTGCAGCATATACATGTCCTCCTCCTCCAAAATGTTGTTTAGCAATTTTATTTACATAGACCTCATTTTTAGAGCGAAATGAAATTCTTATTCCATCTTCTTTTTCTGTTAATAAAACTGACATTTTTATGCCTTTTATAGATAAAGGATAATTTACCAAACCTTCGGTATCACCTTTTTTAAAATTAAAATCATTCAATTCCTTTAATGAAAGTGCTATGTATGCCAAGTGATGATTTTCAAAAACATTCATTTTGTTACTCAATGCATATCCTAATAACTTTAATCTGTCGGTAGTATTATTATCATAAACTTCCTGATGAATCATGGCGTTTTCAGCACCTAACTCTATAAGGTGAGCAATTATTCGGTGTGTATCCGCAGTGGTCGAAGGATACCTGAAAGAACCGGTATCTGTCATTATTCCACAATAAATACAAGTAGCAATTGCTTTGTTCAGCAACTGTTCTTTATTGATTTTATGGATGAACTCATACACCAACTGAGCTGTAGAACAACAATCGGTATCTACAAAATAATGCTGAGCAAAACCCTGTGTATCTTGATGATGATCTATCATTACTTTAATTCCTGTTGCTTTCTCTATCACGCTTCCCATATCACCTATTCTGTTTAAAGCGTTGTAATCTAAGCTGAAAATAACTTCGGCAGCATCAATTAATTTTTCTGCTCGTTCTTGGTTTTTATCAAAACAAATAATTTGGTCAGCTCCTTCCATCCAATGTAAAAAATCAGGAAAAGCATCGGGAACTATTACCGAGACATTTTTATCTAATTGCTTTAGTAAATGATACAACGCTAACGAAGAACCAATAGCATCTCCATCAGGTCCTTTATGGGTTGTTATCACTATGTTTTTGGCGTTTTCTATTATGTTTTGCATTTCTATCATAGTGCAAAGATAATGTTTCATCTGTTTATATTTATTGTTTTTATCGGTCAGATGGAACTTCCATAATAATCATCCTCCTGGGTAAGAAAATTTCTACTTAATAGTCGTTTCAATTATGAAAAACAGATTGATGTTATATAAAAAGAAGTGTAATTTTGAGACTTCATTTTACACTTTACTTACTTTCAATAAATGAGCAAAACCCTTACTAAAGAAAAAACGGCTAAAACACACATTTTAATTAAAGGAGCAAGAGTTAACAACCTTAAAAATATTGATGTTGCCATCACTCGAAATAAATTTACAGTTATTACAGGTGTTTCTGGTTCCGGTAAGTCTTCTTTAGCTTTCGATACGCTTTTTGCTGAAGGTCAACGTAGATATGTTGAAAGTCTTTCGGCTTATGCTCGTCAGTTTTTAGGAAAATTAGAAAAACCGGCAGTAGATTACATTCATGGAATTGCTCCTGCCATTGCGATAGAACAAAAAGTAAATACAGTAAATAAACGCTCTACCGTTGGTACTTCTACCGAAATTTATGACTATTTAAAGTTGCTTTATGCCAGAATTGGTAAGACCTTCTCCCCTGTTTCAGGCAAAGAAGTAAAAAAACACACTTTAAAAGATGTAGTAAACTTTATTACCCAACAGCCCGAAGGCGAAAAAATAATATTACTCTCTAAAATTGAGATTAAAGACAAGAAAAATACAGACAAAATACTTTCTTCCTTATTACAACGAGGTTTTTCAAGGATTTGGCTTAATAATGAAATGCTAAGAATTGACAAAACTCAAGATATAAAAATAGATATCAATAACACTTATTTAATAATAGACCGTTTTGTTGCTTCCGCAGATGATGAGGAACAACTCAGCAGAATTTATGATAGTGTTGAAACTGCTTTTTTTGAAGGCAAACACGAATGTCAGGTACTTACCTACAATAATGAGCAACCAATTATTACTCATTTTAGCAACAAATTTGAAATGGACGGTATTAATTTTGAAGAGCCTTCTGTCCACTTTTTTAGTTTTAATAACCCTTTTGGAGCTTGTAAAAAATGTGAAGGTTACGGAAGCATTATTGGAATTGATGAAAATTTAGTTATTCCTGATGGCAGTTTGTCTGTTTACCAAGATGCTGTTGTTTGCTGGAAAGGTGAAAAAATGCAACAATGGAAAGAACATTTTATTTTAAATGCCACTAAAGAAAAATTTCCCATCCATAAACCTTATGATGAGCTTACTCCTGAACAAAAAGATGTTTTATGGAATGGTAGCCCCTATTTTGAAGGAATTAACGATTTTTTTAAGATGGTGGAAAGCAACAGCTACAAAATTCAATACCGTGTTTTGTTGGCACGATACAGAGGAAAAACTATTTGTCCCGATTGTAAAGGAACTCGCTTAAGAAAAGACGCTAATTATGTAAAAATTAATAAAACTGCTATTGCCGAATTGGTATTGATGCCCATAGATCAATTATCCATTTTTTTCAAGAAATTAAAGCTATCAGAAAGCGATACTATTATTTCTAAACGATTGCTAATAGAAATTAACAACAGACTAAGCTATTTAGAACATGTAGGTTTAGGGTATTTAACATTAAACCGTTTGTCGTCAACACTTTCAGGAGGCGAATCACAACGCATAAACTTAGCCACCTCTTTAGGAAGTAGTTTGGTGGGTTCTATGTATATTTTAGATGAACCGAGTATTGGCTTACACTCTAAAGATACCGAGCAACTTATTGGCGTGCTTAAACAATTACAACAATTGGGCAACTCAGTAATTCTAGTGGAACATGATGAAGATATTATGAGAGCTGCCGATGAAATTATTGATATTGGTCCGGAAGCCGGAACATTAGGTGGGAATGTAGTTTTTAGCGGAAATTTTAATGAATTGCTGAAAAAAGACAACACTTTAACAGCCAACTACCTTAATAAAACCCTTGAAATTCCTGTTCCTGAAAAACGCAGAAAATGGAAAACCAAAATTGTAGTTGAAGGAGCTAAAGAAAACAACCTTAAAAAAATTACTACCGCTTTTCCATTAGGCGTTATTACTGCTGTTACAGGTGTTAGCGGCTCAGGAAAATCTACTTTAATAAAAAACTGTTTATTGCCTCAAATAAGCCGATATTTAAATGGTTATTCTGATAAAAACACAAAAATAAAAGGTATTTCCGGTGATGTTAATTTAATTAATGCTGTAGAATATGTCAACCAAAATCCTATTGGAAAATCTTCTCGTTCCAACCCTGTTACTTATATAAAAGCGTATGATGAAATAAGAAACTTATTCGCTAATCATCCACTATCTAAAAATAGAGGGTACAAACCCGCACATTTTTCTTTTAATGTTGATGGGGGAAGATGTGAAACCTGTAAAGGCGAAGGAGAAATTACAGTGGAAATGCAGTTTATGGCTGACATTCACTTAAAATGTAATGAATGCAAAGGAAAACGTTTTAAACAAGAATTGTTAGATATAAAAATTGGCGACAAACACATTAGCAATATTCTTGATTTAACGATAGATGAAGGCATTGCTTTTTTTGAACAACTACCTAAAGACCAAGGGAAAAAGATAGCAGAAAAACTTAGCCCCTTACAAGAAGTTGGTTTGGGTTATGTACATTTAGGTCAATCTTCTAATACGCTTAGTGGTGGCGAAGCTCAACGGGTAAAATTAGCCGGGTTTTTGAGCAAGAAAAACAGTAAGGAAAAACTACTTTTTATATTTGATGAACCTACAACAGGTTTGCATTTTCATGATATTAATAAATTAATAAAATCTTTTAACGGACTTATTACTCAAGGACATACTATTATTGTAATTGAACATAATTTAGATGTTGTAAAATGTGCCGATTGGGTAATAGATTTAGGACCTGGAGGTGGCGAACATGGTGGAGAACTTGTTTTTGAAGGCACCCCTGAAGATATGATAAAAACAAAAACATCGGTAACAGGAAAGTACCTTAAAGAAAAACTTGCCAACTAAACAATTTAAAATTGTTAACTATTCGCTAAAAAAGGATAGGTAAAAACTCATTTGTTCTTAGTAATTTTGACGGCAAAACTTAGCAAAAACTATGGCAGATATTATACAACTTTTACCGGATAATGTAGCAAACCAAATTGCTGCCGGAGAAGTAGTACAACGACCTGCATCGGCTGTTAAAGAGTTGATGGAAAATGCTATAGATGCCGGAGCTACCAATATTTGTCTTTCTATAAAAGATGCCGGAAAAACCCTTATCCAAGTTATTGATAATGGTTCGGGAATGTCGGAAACCGATGCCAGATTAAGTTTTGAGCGTCATGCTACTTCTAAAATTAAAGTTGCCGATGATTTATTTTGTCTAAATACTAAAGGTTTTAGAGGAGAAGCATTGGCTTCCATAGCTGCAATTGCACAAGTTGAGCTAAAAACAAGAAAACAAGATGCCGAACTAGGCTCGCAACTAATTATTGAAGGTAGTGAATTTAAAAGTCAGGAAGCTTGTAGTTGTGCAGTAGGTTCTTCCATATCAGTAAAAAACTTATTTTTTAATGTACCTGCCCGAAGAAATTTTTTAAAATCGAATAGTGTGGAAACCAAACACATTATGGATGAATTTCTAAGAGTAGCATTGGTACATCACGACATTGCTTTTAGTATGTATAATGATGGAAATGAAGTTTTTAATCTTTCTACAGGAAGTGCTCGACAAAGAATTGTGGCAGTTTATGGAGATAAATACAATACGAAATTAGTTCCTCTTGCCGAACAAACAGATATCGTAACCATTGATGGATTTGTTACCAAACCGGAGTTTGCCAAAAAAACCAGAGGCGAACAATATTTCTTTGTTAATAATAGGTTTATAAAAAGTGCTTACTTAAATCACGCAGTGCAAAATGCATTCGACCAACTATTAAATAAAGACCAATTTCCATCTTACTTTATTAACCTACACGTTGACCCGTCAAAAATTGATATCAACATTCACCCTACTAAAACTGAAATTAAGTTTGAAGATGAACGTTCTATCTATGCAATATTACGAACAGCTATAAAACAAGCTCTTGGAAAAAATAATATTTCACCTACTTTAGATTTTGAACAAGAAAAAAGTTTTGATATCCCCTTAGCTCGATACAAAGAGGCTGCAAAAATGCCTACCATTAGGGTAAATCCTAATTTTAATCCTTTTGATAAGGAAAGAGAAAACTCAAAACCTACTTTTGAAAAGCCCAACACCAAAAATTGGGATAGCCTTTTTAATGATTTTGAGAAAGACACTCAGACCATTTTAGATGCTAATAACGGAACATCAGCATCCAAAAAAAACAACGAATCTCAGACTTTTTCGCCCAATTGGGATGAAGAAACACAAGTCAGCAAAACAACTGTACTTCAAATTCATCAAAAATTTATTCTTACTCAACTTAATCAGAATTACTTTTTTATTGACCAACAAAGAGCTCACGAAAGAGTGTTGTTTGAGCAGTTTTTATCACACTTAGAGCAAGGCAAAGGTAATTCTCAGCAATTACTTTTTCCTGAAACGATAGATTTGAGTAATGCAGATGCAGAAGTATTGAATGAGATGGCTGACGATATTAAAAAAATGGGGTTTCAATTTGATGCTATTGGTAGAACTTCTTTTGTTATTAATGGTGTTCCTACCGAATTTGCTAATCAAAACTTGTTGGCTACTTTCGAGCAATTTATTGAACAATTTAAAATACAGCAAAGTACTTTTAAGTTAGTTCATCTTGAAGCATTAGCAATGGCAATGGCTAAAAGTGCTGCTAAAAAGAATGGACAAGCACTATCTGAATCTGAAATGCTTAGTTTAGTGGAACAGCTTTTTGCCTGTCAAATGCCTTACCACTTACCTAACGGAAAACCTATTATTATTACACTAAACATAGATGATCTTAATCATCAATTTCAATATTAAAACGCATGTTTGAAAGTTTATTCAGAAATATACCACCCGTTGTAAAAAACCTACTGATTATTAATGTGTTGTTTTACTTAGCTACTGTTTTGTTAGAACAACAAGGTATCAATATTACAGGCTATCTAGGACTTCACTATATAGAAAGCAATCAATTCTATCCTCATCAATTAATTACCTACATGTTTATGCATGGAAGCGTAATGCATATTTTCTTCAATATGTTTGCTGTATGGATGTTTGGTAGAGTATTAGAACAAGTTTGGGGACCAAAAAGGTTTTTAATTTATTATATGGCTACCGGAATTGGTGCCGGAATTATTCAGATTTTAGTAGCTTATATTCGATTAATTTCTGTTAGAGATTTATTAAGCCCTGAAGAATTTGATTATATTATTAATAACGGTTATGAAATTTTACAAAACAGACAAAACTTTACTGACCCTATTGTTGCTCAGGCAAACATTTTAATAAACATAGGTACTGTTGGAGCTTCTGGAGCTGTTTTTGGAATTTTATTGGCATTTGGGATGTTGTTTCCTAATACCGAATTAATGTTGCTCTTCCCTCCTATACCTATTAAAGCCAAATGGTTCGTAATTTTTTATGGAATATTTGAATTATATGCAGGTTTTGCCAACAACCCTAACGATAACGTAGCTCACTTTGCTCACTTAGGAGGTATGTTGTTTGGGTTTATTCTTATAAAATATTGGAATGCTGATAGGAATAAGTTTTATTAACTATTTAAAACTTAATAAGATTAAATTATGGGCATCATAGACGATTTAAAACATCAGTATAAAACAGGAACCGCCTTGATAAAATTCATTTTTATTAATGTAGCCGTTTTTATTTTGGTGCACCTTATCGGTTTACTCATCTTCTTTTTCACAGGTGTTTCGGGTAGTAGCATGGTAGCATATTGGTTAGCATTACCTGCTGATTTTGGTCAGCTAATCTTAAAGCCTTGGAGCATAATTACTTACATGTTTTTACACGAAGGCTTTTTGCACATAGCTTTCAACATGCTTATCCTTTATTTTGGCGGACAAATTTTCTTGCAATTTTTGGATGCTAAAAAACTTATCGGCACTTATATTTTAGGTGGAATTTCAGGAGGGCTTTTATTTATATTTACCTTCAATATTTTTCCTGTATTTAATGAAATTGTTTCGGGAGCTTTAGCTATAGGAGCTTCAGCATCTGTAATGGCAGTGTTAATTGCTATTGCTGCTTATGTCCCCAATTACAGTATACGATTAATGCTTTTAGGCAACGTAAAACTGAAATACATAGCGCTGTTTTATGTCATTATGGATATTATTAGTATTCCGCAAGGTAATGCTGGCGGACATATTGCCCACTTAGGCGGAGCTTTTTTCGGCCTTTATTTCGTTTATCGTTTAAGAAACGGTAAAGATATTACTATAGGTGTTAATCGTTTACTCAATTATATAGCGCATTTATTTTCTTCCAAAAGAAAAATGAAGGTAGTGTATAAAAATCCGGGGAAAACTAAATCTGATGTTGCATATAATGCTCAAAAAGCAGCTAACCAACAAAAAATTGATGCTATTTTAGATAAAATATCTAAGTCGGGTTACGATAGTCTAAGTAAAGAGGAAAAAGCCATTTTGTTTGATGCTAGTAAAAAGTAGATTGAAGCACTACACTTACAGGGTTGTTGCTGACAATCAGTGCAAGTATAATTTTTGATTAAACTGTCTTTTTTCCAAAAATCAATTGCTGTTTTAATATGTTTAAATTGTAATTTTTCTAATAAGGTGATAAAATAATTTTTTTCTTTTTTGTTCCAACAAACACACCATAATGCATCTGTATTTACCAATGATGTTTGAAACAGGTGAAGCAATAATTCTGATGCTATTTTTTTATTCTGAAACTGTGGAAGCACAGCAATTTGCTTGATTAGTAGATTATTTTCAACTCCTTTATTTTCTATATAATTTAACAACCAATGGGTGTAATCATAAAAAACAGTTGACAATTTTTGATTATCCATTGTTTCTACTATCAAAAAAGCAACAATATTTTTTTCTATAATTTTCACCCAACAATAACTGGTTTCACTTTCAATAGATGATTTGAAATAACTATATGTAAGGTAATTGTTTCCAAAACATTTTTTGGAAATAATTACTAAATCATTAATGTTGGAAATTGAAGCGTTTTTAATCATTAAATTAAAGCGTAACAATAGCTAAAATAAACCCTAGAATAATAACCCCGAACTTTTTAAAGTTGAACTTATGGTTTTCGGTAGATTCAAATAAAATGGTAGTAGAAATATGTAGAAATACTCCTACTGCTAATGCCATTAGCACTGTTAGGTCCTCTAAAAACAAATTTCCATAATGCTGCCCTAAGTACAAACCCAAAGGTGCAGAAATAGCAAACATTACTATTCCACCAATGATAACCATTTTGTTTTTTACCTGAGCTAATAATAAAGAAGCCAATACAATAGCTATTGGAATTTTATGTATTACTATACCTAATAATAAAGAAGAGTTTTCATGATCGTGATGGTGATGATGTTCCGGCTCTATAAGTGCCATTCCCTCTACAAAAGAATGCAGCCACAAACTTAAAAAGATAGCATAGGGAAATACTGATTTAGTCTCGTGTGAGTGTGTATGAAAATGACCATGCTCTATTCCTTTTGAAAAAACTTCTAAAAACCATTGAAAAACAAATCCAATTAAAATAAAAAGCCCTACCTGAAAAGATGGTGCTACATACAGTTCTGGAATAAGATGTAAAAAACAAAGTGCCAATAAATACGCTCCACTAAAAGATAATAATAACTTTAGCGACAAGCCCATTTTAGGTTTTACAAACACTATAATTCCACCACTTAAAAAAGCTGCTAAAAAAAGAATAAGATAAGTATAACTCGTTTCCATAAGTTTATTTTTTAGCAAAAAGTATTAGTCTGTCTGACAAATGAATATCAAAATCATTTAATTGGTAATCTCCGGCAACCTTAATTAATTTTAACCTTGCAAGATTAAAGTAATTTATAAAATCTTTTTGATAAAGTGCTTTAACTTTTTCTTCAAAACTAAATTTTCTGCCGTTATCTTCAAAAGAAATCTGTTTTACAATAAATCCATCTTTAACTTTACGCTTAATTTTAAAAGTTAAATCATCTACTTTTTTTTCTTCTTTGCTTACCATCGTTTCAATGGCTTTTTGGGCATTAAGAAAATCAATCACCAGCACTCCTTCTTGTTTTAAGCTATCCGATAATGCTTTAATTGATTGTATGTTATCTTCTTCATTATCAAAATAACCAAAACTGGTAAATAAATTAAATACAATGTTATATTTTTGTTGATTTAATGGTTGCCTGATATCATTTTCAAAAAAATACAGCTTATTGTTTTCGTATTGTTTAGCGTGTTTAATATTGTTAGCCGATAAATCAAAAGCATCTACAGAAAAACCAAGCTGGTTCATATAAAGTGCATGCCTTCCTTTTCCACAACAAGCATCAAGCAAAAAAGCATTTTCAGGAGGAGATAAGTAATCTATTAAATTATTAATAAAAAAACTAGCCTCTTTAGCATTTCTATTTTTATACAAAAGATGATAGTATGGAGTATCAAACCAAGCCTCAAACCAATTTTTATTATCTAAAATTTCCTCCATCTTTATAATTAAAAGACAAAAGTATTAATCTATGTAGTAAAAAGCATTACTTTTATGCAAGATTTTAACTTACTGTTAATTAATGATTATAGGCTAAAAACAAGATTGTATTTCGCTGAACTATTTTTTTTCATCTATTAATAGCGTATTTTTTTACATTAATTTAAAATAATACTAAAAAAACTTGTTAAATAATTTTGATTTAATATCTTTGGAATCGAAAATTTTAGTTGATGGAGAACATACATGATTTTTATACTAAAATGGAAGAAGGCAATATAATGCTTTCTTTTAAGGGAGAAGTTACATCCGATTTATTAACCTCTATACTTCAAATAATGGAGTCTAAGATGGATACCTTGGAAGAACCCCCTGTTGTTAAAAAGAAAGTTTACAACATTTTAGTAGAATGTTTACAAAATCTTTACCACCACTTAGAAAGCGATGATTTAACTACCCCTATTAATGAAAAGAGTGCTTTGTTTATGATAAAAAAACAAAACGATGAATACTCTATTATGACGGGGAATTACATGGTTAAAGACAATGTTGAACCCATGAAAAAAAGGTTAGACACGATTAACGCTATGGATAGCTTACAACTTAAAACCTACTATAAAGAAGTTTTAAATAATGGAGAGATGTCTTCAAAAGGAGGCGGAGGTCTAGGAATGATAGACATTGCTAGAAAATCAGGAAAAAAATTAGAATACCGCTTTGATAATGTTGATGATAAACTTACATTCTTTAGTTTAAATGTAAAAGTTGCTCAGAACAAAAACAAAGAAGAAAAAGAAGAAAAAGTTAAATAAATAATAAATTGAGATATGGAAATATTAATTTTAGAAGGAACACCAAAAACACCAACCATTGAATTTAAACCTGGTGAAGGATATTTGTTATTAAGAGGAAGATCAATTCCTGAAAACTCAATAGAGTTTTACAAACCTTTAATTGAAGGATTAGATGCTTATAACAGTAATCCTCAATCTAAAACAACTGTAGATATTCAATTGGAATATTTCAACACAAGTTCTTCAAAATGTGTTTTGGATGTTTTAAAAAAATTAGAAGCAATTAACGGTAATAGTGAAGTAATCATTAATTGGTATTACGAAGAGGATGATGAGGATATGTTAGAAGCAGGTGAAGACTACCAAGCTATTATTAATGTTCCTTTCAAAATGATTGAAGTAGAAGAATAACTTTCTTTTCATTAATTTATAAGAAAAAGCTGTCCGATTGCGACAGCTTTTTTTGTAAACTATTTATTGTTAAATCAATACCTTTTTTTTATGAAAACCAAACTCATCTCTATTGTAAGCTTACTAATTATTAGTACAGCAGCTTTCAGTCAAGAAGTATTAACATTAGACTCTACTACCGTAAAACAAAAGCACCAATTAAGTGAATTAACATGGCTAACCGAATTGTGGACAGGAGAAGGTTTAGGCGGAACTTGTGATGAAGTTTGGATGCCTCAGATGGATAATACCATGCAAGGAATTTTTCGTTATTCAAAAGATGGAAAGGTTGTTTTTACAGAATACATGGTTATTGAGCAGCTGGATAGCAACATATCATTAAAATTAAAACACTTCAGTAAGGATTTAACCCCTTGGGAAGAAAAAGATAAATGGATAACTTTTGAATTAATAAAAATTGAAGGAACCACCGCTTATTTTAATGGATTGACTTATAGTAGAAAAGAATATGAGTTAACTATAAAGCTTAATTTACACAGTGGAGATAAAAAATGGGTAGAAGAATTTACATTCAAAAAAACTGAACTATAAACCATTAATGGTCGTGTTCTCTACCTTTAATTTTATTGCTGTTATAAGAATTGTCTAATTCTTCTGCTTCTTCAATAAATTTTTGAGAAGGTTTTTTCTCTAATAACTCATCTAAATTCGGTTGTCCGGCATTTACCCAAGCAGTGTACCAATAACTTCCTACTTTTATAATGGAAGCTGTTAAACGTCTTTCTACCATTCCATTTAGCATTTCGTGGTATTTGTCAGAATATTCCTCAGAATACACTTTCATTAAAGCTGCCCCCCTATTTTCTACACTATATTTTCTATCGGCAGGAAATTCATCGTTCAATTGTTTCTCAAAACCTAACACAGAATCTTTAGCAGCAAAACTAAGTTTTACTACTCCCCATACATCTTCCAATACATCATCAACATATTTTGCTCTACCCACAAAATAATCATACTCTTCGTGTTTTAACTCAGGCAAACGAGATTCCCAAAAACCGTGTATGCCTTTTTGATTGGTTAATTGTCCGTTGTAGTTTTTAGTAGTATGCAACGGCACATGCGAATCGCCAATGTAATGCCCTAAATCTGCTGAAACTTTAATAATTCTATCGTAATCTTTTGCTTCAAACGCTTTGGTAAGTTGTAACACCATAAAGTTAACGTGCCAAGGCACAATTCCATAAGCTTGTAAAGTATCTTCGGTAAATTTGTCTACCGCATCGAACCATTTTTTGGGCATTACCTCAAAAGGATCTTGCCCGTCTTCAGCATAATGGTCAATGTCTATGTAATGTCTGGGAGCTTCGCCTTCTACGGCATAACGTCTTTTATCCGGATCAACAGCATGTTCAGTAATGTATTCTATGTTTTTTTTGTAGAACTTAATCATTTCGGGCGGCAAGGTAAAAACTGCCATTCGATTAATCTTTTTATGCCCAAAAAATCCCCAAGAATAAATAGATGGTTGGTAAATGCAATACGCTCCAATTAAGAAGACTACTACCAACGTTATATATTTATAAAGAAATTTCATCTATTCATATTTGTTATTTTAAGGTTAGTCAGATGGAGTTTCCTAAACAACCTTTTCATTGTAAGAGAAATTTAGCACCTCTCGTTTTGCTAGGCTAACTGACCAACAGAAGCAGTCTCCTCATTATTTTCTAAAATTAATGTATCTCCCTTAAGTACAGGAACTAATTTAGATTTATTTAAAGTTAAGCAATAAACAATATCTTCTTCCAAATTTAAATTACTCAATCGTTTTCTGTGAGAAGATTCCCCTAAAAACTCAAATAATTTACCCTTGGCATTTTTGTATAAATTAAGTGCTCCTATAGCTCCATCACCCAAATCGGTAAAACGTAAATTTTTGATTATTTTCTCTACTACCGCTCCTGCAAAAAGAGAATCTTCTAAGTTAAACCTATCCTTCCATCCGGCACATAAAAGCAACACATCTTTATCTTGCTTTTCAATATAATCGCAAACGGCATCTAAGTTTGTAAATGCTCCTATAATTACTTTATGGGCATTTTTAGCTGCATGTATAGCCTTTGTTCCGTTAGTTGTGGTAAGCACAACGGTTTGGTCTTTAAACTTCTTGTCAGAGAAGGTTAACGGAGAATTTCCAAAATCAAATCCATCCATTACCTGAGCATTTCTTTCTGCTCCCACTAAAAAACCTTTTTCTTTGTAGGCGATAGCTTGTTCCACAGATTCTACCGGTATAAGTCCTTTAACTCCATTTTCAAAAGCAGCACAAATGGCAGAGGTGGCTCTTAATATATCTATTACTACTACCACGCAATTGTTATTATCAAAATAGCTTGGAAATAATGCCGGAGAAAAGCACACTTCTACGTTATTAATATTTCCGGAGGATATTTCTCCCATGTGTTGATTAAAAGTTAATGGTTATCAGTTAGTTGTTAATAGTGAGAAATATTTATCCTTTGTAAAATGGCATTTTCACTACGTTAGCTTTTACTTTTTTATCTCTTATTAAAATGTAAATTTCCGAATCTACTTTAGCAAAAGGAGTTGCCACATAGCCCATGCCTATTGCTTTGTTTAAGGATGGAGATTGTGTTCCTGAAGTTACTTCACCTATTACCTTTCCTTCTGCATCTACAATTTGGTAATGCTGACGAGGAATACCTCTTTCTACTAACTCAAAACCAACTAATTTACGCTCCACGCCTTCTTCTTTTTGTTTTTTAAGATAATCTACATTTACAAAATCTTTCGTAAACTTGGTTATCCATCCCAACCCTGCTTCTATTGGCGATGTAGTATCGTTAATATCATTTCCGTAAAGGCAGAAACCCATTTCTAATCTTAAGGTATCTCTACAAGCTAATCCTGCCATTTTCATTCCTACCGCTTTTCCTGCTTCTTGAATGGCATTCCAAATTTTCTCAGCATCTTTATTATGAAAATAAACCTCAAAACCTCCTGCTCCGGTATATCCTGTTGAAGAAATGATTACATTTTCTACTCCTGCAAAAGTTCCTTCTTGCACGGTGTAGTAAGTCATATCCAAACTCATGTTGGTTAAAGGTTGCAACATTTTTTGTGCATTTGGACCTTGTACTGCCAACAAAGAAATTCTATCTGAAATGTTTTCTATATCCACATTGTTCGTATTGTGTTTTACCACCCACTCCCAATCTTTATCGATGTTAGCACCGTTAACCACCAACATATATTTGTCTTTAGCCAACATGTACACCAATAAATCATCTACTATACCACCATCATAATTAGGGAAACAAGAATACTGTACTTTTCCGGGAGTTAATACCGCTGCATCATTTGAGGTAATACGTTGAATTAAATCCAACGCACCTTCTCCACTCACCATAAACTCTCCCATGTGCGATACATCAAAAACACCAACATTATTTCTAACATTTAAATGCTCATCTATTAAGCCTGTATATTGTAAAGGCATGGTAAAACCTGCAAAAGGAACCATTTTAGCTCCTAAAGCAATGTGTTTGTCTTTTAAAATAATATCTTTTAATGCTGTCGCTTCCATAAATTGTATGTTTTAAAATAAATAAGGAACAAATGTATAAATAAATACGCTAAAATTCTTAAAAATGTAAGTGATAGAATGGTTAATTTATTAACTATGAAATTAACCATAAAAATGAGAAGGTTTAAGCAAGGTTGGAATGAAAATATCCACAAGCAGCAATTAATTAACATAAAAGCTATATAAAGTCCGCTTGAATTACTATATTTGGGGTAAAGATACAGTGTGGATAAACGTGATGTCACGTTTATCTGGTTGTTAGTGGGCAGTTGAAAAAGGCAAATAATACAATTGAATAATGAGATCAAAAATTATATTCTATTTGGTTTTTCTTCAATGCGTAACAGTCAATGCACAAAAGAGCCTTTACGATTTTGTTAAATTAGGAGACTATCAAGTGGGTTTTATGGACACGCTAGTATTGGATGTCAAATACGATTATAACACCTATGATTATAAAGGACAGAAACCATATTTTGTACAAATTTGGCATCCAACAAAAAAGAAAAAAAAAGACCATTTGAATGTAAAAGACTTCTTCGTATTTAAACAAAATGCTAGCCTTAAAACTGTTCAAGAACAACTCACAACACAATATAAAACTCTATTTATACGTGATTTCCTTACCGAGAATTTAGTAACCGGTGAACCAAATAATTACGGAAAATATTCTTACGAGGAAGTTTTTGATTTAATAGGTGGATTAGAAACACGAAGTATTTATGATTCCAACATTGGAAACTCTGATTTTCCTATTATAATTTACCATAACGGTTCACAAGGTCATCCCTTTGAAAATATTGGTATGGCTGAGTATTTTGCTTCCAGAGGATATATTTTTATTACAGCAACTTTTGAACTGCAATTTGAGAATAATCCTTTCGGAATGTTGCCCTATGAAAGATATATAACTGATGAGGAGGAAGAAAGCTTAAAGTTCATTACAGAGTTTGCTAAATCCCTTAATAGTTCATCTTCAATCTTTTTTGTGGGTCACAGTTTAGGTGCTCAAATGGGTTTAAGAACGTTTGGGCAGGATAGCACAATAAAAGGGATGATTTCATTGGAAACAAGTATTGAATTCAAAACAGATTATGAAAAGATAAAGGAACTGTGGCCTGAGGTTTATCAAAAAATTATTACTGAAAAAGTGAACTATCCTTTTCCTATTTTATTTTGTGCAGCAACAGGCAAAGAAAAACCTTTTAACTTTTTGGAAAACGTAAAAGCACCACAAATTACATACGCTAGCACAAAAACTGAATTTGAGCATAATGCATACTTATCATTTTTTTATTTAAGATATTTTTTAGGTAATGAAGTTCAACAAACCGATAAAGCAATACTTGAAAATAGACTTCCTCTTTATGTAAAACATCTTGACTTAATGCACAATTTTATAGATGGGATTTTAAACAACGAAAATAAAACAGACATAGAAATAATATTTATAAAAGAATAAAAACCAACCCGCTAATAATTTATATAAAAAAATAGGGAAACATCATAAAATAAAAGGAAAGGGGTTTGGCTCTTATCAAACTTTATATTTAACTGAAAGTTTAGTGCTTTGAAATCACCTACTTTTCATATACTAATCGGTAACTACAAATGAGAAATGGACAAAGGAATAGTCAAATCAGTAAGTAAAAGTAAAACTCATACTTTTAATAAATTCAATTCCGATAGAATCGTTTTGCTAAAGGGATTGGGAGTAGAAGGTGATGCTCATATGGGTAAAAATGTAAAACATCGTTCGAGAGTTGCAAATGACCCAAGTCAACCTAATTTAAGACAGGTTCATCTTATTCATTCTGAGCTATTTGATGAACTAAAGAAAAAAGGGTTTGTAATACAAAATGGTGAAATTGGGGAAAACATAACTACGGAAGGAATAGAACTACTGTGCTTACCAAAAGATACAATATTGAGCATTGGACAAACAGCTAAAATTTTAATAACAGGTTTAAGAAACCCTTGTAAACAACTTGATTTACTAAAACCGGGATTAATGAAGGCTTTATTAGACAAAGACGAAGAAGGAAACTTAATTCGAAAAGCTGGTGTAATGGGAATCGTGTTGGAAGGAGGAGAAGTCAAAATTGGAAATAAGATTACTGTAGAATTGCCTCCAAAACCGTATATAAAATTGGAGAGAGTATAAAAAACGAATAGCTAACACTGTGTAAAAATGCATTGAAACGCATTTTACACTAACTATTGGTAAACATTTAGAATAATTGTATTCTTTTAACAATTCGACAAACTCCTTATCACTACCTTTACTTTTAAATTTAATTTCCAATTCTAAATGAAGATAATTTTATTTATTTTAGTCGTATTTTGTGCTACCGTTTCAAATGCACAAGTTCTAACACCCACTCCAATTAATTCTAAGTTTCTAAATGAAGAAAGACCTTATCAAGTATATCTTCCTCCCTCATATTCAGACACTCTTCATGTCCAAAAAAAGTACCCTGTTCTCTTATTGTTAGATGGATATTATCACTTTTGGTATACGCTTAATACACTTTTTTTCTTAAGTGGTAATGATATTATTCCCGAATTTATCCTTGTAGCTTTACCTAATACGGATAGAACAAGAGACCTCACTCCCACACACTCTATCATATATTATGATGGTACTGAGAATGAAGACCTTTTAAAAACAAGTGGTGGTGGCGAAAATTTCTTAAAGTTTATTAATGAAGAGCTTATGCCAGAAATAGACAAAAACTACAATACAATGAAACTTAAAGTGTTTGTCGGACATTCTTTTGGTGGACTTACCGCAGCTCAATCATTTCTTTCAAATAACTCACCATTTAATGCCTACATTTCTATGGACCCTTCAATGTGGTGGGATAATGACTTATGTACAAAACAATTAAAGTCGGTTAAAACACTCTCCAACACTAAATCATGGTACATGTCTGGAGCAAATAATAATGAGTTTAAAGCTGATACCACCAATACAAGAAAAGCTCAAGAACGCTTTTATAAATTATTGCAAGAACAACCAAACGCTGTAAGAACTAAATTCCAAATCTATGAAGATGAAAACCATCAATCAGTAACATTAAAATCTCTGTATGATGGTATTCGTTTTATTTTTAAGAGCTATAGATTAACAACTGAAATAAAAGAGGATGTAACATTATTTAAAGCTCATTTTAAACAACTTAGTGAAGAATGGGGTGAAGAGTTTAAACCTTCTCAAGACCTTATTAACACTATTGCTTATTATCATTTTAGGAATAATAAACTTGACATTGCTTTCGCTTTTTTTAAATTAAATACCGAACTCTATCCAAAAGCGTTTGATGTATATGATAGTATTGCTGAATGTTACCGAAAAATGGGAAAGAAGGAATTAGCAATACAAAACTATAAAAAAATCTATAGAACTAAACCCTAACAACCAAAATGCAGTTGAGATGTTGAAAGAAATTAAATGACAGTATAAGTTGGTAATTGAATAACGATTTACCAACAATCTTTATAACGGTAAAAGATGTGTTTTGTACTTTGAAAAAGTCCCCTTCGGAGGATTAGGACTTACTTATCCAACTCCTCGTAAACAGAGTTTTTACTCTTAAATTCAGGTACTAATGCTTTCATTTGAGCTACAATTTGAAAGTTGTTTTGAGCATTAAAACTGCTTATCAGTTGATTAATTTTAGCATCCACTTCCTGGAAATCATATTTCTTAACCTTCGCTATCATAATTTGATTGTGATGCGTAGCGATGGTATTTTCTTCGTTTGCCAATAACTCTTCATATAGTTTCTCCCCCGGACGAAGTCCTGTGTAGGTAATTTTAATATCTTTATCTAAGGTTAACCCTGATAGTTTTATCATTTTTTTAGCTAAATCGAGTATTTTAACCGATTCACCCATATCAAAAATATAAATCTCCCCTCCTTCTCCCGATGTTCCTGCTTCTAACACTAGCTGACAAGCTTCTGGGATCGTCATAAAAAATCGGGTAATATCAGGATGTGTTATGGTGATTGGTCCACCGCTTTCAATCTGCTTTCTAAACCTTGGAATTACTGAACCGTTGGAGCCTAATACATTTCCAAAACGAGTGGTGATAAATTTAGTATTTGCAGTAGTACTAAGTGATTGGATGTATATTTCCGCAATTCTCTTGCTCGCTCCCATTACATTGGTTGGATTTACTGCTTTGTCTGTAGAAACCATTACAAATCGCTCTACATTGTACTGTACGGCTAAATCTGCAATTACTTTTGTCCCCAACACATTGGTAAAAATAGATTCCGAAGGGTTATTTTCCATCATGGGAACATGTTTGTAAGCCGCAGCATGAAAAACATAGTTGGGCTGGAACGTCTTAAAAAGGTTTTCCATTCTTTCTTTGTTTCTAATATCTCCAATTACTATTTCGTAAGGAACATGGTTAGGATCATCACCTAATTCTAGCTCCATATCGTATAGTGGCGACTCTGCTTGGTCGAGCAAAATAATTTTTTTGGGATTAAAATGAAGAATTTGTCTTACCATTTCGCTACCGATACTTCCTGCTGCTCCGGTAACCAATATGACTTTGTTGGATAATTGTTGCTTGATATTATCTTCACTCAATTTTATTGGATATCTTTCTAATAGCTCTTCAATCTGAATTTTTTTAATCTGCTTAAAACTCAATTGTCCATTAATCCAGTTAGATACAGGTGGAACATTCAGTATTTTAGTGTCATACTTTAAGCAAATATCAATGAGTTTTTTCTTTTTGGCTGCACTTAAATTTTGTATGGAAATGATAACGTGAGCAACATCGTTTTTGCTCAGCATATCTTCCAACTTACTAATCCCGATAATTTTAACACCTTCTAGCAGTTTACCTTCTTTTTTGGCATCTTCATCCACAAATGCCAATACTTTATATTTCAACCCGGCATCTCTATCTAGGGTTCTTTTGGTAATAATACCCGATTCTCCTGCCCCAAAAATAATCACGTTACTTTTTTCTCGGTAAGGATTCATAATTTCAGTGTAAAGCGACTTAAAGAAAACTCTTAAAGTAATCATTAAGAACAAAGTAGTCATGTAATCTATAATGATAATGGAAAACGGCAGTGGAAAGGTTTTGTTAATACCGTAGTAGAAAATTAGATTAATTACCACAAAGGATAAACTACCAATAGTAAGTGTTTTAAATATTCTTTGAGAATCTTTGGAACTAGTATGTTTTACTATCCCCTTGTAAGTTCCTGCAATAAGAAAACTAAGTAACCTGACACCTAAAATTATGTAAAATACATTGTAAATGGCTTCTGTGGTCATTTCTGAAGGTGAGGGCACAGAAAAATTAAACCTAACCAGAAACGCAATAAATACTGAAAGTAAGCAAATAGTTAGGTCTATTAATAAAATAAACCATCTTGGGGTATTGTACTTAAAAAGAAATTGAATAAATTTCAAAGCTTAATTGATTTTAACTAAATCAAAAGTACAAATAAATTAGCCTATTTGTCAATATTTTTGATGAGTTGTAAAACAATATTTTCACAAGCTTTTCCACTTCCATATAGATCAATGGTAAAGTCTGCTTGATTTTGCATCATTTGCTCTACTCCTTGTATTATTTTTTGAGTATCACTTCCAACCAACACGTTCACCTTATTTTTAATCAACTCTACCCACTCTGTTTGTTCACGCATGGTAACGCAGTTTTTCTTAAAAAAGAAAGCTTCTTTTTGCAATCCGCCACTATCTGTCATTACTAAGGTACATTTTTTCAGTAATTCTATCATATCAAAATACCCAACAGGTTCTATGGTATTAAACTCCATTTTCAACCCTAAATCTGCAATCTTTCCTTTGGTTCTCGGGTGAAGTGGTAATACCACAGGAATTGTTTTATTAATGGTGTTTAAGGCATTGATAATTCCTGTTAAATTCTCTTTATTATCGGTATTTTCAGCTCTATGGAGCGTACATAGAATAAATTTATCGTGCGTTATTTTATTGGCAACGGTAGCTTTTTCAGCAGATGACAGTGAGTAATATTCAGCTGCATCTTGCATTACATCACCGCTTTTAATGATTTTTGTATCAATATTTTCATACCCTTCTTTCAACAGATTATCTACTGCTGTCTGTGTCGGACAAAACAAATAATCAGAAATTCTATCGGTTAAAATTCTGTTAACTTCTTCGGGCATTTCCATGTTAAAGCTTCTAAGTCCTGCTTCCACATGAGCCACCTTTATGTGTAGTTTTTTTGCAGCTAATGCTCCGGCAATAGTTGAGTTTGTATCTCCGTAAACTAACAACAAATCAGGTTTTTCGTCCAATAAAATTTGCTCTATTGCTTCTAACATTCTACCTGTCATAGCTCCATGCCCAACACTATTAATATTGAGGTTGTATTTTGGTTTAGGTATTTCCATTTCTCTAAAAAACACCTCGCTCATATTGTCATCAAAGTGCTGACCTGTATGAACAATTATTTCTTCAATACCGGGATGTTTTTCAAACTCTCTGCTCAATGCAGCCGCTTTTACAAATTGAGGTCTAGCTCCTACTATGGTTATTATTTTCATTTACTGTAACTTTAAAAAAT
This sequence comes from Flavobacteriales bacterium BRH_c54, assembly GCA_000961845.1. Lineage (GTDB taxonomy): Bacteria > Bacteroidota > Bacteroidia > Flavobacteriales_E > Vicingaceae > BRH-c54. The sequence goes on from LADZ01000040.1 coordinate 21,379, forward strand.
ATTAATGAATTAAAAAAAGCATAAAAAATGACACCTGCTTTAGTTTCTAACATTGATTCAAAACTAAAATTAAACACTAAAATTATCACTAAAAACAAATAAAGAACATTGTTTTGTTTAAATGCTATAAAAGATGGAAAAATTATATTTAATAGTAAAACTACAAAACCAACCACTCCTAATTTTAAGAAGATCTCATAAAAAGCATTATGGGCATTCAATTTATTTTTAAAAGCGTTGGTAATTTCTTTTTCTTCAAGAGCCTTGTTTAAAACATCTTTACCATCACCAGTTCCATAACCAACTAAAAAACTTTTTTTAATCACTTCATTTGATGTACTCCACAGGTGTAATCTTAAAGATGAACTTTCATTGGAGTTATTTTCGATATCGTTGGAGTTAATTGTTTCGATTAAATGAATTATCCTGTCAAAATTTTTAGGTGAAAAATAACTTAGTGCTATAAAACTGAGCAATATTATTAAACTACCAACAGCAAAATGAATCATTTTTCTATTCTTGTAAAATTCCAAGCATAAATAAACAAAAACAATTATTATAAATAAGAAAATACCGCTTTTTGAAGCTAAAAGAAATGTGATGGCAAATAAATACAGTACCAATAATTTATCTACTATAAAAGCATTTGTAAATACTTTTTTACCATTGTAATTCTGATACAATACCCATGCTACAGCCATGTTAATATACATAGACAGGTAACTTGGATGAATAAAAGGAGAAAATAACTGATAGTAAAATACATTTTCGTGGTTGAAAAAATAAAATATAATGGCTCTGGAAATTAAATATAAGCCGACATAAATAATAGAAATAATCAAAGACTTAATGATTCCCCTTACTTGCTTTTCTGTTAAAGGTTTTGAACCTATGATAAGTGGAAATACTAGCAATGATAGTTTTACTTCCATATCAAACCAGCCTGATTTTAAGTTATCGGTATAAATCAAACCCAATAAGTGAACGATGTATAACGATATAAAAACAAATACTACCTTATTTTGTTTTATGTTATTTAGCTTTTCTAAAAAATCCCCCTCCACTATCCAATTCAATGCAAAAAGAACTATTAATATAGGCGTTAATGTTGCTAATGGTAAGGAAAAAGCAATTAGTACTGCTAAAATGTAATGCAATTGATTATGTATTATTTTCCTACTCATTGAAAGACACTAATTTATCAGCTATAGAATAGATACCTATGTGAACTACTATTACTAGTAAAAATAACACTAATACATATTCATGTAACTTAAAAAAGTTCATACCTAAAACCAACAGAAACAACAACCCTTTAATAATAGCTGCCAGCATTGTTACTCTTTGATGAGAGAACCCATACCTAACAAACCTTTGGTAAGCGTGTTTTTTATGTGGTTTGCCAATATTCTCTCTGTTTATTAATCTTTTAATAATAGTAAAGGTGGTATCAAACCAAAAAACAGATGTGAGTATCAGTCCATACAAAATATTAAGTTCAGACTTGTTATTTAAATATATTAAAAATACAACGATAGTAAAGCCTAAAACTGTACTGCCTATATCTCCCATAAAGATTTTAGCTTTTTGCCAATTCCAAGGTAAAAAACCAAATACGGCTATAGCAAATAATAATATGAGGTTTTCGTTACTAAAATAATACAATCCTAATGCTATTAAAATTGTCCCCAACGAAACATAACCGTCTATTCCATCAATAAAATTAAACAGGTTAACGAACCAAATAATACCAATGAATGAAATTAGTTTTAAGAAGTAGGGATTTTCTACTGTGTAAAAACCTAAATCAATAAACTTTATACCATCCGTAAGGTAAATTACAATGATTGCCGTAATGATTTGAATCAATAACCTAGGTGATGACTTTATTGTAAATATATCATCTACTAGACTAATTACAGCTATTAAAATTCCGGATAGTAAGGTTAAATAAAGTTCTTTATTAAGATTTTCATAAAAAAATAAATAGCTTAACGCTAAAAACCATACACTTATAATTGCTAAACCACCTCCTCTTGGTGTTGGAATTGTATGTGAACTTCTTTCATTAGGCACATCAATGATCATCTTATTTTGTGCAATAACCTTTACAATGTAGGTTAAAATAAATACCAAAAAATATGTAATTAAATATAACATTATTTTTTTATCTCTTTTAGCATTTGGTTTATTCCAACTTCAATTAACGGCTTAGGATTAAAGCTTAGTTGATTGGTTGTTTGTGAAATATCGATAGTCAAACTCCCAAATAATTTATTATATACTCCCGGAAATAAGATACTAATAAATTTATAACACCAATTGGGCAATTTAAACATTTTATTTTTACCATGTAGTTTTTGGCTAATAATAGCCACAAGCTCTGATATTGAAACAGGATTGTCATCACTTACTAAAAAGATGCCTGTCTTATTATGTTTTATTGATGCTGTTATGAACCCTATTAAATTTTCAACATGAATAAAATCTCTCTTATTACTAATGCCTTTAAAAGGAAGCGGAAACCCTTTTTTAATCAAGTTAACTAATCTCATCATATTTCCGGGAGCTTTCTCTCCATAAACCATTGGTGGCCTAACTATTATAACGTTAAACAAATCTGAAGTTAAGCTCATTAAATAATTATCTGCTTTTAGTTTTGAACTACCATAAGGTGTGTTGGGTACAGGTAATGTCTCTGTTGTTATATGTTTTACATCACCATAAACTGCTATTGTACTTAATTGAATGAAAAGCTGTACACCGTTCTTTTTAGATTTATTGGCTAATTCTTTTACTAAGTTATAGTTTATGTTATCATAGATTTTTTCATCTATTTTTTTATACTGATGAACAATTGCTGCAAAATTGATAACTACATCAACCTCTTTAAAAACCTCATCGGGAATATCAAAAAAATCTTTAAATACAAGTTCGTTTTCATACCCCTCTTTCGACCTTACAATGGATTTAATGTGATAATGGTTTTTATTAGAATTAATAAAACTTTTTGCAATATAACTACTGCCTCCAACAATTAAAATATTTTTTAAGTCTTTCATTAACCTTTAAAATATTGAGTTAGTTTCGGTAATAATCTGAATAAAGGATATAAAAATGACACTTTTAACCCATTAGTTTTAAAAGCTTTATAGCACTCTATGTTTTGATTAAATATATTTTTAAAATTTTTATTGGTGGCCCCTCCTAATCTCATTTTTATTATTGGCTGTGGCAAATAACAAGAGGTTATTTTATATTTCTCTAAAAACCTTAACATGAGCTCAAAATCTGCAGCCAATTTGAACGATAAATCAAAATAACCATATTTTTGATATACTTCATTTTTCACAAAAAAGGTGGGGTGAGCCGGGTGCCAGCCTTTTCTAAAAGCTCCTTGTTGATAGGGTTTCGATTTCCAGTACCTTACTTGTTTATTGGTATTATTTTCTTCAACATAAATTAAATCTGCAAATAAACTATCCGTTTTTTTCTCCTTTAACTCGTTTACTACCAATTCAATTGCGTTATTATTAATATAAAAATCATCGGAATTAATTACGGCTAAATAATCGCCTGTTGCCATCTTAAAACCTTTATTCATGGCATCGTAAATTCCTTTATCAGGTTCTGAAACAAATTTGGTTATTTTATCCCCATAAGACTTAATTATTTCAATAGTCTTATCCTTAGATGCTCCGTCAACAACAATGTATTCAATATTAGGATATGTTTGATTTACAACCGACTCAATAGCTGTTTTAATGTGCTTTTCACTATTATAACAAACGGTTATTATGCTTATTTTTAATTCCATATACTTTCTTTCACTTATTTGAATTAGATATTAATTCTTTTTGCAAATCATTATAGTGGTTTGGGTTACTTTCTATGATTTTTTTAATCTCTTTTTTTTGTTCTTCATTTAAATGAACGGAGGATGGCGGCCTTTTACCTAAACCAACCTCTAACAATATCGTTTCAACGGATGGTTCTTTAATCAATATTTTTTGATCTTCAGTATATTTTTCAGGCTCATTGTCTATCAGTTTTTTTATTTGGTTATGTTGGTTAAAGTTAAGCCATATAGTATGAGGGTTAATATTTTCTTTTTTTTGTTTTTCCAAAATTTCTTCTCCTGAAAGTTCCGAAACAAGTGCTTTTTGCTTGGGAGTATATTTTTCCGGTTTTTTGTTGATAAGCTTTAAAACTTCTTGATATTGTTTTTCAGTTAGTTCTACTTCGTGAGGTAAAAGCTTTCCTCTTTCTATAGATTCTAAAATTTGTTTGCCCGATAAATCAATTAAACCAAGAAAATTAGTATCCTTTCCTCCTATTATAATTGACAATACTGCCCCTAGAATAAAAATAGTTAGTTTATATTTTTTTAATAGCTCAACCATTACCCCTTCTTACTTAATAATTTTTCAATTTTATGAAGGTTATATTTACTAATATACTTGTAAGTGATTTTAACTTTATTTTTTAAAGTGTCTTTGTCTTTTAACGAAAAAGGACGCAGACCTTCTTGAAAATCGGGCGAAATTTCTCTAACTAATTTCAGTGATTCTTTTAAACTTTTAATGTAGGGGATGTAAAAATTTGTAATAATATTATTTTCTAATTTAAACCATCCAAAATCTACAAAATCATTGCTATAAAACCTAACGTAATGGAAATGATAGAAAATAGTCTGAAATTTTTTCTCAGATTTAATTTCCATCATCATTATGTTATTCTGATCTCTTTTTAAATAGCGATACTGTTGAATATTCCAAGGAGCTAAACCTCCTCCTAAATGCTTTAAAACATGAATCCCTTCAAATCTTGTTGTCCAATCATCTAAATATTTTTGATCACCAAACTTCCCATCTTCATACCTGCTATAGCACCAATCTAAACAAGCATTAACCCACCAATTTAAAACTTTTAATCCTTCCGGGTTATTTTTAAATGTAACAAATTGCACACAATAAATTCCTGCTATTTCAGATCTATCATATTTTGGAGTAAACCTATGTTCCGTTATTAAAACCGACTTATCTCCCATTTCTTCTATTAAAACACTCGGTGAACTGTAGAAAAACAAATCTGCATCTAAATAGGTACAACTAGGAACATTAAAATTTTCAATAACATATAAAATAGTTGACGAAGTACATGTCCAACAATACTCTGCTTTGGTTCTACCCGGTTTTACTTCAAGTAACTTTTCATTTTCAAATTCTTTTAATGAAATGATGGTAGCATGTTTAAAATTAAGTTGGTTAAGAATTTTAAAACTAGCATCATCAAAAGCAAAAATGTATAAATGAAAATCGATTCCTGTTTTTTCAAGGGATTGGTACATAGCCACACCACGTGTTAAATAAAAAGAATCGAATAAAGTACAAAAATGATACATACTGCTTAAAATTTATTCATCACCTCTACCACTCTATTTACATCATCTGTTGTATGAAAATAAGAAATAGGCAAACTAAGTGTGGTTTGGTGAATTTTTTCGCTGATTGGAAAGTCATAATTATTCAACAACCCTTTCAATGCATTTTGCCTGCTCGGAGATACCGGATAATGAATTTCGGTTTTAATGTTATGCTCTAACAAATAGTTTTTAAGTTCATCTCTTTTTTCATGTCTGATATTAAAAATATGGTAAACATCAAAATAATCAGGATGAGCTTGAGGCTTTATAAAATCTTCTTTTAAATTTTCTAAATAAATTGCAGCCAATTTTCTTTTATGCTCATTAATTTTATCTAAACTTTTTAGTTTTACTGATAAAAAAGCGGCTTGCATTTCATCTAATCTTGAATTATAACCAACTACCTCGTTGTAATATTTTATATCCGAACCGTAGTTTCTTAACCTTCTAATTTTTCTATCCAACTCATCATCATTACATACTACAGCTCCTGCATCTCCTAACGCTCCTAAATTTTTAGTAGGGTAAAAACTAAATGCTCCAAAATCACCAAATGTTCCTGCTTTTTGTCCTTTATAAGTTGCTCCATGTGCCTGTGCACAATCTTCAATTAATTTTAAATTGTGTTTTTTACACAATTCTAAAATGGGCTGCATTTCACACGGTTTACCATATAAATGTACTACTAATATGGCTTTTGTTTTTGAAGTAATCGCTGCTTCAATCTTTTTTGGATCAATGTTATAAGTAGCCATATCCGGTTCAACTAAAACAGGCGTAAGGTTGTTTTGCAACACACTTAAAATAGTGGCTATATAGGTATTGGACGGCACAATTACTTCACTTCCTTTTTCAAAGTTAAAAGCTGCTAACGACAACGTTATTGCATCTAAGCCTGACGCTACGCCAATAGTGTGCTTGGCATTATTATATGCTGCAAATTCTTGTTCAAATTGCTGAACGTGTTTTCCTAAAATATACCACCCTGAGTTTAATACCTCTTGAAACGTCTTGGTATATTCCTCAAAAAATGGTGCATTTAATTTTTGAAGGTTTTCGTAATCAATGCTCATATCTTTCATAAATATAATCTTCGGGAGTATAAAACTCTGATGCCAGTACCATTAAAATAGCATCTTCTGTAAAACTATGCATTTGGTGCCAATCTTTTGGCTCTAGTATTAAACATTTATCCGGTGAATCCAATACAAATTCTTCTTGTTTCTCATTATCATCATTACTAATGACACAACTCCCTTTTAAACAAATTGCTGCTTGTATGGTTTTTATATGTCGGTGTCCGCCTCTTATAGAATCATCTACTCCATAGATATAAAATATCCTTTTTATATCAAAAGGAATTACTTTTTCTATTACTGTTAAGTTCCCTCTTTTATCTGTAAAGGTTTTTAAATTGAGCAAATGTGCCATAGTTCATTGTTTAAATTTAAAATAGTAGCCTTTATAATAGGCATTACTTAAGTAAATGTTTTCGTTGTATTCTGCATCAAAAATCATTTCGTATCCTAAGCTGCAAATGTAATTAATGAGTTTTGTTTCATTGAGTATCCAACAAGGATATTTTGCCTCGTAAATGTTTTTAGGAACTTTTTGTATGGTAATTCTATCATTATTAGTTTTAAAAACAGGTGTTCTATCAATTATTAGATAAGCAATTTTATGTGATAAAATTTCTTTCAATAAATCATACGGTTCTTTAATGTATTGTATTACTGAACCTAACAGTACTACATTAGCTTGTTGCTCTTGCAAACACTCGTCAATAGTATAATAAAAGTTTAATTCTTGGTTGGCAAATGTTTTTTTGCCTTCTTCAACAAAATGTTTTTGCTCAACAATATTCCACTGAAAATCTGTTACATGTTCACTAATAATTTTATTGTGATAATAACTACTACCTAATGACCCTCCAAAATCAAGTACATTTAGTCTTTTTTCTGCTAAAGCCACCAAACTTAAGCTCGATAACAAAGAAAAAGAGTACGGAATTTTATCAAACAACACTGAATCTCTTTCAGCAACAGCTTCTCCATTTTTAACTTTTAATAATGCTGCTTTTACTTTGTTAAAAATTATGTCGCTATCATACCCTGTACATTTTTTCTCGGCAGCTTCCCAACTAGAATAGTTACCTGACCAACCATAGATAAAAGTGGTTAAGTACTTATATAAGAATGGTGGTAATAAAGATTTAATCATTTGTAAAGTATTATTTCTTGTTATTTTTCAAAACATAAATATTACCGAAATACATTTCTTCATTTTTTGGTAAAATATAGAAAATCAACCCCAATAAATTATTGATAAATGAAAAAGGAATAATGAATATCCAAGCCGACATACCAGGCAATATTTTTTTGAAAAATCCATATAAATAGTTGTTGATAAGCAAGAATTGAAGTCTAAAGTCGGCTAGGTACTTTTTATGTTCCACTATTTCAAAGTCGTACTTATCAAAAAGATGTTTTAATCCAAAAGAAGAATACCGGGCATAATCGTAAGGTTGTTCGTGTTCCCCCCAAATAAACGGAATAGTAACTACCATAGTACCTCCGGGTTTTACCACTCTTTTAATTTCAGATAAAAATCTTTCCGGGTTAAATACATGTTCAAACACTTCAAAAAAGACCAATGAATCAATAGTACTGTCTTTAAAAGGAAAAGTTTCTCCATCATAAAAAACATCAATATCAGAAGTAGAATGCTCATGACCCGAAACTTCTATATCCATTCCGATATATTGAGTAACATTGGAAAACAAATCTTTATAAGGTTTACTACCGCTACCTACATCTAAGGTTTTACCTTTGGCTGCTTTAGCATATTTTTTAACACTTAAATAAATAGCTGCTCTCCCCCAAAAAAAAGGATTGATAATAAAACTAATTAGTGTAGGCTTAAAAAGTTGTTGGAGTAATAAGGTTTTTAGCTTAGTCATGTTATCTGTGTTTCTAAGCGTAAAAATATAAAAAATTAGCGGATATACTAATTACCATTTTTAATATATAAAAACAACAGAACTAAATTTTAAAAAATCATATATATTCTATACCTGCCGAAATCTTAAATGCCCCAGCAGCAGGATTTGGTTCTGCCCATGTAACTCCATCTATAGATCTGAATATTCTTTGAGAATTTCCAATTACAAAAGTATACGTGTTTCCTCTTGTTATTTCATAACCATAAGCAGAAGTATTAGGCTCATACCAATTTACAGCATCAGAAGAATAATATATTTTATAGTATTCTCCTATTGCCCAATATTTATTAACACCTCCGCCTATTGATATATGTCTAGCTTTATTCAAATATGTAAAATAATCCTGAAATTTATTTATCCCATTAAAACGAAAGATTTCTTTATCATTTGTTAATCCTAACACATCACTATAATCAGCAGCAACCTCTTTTATCTGCCCCGTTGATGCTAAATTATTAAATGGATTAAAATCATCCCCTCCCCCATTTAATGTTCTATAAACTTCGTTATCATTAGTAACTAACCAAACTACCGAGTTGTCTACAACTGTAACTTCCTTAGCATTTGTAATACTTGGAACAGGTTCTACCCAATAACTCCCATTCCATTTATATACTCTACCATAACTTACGCCCCAAACTGCGTAGTTCCCACAAGAAATTTGTTGAAGTCTAGCTGCAGGGTTGGGCTCTGTCCAAGAAGCACCATTATCTATAGATTTAAAAACTCTATTATTTGCACCAATAGCCCAAACAACTTCTCTAAAATTAAGACTAAAAGAATTATTTTCTTCTATTAACTCTGAATTCAACCTTTGACTTTCTTGGTTTAATTTTTTATTGCTTTCAGCAATCTCTTTATCAACTATATTTTCTTTTTGACATGATGTCAAAAAAATAAAATTCATTAAAACAATTGACAATAATATTTTTTCTATTTTTTTCATAATATTTGTTTTAAAACGTTAAGTAACAATTAAACAAAAACAAATGAAAGCAAATAAACCTTAATTACAAAATTTAAACATTAAAACCTCTATAATCCATCACTCTTTCTTTAGCAATCTTATCCCAACTGTATTTTTTCTGAATTTTCTCTACTCCAACATCTCCTAATTGCTTTCTTAAGGTAGCATCTTTTAATTTTAATAGTTTATTTGCTAAATCTTCACTGTCATTTTCTATATATGTTAACCCATTTCCTTCTACACGCTCAGTTGCTAATACTTTATTGCTAATCACTATTGGTAATCCACATGCCGCTGCATCAATCATACTTGTTGATTCTTGTTTGGGCCAAACTCCAATTTCAGCAATTCCATAATATTTTGGAAGCGTATGGTATGGCTCAAACTTATGAACAATGCAGCCTTTCATTTTTGCTATTTCTTCTAATTGTGGTCCGTTCCCCATAAACAACGCTTTATAAGGCTCTCCTTTTTCTACAAGTGTTTCAATTGCTTTTGCTAAACACATAGGATTCTTTCCTTCTGTAAA
>LADZ01000046.1 GCA_000961845.1 Flavobacteriales bacterium BRH_c54
ATGTAGCTCAGTGGTAGAGCACTTCCTTGGTAAGGAAGAGGTCACGGGTTCAAATCCCGTCATTGGCTCTTAACGAAGTGTCGTGTAAAGAGTGTGAGAAAAGTAAATAATTAAATAAGTATAAATAATAATTTAAAAACAATAAAATAAACCTAAAATCATGGCTAAAGAGAATTATGATCGTTCCAAACCACACTTAAACATCGGAACAATTGGTCACGTTGACCACGGAAAAACTACTTTAACTGCAGCTATAACTACAGTATTGGCGAAAAAAGGTCTTTCTGAATTGAGAGATTTCTCGTCAATCGATAATGCTCCGGAAGAAAAAGAAAGAGGTATTACAATTAATACTTCTCACGTTGAATATTCAACTGCTAACAGACATTACGCTCACGTTGACTGTCCAGGTCACGCGGATTACGTAAAAAACATGGTAACTGGTGCTGCTCAGATGGATGGTGCTATTTTGGTTGTTGCTGCAACTGATGGTCCTATGCCGCAAACTAGAGAGCATATCCTATTAGGTCGTCAGGTTGGTATCCCTAGAATGGTTGTTTTTATGAATAAAGTTGACTTAGTTGATGATGCTGAGTTATTAGAACTAGTTGAAATGGAAATCAGAGAATTATTATCTTTCTATGAGTATGATGGAGATAATGTTCCGGTAATTGCAGGTTCTGCATTAGGTGCATTAGAAGGTGATGAAAAATGGGGAGAAAAAGTAATGGAATTGATGGATGCAGTAGATACTTATATCGAACTTCCTCCAAGAGATATTGACAAACCTTTCTTAATGCCTGTTGAAGATGTATTCTCTATTACTGGTAGAGGAACTGTTGCTACAGGTAGAATCGAAACTGGTGTTATTAACTCTGGAGAATCAGTAGATATCTTAGGTATGGGTGATGAAAAATTATCATCAACTGTAACAGGTGTTGAAATGTTTAGAAAAATATTAGATAGAGGTGAAGCTGGTGATAACGTAGGTCTTTTATTAAGAGGTATCGAGAAATCTGATATCAGAAGAGGTATGGTAATCGCTAAACCAGGTTCAATCACTCCTCATACTGAATTCAAAGCTGAGGTTTATGTTTTGAAAAAAGAAGAAGGTGGACGTCATACTCCATTCCAAAACAAATATAGACCACAATTCTATTTAAGAACTACAGATGTTACTGGAGAGATTTACTTAGAAGAAGGTAGAGAAATGGTAATGCCTGGAGATAACGTAACAGTAACAGTTAAATTAATTGTACCAGTTGCTTTAAATAAAGGGTTAAGATTTGCAATCAGAGAAGGTGGTAGAACTGTTGGAGCTGGTCAAATCACTGAAATTCTTAAGTAATTAATTACACTAGAATTTTGTAAAAGTAATATAAAGGTATCCACTTTTTAGTGGGTACCTTTCTTGACTTTATTTTATTAGTACACTTTATCAGTAATTTAATTAATAATGATAAAGTTTTTACGGGTGTAGCTCAATTGGTAGAGTAGTGGTCTCCAAAACCATTGGCTGGGAGTTCGAGTCTCTCCACCCGTGCAGAGAATAAAAAATATTATGGCTAAAATTGGAAATTATATAAAAGAATCAACTGACGAATTGTTAAACAAAGTTTCGTGGCCAACATGGAATGAGTTACAAAGTAGTTCAGTAATTGTATTAATTGCATCTGTAATATTTGCATTAATCATATTTGTGATGGATAGTACTTTTAGCAGATTGATGAAAGAAATTTATAAGTTATTTTGATTACTATGGCAGAGAATACAAAAAAATGGTATGTCGTTAGAGCGATAAGTGGTAAAGAAAATAAAATCAAAAAATACATTGAAGATGAAATTCTTAGAAATGGTTTAAGTAATAACTTATCACAAATATTAATACCGACAGAAAAAATATTTCAAATTAGAAATGGAAAAAAGATTAGTAAAGAAAGAAACTTTTTTCCGGGTTATATTCTAATTGAAGCAGATTTAAGTGGAGAAATGCCTCACGTAATTAGAAACGTAAATGGCGTTATTGGGTTTTTAGGAGCAGAGAAAGGAGGAGATCCACTACCTATTAGAATGGCTGAAGTAAACAGAATATTAGGTAAAGTTGATGAGTTAGCAGATAGTGAAGAAGAAATGACAATACCATTTGTTGTTGGGGAAAATATTAAAGTGATTGATGGTCCTTTTAATGGCTTTACAGGAACAATAGAAAAAATAAACGAAGAGAAGAGAAAGTTAGAAGTAATGGTTAAAATTTTCGGAAGAAAACAACCATTAGAATTAAGTTTCTTACAAGTAGAAAAAGAAAGTTAATATTAAATAGTAATTAATCGTACAGACTCAATATATATAATGCTTCCAATTGAGCGAGTACAAATCTAAATAGTAAATAAAATGGCTAAAGAAGTAAGTGGATTAATTAAATTGCAAATCAGAGGAGGAGCTGCAAATCCATCACCACCGGTAGGACCTGCATTAGGGGCTAAAGGTGTTAATATTATGGAGTTTTGTAAGCAATTTAACGGAAGAACTCAAGATAAACCAGGAAAAGTATTGCCTGTTGTTATTACGGTTTATTCTGATAAATCTTTTGATTTCGTAATTAAAACCCCTCCAGCTGCAGTTCAATTAATGGAAGCTGCTAAATTGAAAAAAGGTTCTCCGGAATCTAATAGACAAAAAGTAGGTACCGTTAGTTGGGATCAAATTAAAACAATCGCTGAAGACAAAATGACTGATTTGAATTGTTTTAAAATTGAATCTGCAATGAAAATGGTTGCAGGTACAGCAAGAAGTATGGGGTTAAAAGTAAGTGGGACTTTTCCTGCATAAAACTAATTTATTAAATTGTATCAGCAATGGCTAGATTAACAAAAAACATGAAAGAGGCTTTATCTAAAGTAGACACTGAAAAGTTATACAACTTAGATGAGGCAACAAAGCTTGTTAAGGACATGACATTTACAAAGTTTGATGCATCGGTTGACATAAGCATTAGATTAGGAGTTGATCCTAGAAAAGCTAATGAAATGGTAAGAGGTACAGTTGCCCTTCCAAATGGTGTTGGTAAAGATGTGAAAATTTTGGTATTATGTACTCCTGACAAAGAAGCTGAGGCTAAAGAGGCTGGTGCTGACTATGTTGGTTTAGACGAATTTATTGATAAAATAAAAGGCGGATGGACTGATATTGATGTTATTATAACCATGCCAAGTGTTATGGGTAAAGTTGGTGCTTTAGGTCGTGTATTAGGACCAAGAGGATTAATGCCAAACCCAAAATCAGGTACGGTTACAATGGACATAGGTAAAGCTGTTACTGATGTTAAAGCCGGTAAAATAGATTTTAAAGTAGATAAATTTGGAAATATTCATACTACTATTGGTAGAGCATCTTTTGAAGCTGAAAAATTAGCTCAAAATGCAAATGAATTATACCAAACAATTTTAAAATTAAAACCGGCATCTGCAAAAGGAACATATGTGAGAGGTATCACATTATCAAGCACAATGAGCCCGGGTGTTAAAGTTGAACCTAAATCATTTTAAGTTTAACAAAGTATTTAATTTAACCTAAAAGCAAAATGACAAGAGAAGAAAAAAGTCAGTATATCGATGGTTTAACTGAAAAGTTAAACAATGCTAATATATTCTATTTAGCAGATATAGCTGGTTTAAATGCCGAAACAACTTCTAAGTTAAGAAAAACTTGCTTTAGTGGTAATATTCAACTTGAAGTAGTTAAAAATACGCTTTTGCAAAAAGCATTTGAAAAAGCTGATAAAGACTACGAAGGGTTGTATAATTCACTAAAAGGAAATACTTCTATAATGTTTTCTGAAGTAGGTAATGCACCTGCCAAAATCATTAAAGAATTCCGTAAAAAAAGTGATAAACCATTATTGAAGGGAGCTTATATTGAAGAAGCAATTTATGTTGGCGATGAGAATTTAGATGCATTAGTAAGCATTAAATCTAAAGAAGAACTTATCGGTGATATTGTTGCATTACTTCAATCTCCAGCTAAGAATGTTGTATCTGCACTTAAATCAAGTGGTGGTAAACTGGCAGGTATAGTAAAAACTTTATCAGAACGTTCTGAATAAATAATTAAAAACAAACAATTAATATTAATTTAAATTTCTAAAATAAAACAAAAATGGCAGATTTAAAAAAACTTGCAGATGAGTTAGTAAACTTAACTGTAAAAGATGTGAACGAATTAGCTAACATACTTAAAGATGAATATGGTATCGAACCTGCTGCTGCAGCTGTAGCTGTTGCAGGTCCTGCTGCTGGTGGTGGAGACGCTGCTGGTGCTGAAGAAAAATCTGAATTCGATGTAATTCTTAAATCAGGTGGTGCTTCTAAATTAGCAGTAGTTAAATTAGTTAAAGAACTAACCGGTTTAGGTCTTAAAGAAGCTAAAGAATTAGTTGATGGAGCACCAAAACCATTAAAAGAAGGTGTTTCTAAAGACGAAGCAACTGCTCTTAAAACTCAATTAGAAGAGGCTGGAGCTGAAGTAGAAGTTAAATAATTTAACTGATACAAACCCAATTTAGGTTTAGGTATTTACCCTTATTTTTAAGGGTAAATTACCTAAGCCTCTTTTGCTTTATAAACCTCTGTAAATAGAAAACTGAGACGAATAGCAATCTATTTGTTGATTTACAAGGAGTTATAGTGTTTGTCTCAAAGTGAATTAATGTCATTTTGAGAAGATTAGTGTACTTAAAAGTAAGTCTCGCTAGTTAAAGAATAAAAGTATTATTTAAACAAACTAAACTCAAAACTACTAATGAACAATACATTAGATAAAAAGGTGGAAAATTCTCGAATTAATTTCGCCTCAACCAAAAATCAATTAGAATATCCGGATTTCTTAGATATTCAAATTAAATCATTTCAATCTTATTTTCAATTAGATACTACTCCTGAAAATAGAGCTTCAGAAGGATTGTTTAAGGTTTTCAGTGAAAACTTTCCAATTACAGATGCTCGTAATCAGTTTGTACTAGAATTTTTGGATTATTTTATAGATCCGCCAAGATATGCTATTGAAGAATGTATTGAAAGAGGGTTAACTTACAGTGTGCCTTTAAAAGCAAAACTTAAATTGTATTGTACAGATCCTGAACACGAGGATTTTGAAACTATTGTACAGGATGTTTATTTGGGAACTATCCCTTATATGACTCCTAAAGGAACTTTTGTGATTAATGGTGCTGAAAGAGTTATCGTATCACAATTACACCGTTCACCGGGTGTTTTCTTTGGTCAAAGCAAACATGCTAATGGTACTAAATTATATTCTGCCAGAATTATTCCTTTTAGAGGTTCTTGGATAGAATTTGCTACCGACATCAATAACGTAATGTATGCTTACATCGACCGTAAGAAAAAATTACCGGTAACAACTCTTTTTAGAGCTATAGGCTTTGAAACAGATAAAGAAATTTTAGAACTTTTTGATTTGGCGGATGAAGTTAAAGTTAGCAAATCCGGATTGAAAAAAGTTATTGGTAGAAAATTAGCCGCTCGTGTACTTAAAACATGGGTTGAAGATTTTGTTGATGAAGATACAGGTGAGGTGGTTTCTATCGAAAGAAATGAAGTAATTATTGATCGTGAAACTATCATTGAAAAAGAACATATTGATGAAATTATAGAATCAGGATCTAAAACTATTATTTTACATAAAGAAGATGTAAATTCATCTGATTTTGCAATTATATATAATACCTTACAAAAAGACCCTTCTAACTCAGAAAAAGAAGCGGTAGAACACATTTATCGTCAGCTTAGAAATGCTGAACCACCAGATGTTGAAACAGCTAGAGGAGTTATTGATAAATTATTCTTCTCTGAAACTAGATATGATTTAGGAGAAGTAGGTAGATTTAGAATTAATAAAAAACTTGGTTTAGATATAGCTGATGATGTAAGAGTATTAACAAGAGAAGATATTATATCTATCATTAAATACCTTATTGAGTTAATTAACTCTAAAACGCTTGTTGATGATATCGATCACTTAAGTAACAGAAGAGTTAGAACTGTTGGAGAGCAATTACACAATCAATTTGGTGTAGGTCTTTCTAGAATGGCAAGAACCATTAGAGAAAGAATGAACGTTAGAGATAACGAAGTGTTTACACCTTCAGATTTGATTAACGCTAAAACGCTTTCATCAGTAATTAATTCATTCTTTGGAACTAATCAGTTATCTCAATTTATGGATCAAACCAATCCATTATCTGAGATTACACATAAAAGAAGAATGTCTGCATTAGGACCAGGAGGTCTTTCTAGAGAAAGAGCCGGTTTCGAAGTGCGTGATGTTCACTATACTCACTACGGAAGACTTTGTCCTATTGAAACACCTGAGGGACCAAATATTGGTTTAATTTCATCTCTTTGTGTTTATGCAAAAGTGAACAAACTAGGATTTATTGAAACTCCTTACAGACATGTTGAAGATGGTAAGGTAAACTTTAAAAAAGAAGTAGTTTATTTAAGTGCTGAAGAAGAAGATAAAAAAGTTATCGCTCAAGCAAACGCTCAGATAGATGATAAAGGTCAATTCTTAACGGATAAAGTAAAATCAAGATTAGATGGAGATTTCCCATTAACAGAGCCGGAAAATATCTCTTTAATGGATGTTGCCCCTAACCAAATTGCATCTATTGCTGCATCATTAATTCCTTTCTTAGAAAATGATGATGCCAACCGTGCATTGATGGGATCTAATATGATGCGTCAAGCAGTTCCATTATTAAGACCGGAAGCTCCAATTGTAGGAACAGGATTAGAAGCTAGAGTAGCTCAAGATTCTAGAGTTCTTATTAATGCTGAAGCAGATGGTGTTGTAGAATATGTTGATGCAAAAAACATTACCATTAAATATAATCGTTCTGAAGAAGATCAATTAGTGAGTTTTGATGGGGATTCTGTAACTTATGAATTATATACATTTAAGAAAACCAACCAAAACACTTGCTTAAACTTAACACCAATTGTAAGAAAAGGTGATAAAGTTAAAAAAGGTCAAGTACTTTGCGAAGGCTATGCAACTGAAAAAGGAGAGCTTGCTTTAGGTAGAAACTTAAAAGTAGCTTTCATGCCTTGGAAAGGGTATAACTTTGAGGATGCGATTGTAATCTCTGAAAAAGTTGTAAAAGAAGATTTATTTACTTCTGTACATATTGAAGAGTTTTCTCTTGAAGTAAGAGATACCAAAAGAGGTGAAGAAGAATTAACCGCAGATATTCCTAATGTTAGCGAAGATGCTACCAAAGATTTGGATGAAAACGGTATGATTAGAATTGGTGCTGAAGTGAAAGAAGGCGATATCTTAATTGGTAAGATTACTCCTAAAGGAGAAACAGACCCAACTCCTGAAGAGAAGTTATTAAGAGCAATCTTTGGAGATAAAGCCGGTGATGTCAAAGACGCTTCATTAAAAGTTAAACCATCTGTAAAAGGTGTTGTAATTGATAAAAAACTTTTTGAAAGAGCTATTAAAGATAGAAAAAGTAGAGCAGAAGAGAAAGCAATTTTAGAGCAACTTGATGAAGAATATAACAGAGAAGTTGCAGCACTTAAAAAAGTATTAATTGACAAACTTTATGCAGTTGTAAATAACAAAACTAGTCAGGGAGTTGTAAATTACTATAATGAAGTAATTATTCCTAAAGGAACTAAATTTACCATTAAAGTATTAGAAAAAGTAGATGATTTTGTATTTGTAGATTCTAAAAACTGGACTACAAGTGATGAGTTAAACGACTTAATCAAACAAATCCTAAACAACTACAACATTAAAGTTAACGAAATCTTAGGTAAATTTAAACGTAAGAAATACGCTATTTCTGTTGGAGATGAATTACCAACCGGTATTTTGAAATTAGCAAAAGTTTACTTGGCTAAGAAAAGAAAACTAAAAGTTGGAGATAAAATGGCTGGACGTCACGGGAACAAAGGTATTGTTGCTAACATTGTTAGAGAAGAAGATATGCCTTTCTTAGAAGACGGAACACCAGTAGATATCGTCCTTAATCCACTTGGTGTACCATCTAGGATGAACTTAGGTCAGGTATATGAAACTGTTCTTGGATGGGCAGGTCAAAAATTAGGAAAGAAATTCGCTACACCAATTTTCGATGGTATTAGTGTTGAAGAAATCAACGAATACTGTATAGAGGCGGGCGTACCACAATAT
Source organism: Flavobacteriales bacterium BRH_c54 (assembly GCA_000961845.1). Taxonomy (GTDB): domain Bacteria; phylum Bacteroidota; class Bacteroidia; order Flavobacteriales_E; family Vicingaceae; genus BRH-c54. The sequence goes on from LADZ01000046.1 coordinate 8,221, forward strand.
GGGAAAACTTACCTTTATGATGGTGGAACCGGAGAGCGTTTTGATCAGCCAGCAACAGTTGGAGTAATCTATATGTTGCGTTTAGGACACATGATTGACGATAAGATGCATGCTCGTTCTATTGGACCATACTCATTAATCACACAACAACCATTAGGTGGTAAAGCACAATTTGGTGGTCAGCGTTTTGGAGAAATGGAGGTTTGGGCAATAGAAGCTTATGGAGCTGCAAACATTCTTCAAGAATTGTTAACTATTAAATCTGATGATGTTAAAGGAAGAGCTAAAGCTTATGAAGCAATCGTTAAAGGAGATCCAATGCCAGAAGCTGGTATTCCGGAATCGTTTAATGTATTATTACATGAGTTAAGAGGTTTAGCACTTAACATAACGTTAGATAATTAATTTATTTTGAACTAAAAACAACTATATAACATGGCTTTTAAACGTGAACAAAACACTAACAGTAATTTCTCAAGAATTACTATCAGTTTGTCTTCTCCGGAACTTATCTTAGAAAGATCAAGTGGAGAAGTATTAAAACCAGAGACCATCAACTACAGAACTTATAAACCGGAAAGAGATGGATTATTTTGTGAAAGAATTTTTGGTCCTGTAAAAGACTATGAGTGTCATTGCGGAAAATATAAAAGAATTAGATATAAAGGAATTATTTGCGACAGATGTGGTGTTGAAGTTACTGAGAAAAAAGTAAGAAGAGAAAGAATGGGACACATTTCGTTAGTAGTTCCTGTTGCTCATATCTGGTACTTTAAATCTTTGCCAAACAAAATTGGCTACTTATTGGGTTTACCAACTAAAAAGTTGGATGCTATTATTTATTACGAAAGATATGTAGTAATTAACCCAGCAGGTGTTAATGGCGTTGATGGAGAACCAATACAATATCTAGATTTCTTAACAGAAGAAGAGTATTTTGATATTATTGATACCCTTCCAAAAGAGAATCAATATTTAGACGATGCTGACCCAAATAAGTTTATTGCTAAAATGGGTGCTGAAGCTTTATATGAATTATTAAGAAGGTTGGATTTAGATAGCTTATCTTACGATTTAAGACATAAAGCAAATAACGAAACTTCTCAACAAAGAAAAAATGAAGCATTAAAAAGACTTCAAGTTGTTGAAGCTTTCAGAGCATCTAAAGAAAATATTGATAACAGACCAGAATGGATGATATTAAAGGTAGTTCCAGTTATTCCACCGGAATTACGACCTTTAGTACCTCTTGATGGTGGTAGATTTGCTACATCTGATTTAAATGATTTATACAGAAGAGTTATCATCAGAAATAATCGTTTAAAAAGATTAATGGAAATTAAAGCTCCAGATGTAATCTTAAGAAATGAAAAACGTATGCTTCAAGAATCTGTTGATGCACTGTTAGACAACTCTAGAAAATCTAGTGCTGTTAAAACTGATGCTAACAGAGCGTTAAAATCTTTATCAGACAGTTTAAAAGGTAAATCAGGTCGTTTCCGTCAAAACTTGCTTGGAAAACGTGTTGATTATTCAGCTCGTTCGGTAATTGTTGTTGGACCGGATTTGAAATTACACGAATGTGGTATTCCTAAAGATATGGCTGCAGAGCTTTACAAACCATTTATCATTAGAAAACTAATTGAAAGAGGTATTGTAAAAACAGTAAAATCAGCTAAAAAAATAGTTGATAAAAAAGAGCCTGTTGTTTGGGATATTTTAGAAAACATATTAAAAGGACATCCTGTATTACTTAACCGTGCTCCTACGTTGCACCGTTTAGGTATTCAGGCTTTCCAACCAAAATTAATTGAAGGTAAAGCTATTCGTTTACACCCATTAGTATGTACTGCATTTAATGCGGATTTTGATGGTGACCAAATGGCAGTTCACTTACCGTTAGGTAATGCTGCAATTTTAGAAGCTCAGTTATTAATGTTGTCTTCGCATAATATTCTTAACCCTGCAAACGGTACTCCGGTAACTCTTCCTTCTCAGGATATGGTTCTTGGGTTATATTATATAACTAAAGAAAGAAAATCCACTAAAGATCATCCCGTAAATGGAGAAGGTAAAATGTTCTACTCTCCGGAAGAAGTAATTATTGCTCTTAATGAAGGTAAACTTAATGTTCATGCTAATATTAAAGTAAAAACTACCGATATCGAGAATGGAGAAACAGTATTAAAAACTATAGAAACTACAGCAGGTAGAGTTATTTTTAACGAACTTGTTCCGGAAGAAGTAGGTTTTGTTAATGAATTGTTGACTAAAAAATCCTTAAGAGATATTATTGGTAAAGTATTAAAATATGCAGGACCAACTAAAACTGTTAAATTCTTAGATGATATTAAAGATTTAGGTTATGATATGGCTTTTAGAGGTGGATTATCATTTAACTTGGATGATATTATTATCCCTAAGGAAAAAGAAGAGTTTGTAGCTAAAGCCAATGTAGAAGTTGAAGAAGTAATGAATAACTATAATATGGGTTTCATTACTAACAACGAGCGTTATAACCAAATTATTGATATCTGGACACACACTAACACAAAACTTACAAATGTGTTGATGGATACGCTTAAAAATGACAACCAAGGTTTTAACTCTATTTATATGATGTTTGATTCTGGTGCAAGGGGTTCTAAGGAGCAAATTCGTCAGTTATCAGGTATGAGAGGTTTGATGGCAAAACCGCAAAAATCTGGTTCATCATCTGGTCAGGAGATTATTGAAAACCCAATTTTGGCAAACTTTAAAGAAGGGTTGTCAGTGTTGGAGTACTTTATCTCTACTCACGGTGCTCGTAAAGGTCTTGCCGATACAGCATTAAAAACGGCCGATGCAGGTTACTTAACAAGAAGATTGGTTGATGTTTCTCAAGATGTTGTTATTACATCAGAAGATTGTGGAACGTTAAGAGGGTTAATAGCTACAGCACTTAAAAACAATGATGAAGTTGTTGAAAGTTTATATGATAGAATTTTAGGAAGAACGTCTGTTCATGATATTTATCACCCTGAGACAGAAGAATTAATTGTTGCTTCAGGAGATGAAATTACTGAAGATATTGCTGAAGTAATTCAAGCTGCAGATATTGATGAAGTAGAAATTAGATCTGTATTAACATGTGAGCAAAGACAAGGTGTATGTGCTAAATGTTACGGTAGAAATCTATCAACAGGAAGAATGGTACAAAAAGGAGAACCTGTTGGTGTTGTTGCTGCTCAGTCAATTGGTGAACCGGGAACTCAGTTAACACTTAGAACTTTCCATATTGGTGGTACAGCTTCTAAAATTACCGGAATTTCTAGCGTTGAAGCTAAATACGATGGTAGAATAGAAATAGAAGAGTTAAAAACTATTGAAAAAACAAACGAAGCAGGAGAGAAAATTGAATTAGTTATTGGACGTTCTGCTGAAATGAAAATTATCGATCCAAAAACTAACGTTGTTTTAACCACAGGAAACATTCCTTATGGTTCTCAGGTATTTGTAAAAAATAACGATAAAGTTAAAAAAGGAGATAAGATTTGTATATGGGATCCTTATAATGCCGTAATTCTTTCTGAGGTTGAAGGTAAAGTAGCGTTTGAAAACTTTGAATTAGGGGTTACTTATAAAGAGGAGTCTGATGAGCAAACAGGATTTACTGAAAAAGTAATTTCTGAGTTTAAAGACAAGAAAAAAATTCCTTTGTTGAATATTGTTAATTCAAAAAATGAAGTTTTAAAAACCTATAACTTGCCTGTAGGAGCTCATATTACAGTTAATGAAGGAGCTAAAGTTAAAGGTGGAGAAATTTTAGTAAAAATACCTCGTTCTGCTGGTGGTACTGCCGATATTACTGGTGGTCTTCCGAGAGTAACAGAGTTGTTTGAAGCTAGAAACCCATCTAACCCTGCAGTTGTATCTGAGATTGATGGTATTGTATCTTTCGGAAAAATTAAGAGAGGTAACCGTGAAATTATTGTTGAATCAAGAACAGGAGAAGTTAAAAAATACTTAGTTAACTTATCTAAACATATTTTGGTTCAAGAAAATGATTTTGTTAAAGCGGGTAATCCACTTTCTGAAGGTTCAATTACTCCATCAGATATCTTATCAATTAAAGGACCTACAGCTGTTCAAGAGTACATTGTTAATGAAGTACAAGAGGTTTATCGTTTACAAGGTGTAAAAATTAATGATAAACACTTTGAAGTAATTGTAAGACAAATGATGCGTAAAGCACTTATTGAAGAGCCTGGAGATACTAGATTCCTTGAAAAAGAAATTGTTAACAAACGTGATTTCATGGAAGAAAACGATTGGATTTTTGATAAGTATATTGTTACTGATCCGGGAGAATCTGAGGTATTAAAAGCAGGACAAATTGTTTCTTCTCGTCAATTAAGAGATGAAAACTCTAAGTTGAAGAGAATGGATAAGAAAATTGTTGAAAGCAGAGAAGCAATTCCGGCTACATCAAGCCCAATTATTCAAGGTATTACAAGAGCATCGCTTCAAACAGACAGCTTTATTTCTGCAGCATCTTTCCAAGAGACTACAAAAGTCTTAAATGAAGCTGCTATTAGAGGTAAAATGGATAATTTAGAAGGATTGAAAGAAAATGTAATTGTTGGTAAATTAATACCTGCAGGAACAGGAATGAAAATGTTCAGAAACTTAATTGTTGGTTCAAAAGAAGAGTACGAACAACTTTCAAAAGCTAAAGCTAGTAGCGATGCAATTATTCAAGAATAAAAAATAATTTATAATGGATCAAGATAATCAAGACAACAAACTCAACATTGAATTAAATGAAGATATTGCTGATGGAATTTATTCTAACTTAGCAATTATAAGTCATTCTAATTCAGAATTTGTAATAGATTTTATAAAAGTAATGCCAGGCGTTCCTAAAGCAAAAGTGAAATCAAGAATATTGATGACACCGGAACATGCCAAAAGACTTTTACATGCACTACAAGATAACATTGATAAGTTTGAGTCTAAAATGGGTAAAATTAAAGACCCCGGACCAACAGGAGGAATTCCAATGAATTTTGGAGGACCAACTGCCGAAGCTTGATGTAATTGATTTTAATAATTTAAAGAGGTTGAAAAAGAAATTCAACCTCTTTTTTTTATGTATAAAAAAGCCGAATTATAACATGTTATAATTCGGCTTTTAAGATTGTTTTATGTACCTGAGATGGGACTCGAACCCACACGTCTTACGACACACGCACCTCAAGCGTGCCTGTATACCAATTTCAGCACTCAGGTAGCATGCATGCTACAAAAATAAAACTATAATTTATAAGAACACTTATAATAAAGAGGAAATGTTAACTATTTGTTTTCCATTTGAAAATACTATTTTCAATATGAAAATAGTATAATAATTGTAATATAGTTAGTTTGTTGTTTACTAGTGGTTTATATTCTTTGGATAAATCGTTGGATAAATGAATAATGTTAAAATATTTATAAACTAAAAAAATATAGTGTTATGAAAAAGTTGAAATTAATATTACTTGCGATGATTACAGTAAGTATGAGTGCTTATGCACAAGATGATAGTAGAGATGAACTTAGAATAGGAGCCAAAGTAGGAGTTAATAAAGCTAATATTTATGATGAAAATAATGATGAGTTTGTTGCTGATCCTAATTATGGTATGGCTGTAGGTGGTTTTATAGCCATTCCTATAGGAACTTATTTAGGATTTCATCCTGAGGTAATGTTCTCTCAAAAAGGATTTACAGGTGAAGGAACCGTTTTTGGTAGTGAATATAAATTGAAAAGAACTACTAGCTATTTAGATATTCCTTTGTTATTTGCTTTTAAACCCGCAAAAAATATTACCTTATTAGCAGGACCGCAATATTCTTATTTATTATCTAGAAAGGATGAATTTACCGGATTTGGTATTGACATTAATGATGAAGAAGAATTTGAAAATGAAAATTTGCGTAAGAATACCATGGGAGCTGCAGTAGGATTGGATTTAAACTTTAACAATATTGTAATTGGTGGTAGAGCTTCGTGGGACTTACAAGACAACCATGGAGATGGAACTTCATCAACACCTCGTTATAAAAATATGTTGTTACAGGCTACTATTGGTATAGTCTTTTAATCCAATAATTAATCTAATGTTAAACGTATAAAAAAACATCATGGGAAATTTATTATATACAATAGCAATTATACTACTTATATTATGGGCTGTAGGGTTCATTGGATTTAACCTAGGTTATTTAATTCACATACTTTTGGTTATTGCTGTAATTGCAGTATTGTTAAGAATTATAAGAGGAAATAAACCATTTTAATTAATTATTTAAAACAAAAAAAACTCCAACGTTTAAACGTTGGAGTTTTTTTTGTTTTTCTGTGACCTGACTGGGGTTTCACCTATATCATTTAAACGCAATGTTTTCGTATGTTTTATATACATGATTTATTTTTAGTGAAAAAATAATGAAATTAATTCAAAAACAAATCTAATAATTATATAATCATTATTTCAAATTTTCTAATAAAAAGGAAAAATGAAATTTATTTTAAAATACTATCTATAACAGACAAAAAATCACATTTTCTTCTTCTGGCTATTTCAAAAGAGTCGTTATTGTTCATAATGATTTGATTACTTTTTTTATCAAACGAATGTATTTTGTGAGTATTTATAAGTACGCTTTTATTTATTTTAAAGAAAAAATAATCTCCTAATAATGTTTCAAACTCTCTAATGGATTTAGTAGCTAAAATAATATTATGTTTTTCTGTTATTACATTAGTATAAGATTGATTCGCTTTAAAGTATTGTATTTGATTAATAGGAACGAAATTAATTTTAGAAATACCTTTAATCGGAATAGTCGAAGATTGTCGAATTTTTAAAAGCCCATGTATTTGAGATTCAAGCAAGCAAATTTTTTGCATATTACTATCTATTGCTTTTTGCAATTCTTTAATATGAATTCGGGCATTTTGTATATTATGTATTTGATCATTCATCAGGCTGCTAATATATAACCTTTAAATCAAAAATAAAATACGCATAAATACTTAGTTCAATAAGTAAAAATACTTAGTACTAAATTTTTGAATTTTGGGTGTTTTGAAAAGATAATGACCGTTCATTGCTCAAAATCGACCGTTAGTTAGATGGATTGACCATTTTTTTGATTTTAAAATCTTTTCATTTACGTTTGGACTTTATTTTAAACATTATTTTGTTCATAATTTTTTGATAGTACTTAAAGAAAATAACGAAACAATAGTTCTGCAAAAAAAATTAGTAGAATTAGAAAAGTTATTAGCTCAAACTAAAAAAAAGCTTCATTATGAAGCTGAATATAACAAACAATTAGAAGCTATTTTAAAGGAAGAGCATCCTGTTAAGAAATCAAAAATTATTACCATTAAAAGTGCCACTAAAATAGAGTTTGTAAATGTAGATGATATAATATGCTGTGATGCTGATGAAGTTTATACACATGTTCGCTTAAACGACAATAGAAAAATTACGGTAGCCAAATCATTAAGCACATTTGAAACATTATTAGAAGGACACGATTTTTTTAGAATAAGTAAGAGCCATATTATTAACCCGAGTTATATGATAACATTATATAAAGACCGAAACCAAATCTTATTACAAGGAAATATTGTATTAGACATAGCTAGAAGAAGAAGAGTGGAATTTTTGAAAACAATTAATTATTAACTAACGATGAGCAAAAAATTATATTTAATATCGATTATATTGTTGTTTCCTTTGGCAATGTTGTCACAAAGTTACACAGTTCAATCCTTACAAAAAATTAATAATGTAGAAGGTGGATTATCGGGTTCACCTTTAGATGCTTCTGATCGATTTGGTGTAGGAGTAGAAGTGATTGGAGATGTGGATCATGATGGTATTGATGATATAGCTGTTGGAGCATGGTTAGATGATGATAGTGTTACCGATCAAGGAGCCATTTATATCTTAATGTTAAATGCTGATGGAACTGTTAAATCACAACAAAAAATTAGTGCTACTTCTGGAAATGGACCAACTGATTTTACCACGAATCAACTTTATTTTGGGCGTTCAATAGCAGCTTTAGGAGATTTGAATGGAGATGGTAATGTAGATATTGCAGTAGGGATGCATGCTGGTGGTGATAATGGTGTGGCTAGTGGCTATGGGGCAGTATATATTCTATTTTTAGATTCAACTGGAGTTGTTCTCGAATATCAAAAAATAAGTAATAATGAAGGAGGTGGGATAGGGCTATTAAATGCAAATGATAATTTTGGCGTACGAATTGACAACATAGGAGATTTAAATCAAGATGGACTTCCTGATTTAGCTGTCGGAGCTTCGGGTGTTGATGATGGTGGAGCCAATCGTGGTGCTATTTTTATTCTTAATTTGGATTATAATGGAACAGCTAAAAGTATTCAAGAAATAAGTGATACAGTTGGTTCATTTACAGGTACATTGGATGATTCAGATAATTTTGGAGGAGGAGTAGCAGGTATAGGAGATATAGATGGGGATGGAGTTATTGATTTGGCAATTGGAGCTCCACTAGATGATGATGGTGGAACAGATCGAGGAGCAGTTTGGATTCTTTTTATGAATGCAAATGGAACAGTAAAATCATATCAAAAAATTAGCGATACTGAGGGGGGATTTACGGGAACTTTAAGTAATGAAGATAAATTTGGTCAAAATATAGCTGCATTAGGTGATTTAGATAGTGATGGAATACAGGAATTAGCTGTTGGAGCATTAGGTGATGATGATGGGGCAACTGATGCTGGTGCATTTTGGATTTTATATTTAGATGCTGATGGAACTGTTAAGTCTCATAATAAGATTTCGGCAACGGATACAATATTGTCAGCCGAAATTGCTGCGGGAGACAAATTTGGGATAGATATTGCTTATTTTGGAGATCGAAATAATGACGGAAAGTTGGATTTGTTGGTAGGTGCTTATCAAGCTTCAGATGGTACCACTACTACAGGAGAAGTGTATGTGCTACATTTAGAAGGGGCAGCAACGTACCCTAATAAAACATATCATGAAACAGTACCATTTATTATCGGCATTAATAAACATAGTGCAGCAACTGGAGAGCCTTTAGAAACTGAATTAGGTGCATCTGATAAATATGGTTTTGGAACTTGTGCAATAGGTGATTTGGACGGTGATGGAATTAATGATATGGCTGTAGGAGCATTCTTAGATGATGATGGTGGTGCTAACAGAGGTGCGGTTTACATTCAATTTTTAAATGCAGATGGATCCATCAAGTTGTACCAAAAAATAAGTGATACTCAGGGAGGTTTCACTGGAACATTAGCTGATAATTGTAAATTCGGATCAAGTCTCACAAATCTGGGTGACTTGGATGGAGATGGAATAACTGATATAGCAGTAGGAGCATACGATGATGATGATGGCGGCACAACTAGAGGTTCTGTATGGATTTTATTTTTAGATACGAATGGAACAGTAAAATCAGAACAAAAAATTAGCGATACTCAGGGTGGATTTACGGGAACTTTAAATAATGGAGATAGATTTGGTATTTCACTATCGGGAATTAATGATATTGATGGAGATGGAATTCAGGATTTACTAGTAGGCGCTAGATATGATAATAGTGGAGGAAGTAATACAGGTGCTGTATGGGTATTGTTTTTAGATACTAATGGAACGGTAAAATGGCATCAAAAAATAGCTCAAGGTAGTGGCGGTTTAACGGTTACTTTTGATTTAGGAGATATGTTTGGAACCAGTATTACCAGTATAGGAGATATGGATGGAGATGGTGTGCCGGATATGGCGGTTGGAGCTTATGCTGATGATGATGTAGAAACAAATACAGGAGCTGTATATATTATCAATTTAACAGATAGTGGTAAAGTTAAGTCTGAACAAAAAATTTCAATGGCTTCAGGAAACTTTAATGGATTTATAGAAGAAGCTGATTTTTTTGGTGCGAGTATATGTGGAAATTATGACTTTAATCAAGATGGTATAAACGATCTATTAGTAGGTGCCATTCAAAATGACAATGGGGGCAGCAATAGAGGGATGTATTGGATGTTGATGATGAATAGTGATGGTACAGTTAATTATCATAAGACTATATCTTCTACATCCAATCTATTAACTAGCCTAATTGATAATGATGATTTTTTAGGAAGATCGATATCTATTATAGACTATAACACTCAAAATAATACAGCTAAAATAGTCATTAGTTCAGCTGAAGACGATGACGGAGCTACAGATGCAGGAGCAGCTTATGTGCTAACGATTGATTTAGCTGCGTTAAAAGACTACAGCAACAATATTTTCATCAATACCCTTTCATTTTCAGATAGCATAACTTACGAGCTTGAATTTAGGGGAGATTCAGCATCATATACCACTAAGAGTATAGCAACCATGTTAATCGACAATGTTGATAC
>LADZ01000008.1 GCA_000961845.1 Flavobacteriales bacterium BRH_c54
GAAAAACGTGAACAAGAAGAAAAACTAGCTAAAGAAAAAGCGGAAGCTGAAGCGAAACAAAAACGCTTAGATGAAGAAGCTAAGAAAAAAGAAATGGAAGAATACCGTAAAAAAATGGAAGAAGAAAATGCTATTGCTGAAGCCAAAGCTAACGCTAAGGCTGAAGAAGAACGATTAGCTAAAGAAAAAGAAGATGCCGAGGCTAAACAACAGCAAGAAGAAATGGAAAACAACGCCAACGAAGCTGGTTTTACAATAAAGTCTTCTTCCTCAAACAATACTTCTAATAAAAAGAAAAAACTATCTAAAGCTGCCAAACAGTTTGCCGGTGGTAAAAAAATTAAATTATAATCCTAACTCAATTATCTACTAACATGAAATTTCATAAACAGGGATATCCCTCATTAATCATCGTACTTTTATTTTCAATTATTTTAAATGGTCTTATTTATTTTTTCGCGAATGATATAGCCATTATTAAGTGGCTAGGGTATGCTATTTCTGCTTTTTTAATCATAGTTATTCTTCAGTTTTTTAGAAGTCCGAGCAGAAACTTTGTTATAGGAGATGGAGAAATAATTTCTCCCGCTGATGGAAAAGTAGTGGTTATTGAAGAAGTAATGGAAACGGAATATTTTAATGAAAAACGTTTACAGGTTTCTGTGTTTATGTCGCCTATTAATGTGCATTTAAACCGCTACCCTATTTCCGGAATATTAAAATATTTTAAATACCATCCCGGAAAATACTTAGTTGCTTGGCATCCAAAAGCATCTACGGAAAATGAAAGAACGACCATAGTTGTTGAAGATAAACAAGGAAGAGCTATTTTATTCAGGCAAATTGCAGGAGCTTTGGCAAAGCGTATTGTTTTCTTTGGTAAAGAAAATACTGATGTAAAACAAACGGATGAGTGTGGTTTTATAAAATTCGGTTCTCGTGTAGATTTGCTTTTACCTTTAGATGTTGAGTTAAATGTAAAATTAAATGATAAAGTAAAAGGTGGTATTTCTACCATTGCGAGGTTTAAATAAGTCGTTTCGTTTGTTAATTAGGTCTACTCCAACAAATCTTTTAATCGCTCTAACGATTGTTCATTATTTTTAGTATTCATAGCTTTAAGAATAGCATTTTTCTCTCTTGGTGTTAAATGCCAACTTAATGAAACCCTACTCTCTTCATTTTCTAGCTCAAAATCAATAATATGAATTTGTTGTTCTATATCATTCCCTAAATATTGCACCATATCATCTAAATTATAATCTTGTATGGTAAATAAATTGCTATAAAAGCTTCCTATTGGTGTAGAAAAAGTCTCTGCAATACTTCTTAAAGGACTATCGGCTACTCTTTTATTCTTTTCCTTATCTCTAATTTGAATAATGATAACACCTGAAGTATTTTCATTTATCCACTCTTTAAAAGTATGCATATACTTAAAAGTAGTTATAGCTCCATAATTATCTCTCACCCCTGCATCCATTACTTCTATTTGTGGATTTGTAGGAAGGGTAACACTTGGCATTATATACGGAAAGGTAGCACTCATTCGGATAGCACTGGTAAATTTTAAATTCATGGCATCTTGTTGTTTAAACAATCTGGTAAATTCTACATTTTCAACAATAGGATTGTTTAATGTATTGTTTTTAGGTAAATTATAGCTTAAATACGATATTGGCTGACTAGCAATCAGAAGCCTTCTTCCGTCATTAGTAATAGTTGGTGCAAATATCATCATCGGAATTTCCGCAGCTTTTTCAGGGGCTATATAATCTCTCATTCTTTTATCTAATACATTATTAGTATTGATTAATAGCTGACGCTCAAAAGCATATCCTCTATCTTTTAAATAAGTATATTTTCCATCATTATATGTTTTCATTCTTATAAAAAAATCGTTTGTTGCAATACTAAAGGCTATAGGATTTAACAGGTCTCTACCCATATTTTCAACATGTTCATAGCTGTTTTTAAAGTTTGTTTTATCTTCTTTTTCTTGTAAGTACAACTCACGATAATAAGCTGCACCTATCATTCCTCCTGACGAACCTGATATAAGATGGACATTTCTGAAGAAATTATTCTCGAAAATACTATCTAAATGATGTAGTGTAAAATAAGTCCACATCATCGCTCTAGAACCACCTCCACTAGTATTTAAAAAGATTAATTTTGGTTTTTTCTCATTAGTATTCTTTTTCCAAGAATTTAAAATTTCTATGCTATTTGCTTTATCATTTTTAATGTGTTCTTCATTCAATCTAAGTTTATTTAACTCTTTGAGCGAATATTCAGCTTTTTCCGTATTATAATTTAATCCATAAGCCATATTAGCATAAGAGAACACATGGTTTTTTGACAATAGATTAATCACTACCAATAAAATTATAAATGCAAAAGTGGTCCATCCCTTTAACCAAGTGTGTAAAGCACTTAATATTATCAAAATCATGGTAAAAAACAATATTACACTAGCACTTGCCGGAATAATGAAAAAAGCATTCTCATGAAAAAGCCCCAATACAATGTAAGAGATGAAAACTAGTATCTCAAAAAAAGAAGCGTTTAAATGATTATGTTTAGTTATAGAACGTAGCATTTCTGTATCGTAATGAGAAATATCTTTAGCTGGTTTAGAACGAAATGGGGTATTTAAATAAGATTCTACATGCCATTTTTCTCTTTTTCTTAAGAAATTATAAAGGTTTTCATCTCTGAGAAAAAGTGTGCTTACAGGTTTTCCACTTTCTTGATCTGGCTTTATCCCTAATAAGGCAAAAATATTTTTATTGGTGGAAAGAAAATAAGTTAATGAAACAATAACATTTAGTGTATAACCTATAATAATTCCTAAAATATAAATGGATATTTCTGTTACCGTACTACTTTCATTTTCAATATGATACAATATCACTTTGTAAATATAATAAAGCATAAAAATAAGCGGAATTAGTGAATTGTTAATACAATACACCACAAAAGGTCTTCTAAGCGAAGCTATGAACTGAAACCGTCCACTATTGATAATATAGCCGGTAATATTGTAAGTCATAACAAAGCCACCAATGGAAAACCCCATAATCATGTATGACCAAAAGCTAATAGTATTTAAGTATTCAGGAGCTAAAAAAAGATAAGGAATACCATATTTATTAGCAAAAGATTCACTAACAATACTAAAAAGTATTATCCAAAACAACAGTAACAAATGGTTTCTCTTTAGGTTTACTAAAAAGAGTTGAACTGGAAAGAAAAAAACTATTTTCCGAATCATTTTAAAATTGAAATCATAAAATAAGCATAATGAAAACTTACGCTTTCTTACGAATAATACTAAGATTGGTTTTTATCTAGCCGACTTATTTGTTACCTTTTCGATTAATTTTCCTGAAAAAGAAATAAAGAATTTCAATACATCATAATACAAGGTAATTATTAGGGCTATTGACATTAACCAAATAATAATGATGTTGTACCAAAAAGTATCTATTGTTAATCCAAAAATCTTTTTTACAGGAGCATAAAAATGTGCTCTTATACCATCCGGTTCTAAATATACAGGATCTATTTTTTGATATAAATTACCTTCAAATTCTAAGATTCTATTCAGTTCATTTTTATTTTTAACAAAATCAGATAAGGCATCGTTAGTGTAATCATTTTTCATTTCAATAAATAACGCCTTTGAAGTAGAATCTGCATTTAACTTAGTTGCTAAGGCATCTTTCTTTTTATTCGCTTTCTTAAATATCTCTAAAAAATGACTATTCAATTCATTTAAATAGTTATGTGTTTTTTGAATTACTGATGCATCGATTTTTTCTGGATAAAGGTTATCTACCAAATTAAATTGAACTAATGAATTATTAGCATTTTCTTTAGTTATTTCATTCCTTAACAATAACAAAGCTTCTTCAATATATTCTTTCTTCTCAGCATTATTAAGGTTGTTTTCTACTCCACTAATCTTTTCTTTCAATTTTGATAACCAAAAGTTCTTTTTAAATTCGGCTTGTTTAAGGTCTTTATCCAACTCATAAAATCTGGATTCAAACTCATTGTCTTTAAACTGATGTACCGCAATTGCTTCATAAGCCCAACGAGATGCCATTACCTCTCCTACTAAAGGAACGTGAGTTGGATTAGTGACTACAGGATTTAATTTATCAAACTTTACAATTACACCACTTAACAAAAGCTGAGGAATAACTAAAAATGGAATTAAAATATAAATGGTTACGGCAGAATTAAAACTTGCTGAAATATTTAAGCCCATCATATTGGCAAAACAAGCGGTGGTAAAAAGTACCGACCAATAAGCAATATTCATTCCTTGTATGCCTAAAATATAGTTTCCTATTAATACAAAAGAAAGTGTTTGAATGGCTGAAATAACAAACATTATCGTTATTTTAGAAAACAAATAACTCGATTTACTCAAGTTAAGGAACTTCTCTCTTTTTCTTATTTTTTGATCTCTAATTATTTCTTCAGCACTAACCGTTAAACCTATGAATAAAGCAACAATTACCGACATAAACATATATGCCGGAAGGTTTTCATTTTCTCTAAAAATATAGCCTAATTCATTACTGTTATCAGTATTATAATACCTAACTAAAAAAGCTAAAATGAAAGCCAAAACAGGTGCTTCCAAAAAGTTAATCATTAAATATTGCTGATTGGTTAACTTAGAAAGCACATCTCTGATAATAAAAACCTTAAACTGATTCCATTTATTAGGAATGTTAAAGCTAATTTTTGGAGCCGTTACAATTTCTTTAGGTTGTTCAGCTAGTTCTTTAGGTTCTATTAGTTCCTGATATTTTTTATACCATTCTTGTGGTGTTATTTTTCTATTTTCTGTAGCATGGCCGTATTCATCTACCACTCTTGCCTCTATAATATTAAATATTTGCTCGGAATTTACATTACCACAAGTAATACACTCACTTTCATTACTATTTACATGATGTACCTGCTCTTTAAAATAAATTACAGCATCTACAGGGTTTCCGTTATAAATTGGATATCCTCCAGTATCTAAAATCAACAAGTTATCAAACATTTTAAAAATATCTGACGAAGGTTGGTGAATTACCACAAATACCAACTTACCTTTAAGTGCTAACTCTTTAAGTAAATCCATTATGTTCTCAGAATCTCTAGAAGATAATCCCGAAGTTGGTTCGTCAACAAATAATACAGATGGCTCTCTAATAAGTTCTAATGCAATATTTAATCGTTTTCTTTGTCCACCACTAATAGTTTTATCTAACGGACTACCAACTTTTAAATCTCTGGCTTCATAAAGCCCGATACTTATTAACACATCTGCCACTTTTTTTACCAGTTTATCTTCAGATAAATCGGCAAAACATAAACGAGCATTATAATATAAATTTTGAAAAACGGTTAACTCTTCAATTAATAAATCATCTTGAGATACATATCCAATTACCCCTTCAATCTTGTCAGGTTCATTATGTATGTCTATACTATTGATACAAATTTTTCCGGTAGTAGGTGCATAAGTTCCATTCAACAAGTTTAACAAAGTAGACTTTCCTGCTCCACTGGCTCCCATAATCCCTACCATTCTCCCCGACTCTTCATTAAAACTGAAATGGTGCATTCCCATATTACCACCCTTAAACCTGTAGGTAATATTTTGTACACTAAATACTATTCTTTCTGCATCATCATTATCAAAAAACTTAGTAATAATATCGCTATAATAAATAGGTTGAACTTTAGAACTTCTTATAGAAGAACCTTGGTTTAACAAGCTAGATTGAGCTTTTCTTAAAATAATTCCATTAAGATAAAGTTCATTTTTACCGAAATAACGAACAAAAAATAAGTTTACACTTTCAATTTTTATTATCCTTAACTCTCCTTGCAAACCATCAGAAAAAATATGTTTGCTTTTTTGCAGCTTATTTTCTTTGTGATTATCCACCACCAATAAGTTAGGAGAGTCTATTGGTTCATCTATAGTGTTTTTAATGAATTGTAAACACAACTCATGTTCTTCTTTAGATATATTAAACGTCTCTGATACGGTAGAAACAAATTCTAGTTCTTGCTCTGATGGATTATTGTTAGCATAAATAAACTCTAACAAACGAATAAGCACAATAATTTTCTGCTTTTGAGCAAGTTCTTCATTAATTTGAGTACAGATTAAAAGAATTTTTACAGAATTTACTGAAGTTCTCTTTTGTTTTTTAGAGCCATCTGCTTTTCGAGTTTTCTCTTCAATAAATTTATCATAAAGAGCTAAATACTCCTCAACCAATTGTTGGTTAAGTTGCTGAGTTAAAAATGAAATTACAATTGCTCTACTTTTTTCTGATGTATCTGTAGCTTCAGATACAATTGAAAACAATTGCATTAACGCCTTGAGTATTCGTTCGCTCATCTATAATTTTTTAAAAAAAAAGGCATTATTTTATATCCAAACAATGCCTTTAAATTTTATGAAAACTTTATTTATTGTTTAAACCCAACTAGTAAAACTGCACAACCGGAAGCTGACACATTAGGATCTAACTGAGCTTCAATAATACAATCTAACGTGTTAGTAATTTTAAAATCCCAGTAAGGAGCATTACTATGTTCTTTATTAGTAAAAATTAAATTTCTTTCTCTATCGTAAACAGAAAAAATCAAATTTCCATTAGAAAAACCGCTACAAGCAGCAAATCTGTAAGTACTACCTCCATAAAGAACCATGTTGAATTCAGCAATTTCATCATCTAACAATAGTGCTCTGTAGTTTTGTCCGTCAGAAATATATTGTTTAGTGATGTTGTTTTCACATAAAGTGGCAACAGTATCACACGGAGATTGAGCAAACACTGAATTAAAAGAGAAAATGGTAATTGCTACTACTAATAATTTGAAACCTGCTTTTTTCATTTTTGTCGTTTTTATATGGTTGAAATGGCGTTAACCATTTAATATCGTTTGTTTATTAACTTAATTTTATTAACTGATTAGTTCTGCTCTAATTTTTCCAATCTTCTCAGTAATTTGTTTCAATACTTCAGGAGAAATATTAACTGTTGTAGTACTGTTTATAGTTGTCATTTTTTTAGCTACATCAACAGTAGGCTCAACAAAAGTATAGGTTATTTCTACCTTTTCAAAGATATCATTCAACTCCATTAAATCATCTACCAAAGTAGAAAATTCAGGCTGATCATAATAAGGAGTTAATAATTTAATTAAGTTATAAACTGTATTTTTTTGTTCTCCTACTCTATTAATAATTTCTTTATTAGAAGTCATTTCTGCACTATTAGTGGTAAAGTATAAACTTTCCACCCAACCTCCGGCAAGTACTAATGCACCAATATGGTTTTGATCATTATTTTTTAAATACTTATCACTAGATTTATATGCCTCAGAAACCAAAGAAAGAACTGAATCTTGGTTACCAATATTTTTTTCAAAACGCTCTACTAATTCCATGTCAAAAGCACTACTAACACCTAAATCATCTCCCAAGGTTTTAACTGCTGTAAGAAAAGAAATTGCATCTTGAGTTTGATCGTAAAGCGTTACATAACCTAAATCTGCTCCATAAATTCCTAAATTAACCGCTTTTTTAAAGTTAGTTGAATAACCTGTAACCTTTGAAGGTACATTTAAAATATCTTTGTTATAAGTTACCCCCGCACCTTTTATAAGGTAAGCTGTTTGAATAGGAGATGGAATACTAAAAACTTTACCATCCAATTCTAATAATTGGGTGTTGTTAGCGTTATTTTCTACTACCTCTACTGTTTCAGTTGAGTCGTCTTTTGGTTGATCATCTCCACAACTAACAGCAAAAAGTGCTGCAAGAGGTAGTAATAATGCTTGGTTCTTTAAATTAAAACGTGTTGTCATTTTTATTGTTTTAGAAATTTTTCTATAGATGCAAATAAACAAAAAATCTTTAATAGTAAAAAATATTATTTCATATGTATTTAAAAATCATAGTTAATCGTTAAATATTTTGCTATGAATGAATAAATACCTTAGTAAAATTCCAAAAATTACAGCAACAATAAAATAAACCATTGCCATAAAATATTCCTGAAAAACAAGTTTCCCTATAAAAAATAAGGTAGAATAGGTTAAAATCACCGCACTTGTCCAACAAAAAAACAACATGGGTAGTTGAGATTTTTCTTTTGGTATTCCCAACTTTTCTCTAACAGTATTCCATGCTCCTTGCGGTTTTACTTGTAAATAAAACTTTTTTAAGGTTGTTTCACTTTCCTTTGGTGTTAAAAAAGTTACGATTACCCAAATTATGGTGGTAAAAGCAGTGGTAAACAACAATATGCCTTCGTTAGCAATAAATGGATTTCCAGCATTGCAAGTTCTTTCAAACAATGGAGCAATTAAAAATTTAGCTAAAGAATAACCCAATATTGGAGCTAAAGTAGCACTTATTTCACTCCATATATTTATTCTGCTCCAATACCATCTTAAAATTAAAACTGCTCCTAATCCTGCCGATGAAGCTATTAAAAACCTTGCTGCACCATCAATGGTTTCTATAAAAGAAGTAATAACTAATGCTATCACCATTATCATAACCGTGAAAATACGCCCCACTTTTACCATTTTTCGCTGATTAATCTCTTTTTTATTTTCTTCTAATTGTCTTTTATACAAATCATTGGTAAGATAACTCGCTCCCCAGTTTAATTGTGTTGATATGGTACTCATATAAGCTCCTAAAAAAGCAGTAAATATTAATCCTCTCAAGCCTGTTGGCATAAAATCTCTCATCGCCATTACAAAACCATTTCCTGCATTTTCTTGTGTAAGTTCCGGATAGACTACCAAGGCACAAAGGCCAACGATTATCCATGGCCAAGGACGAAGTGCATAGTGTGCTATTTGAAAAAACAAGGTAGCCAATACAGCACTTTTTTCATTTTTTGTACTCATCATTCTTTGAGAAATATAACCACCTCCTCCAGGTTCATTTCCCGGATACCAACTTGCCCACCACTGAACAGCTACAAAAGACAAAAAAGCGCCTATGGTTAACCCAAATGTTCCTATATTACTACCTACATCACTACCTATAGTAGGAAAGAAATCAAAACGCCATGAAGGGAGTTTTTCTTGCAATCCCGTCATACCACCTACTTGTTCAGAGTTTAACATAATAATAGATAGAATAATACATCCTGCCATTGCTAATATAAATTGAACCGCATCTGTAATAGCTACTCCAAGCAATCCCGAAAGTGAGGAATAAATGGCTACAAACACCAACAAAATACTTATAATAATAAAAGCTGTTTGGTAGTCTATATTTAAAAACAACATTAATATTTTAAGCATGGCTGCATTTACCCATCCTATTACAATACAATTAAAAAAAACACCTAAATAAAAAGCCTTAAAATTTCTGAAAAGCTTGGCGGTTTTCCCTGAATAACGAAGTTCTATAAATTCCAGCTCTGTTAACACATTGGCTTTACGCCACAACTTAGCAAAAAAGAAAGTAGTCAACATCCCTCCTATTAACATGTTCCACCAAAGCCAGTTACCAGAAACCCCATTTTGCCTAATTACCTCTGCTACCCACAAAGGTGTATCAGCAGCAAACGTGGTGGCAACCATAGAAATTCCAGCTACATACCACGGTAAATTTCTTCCTGCAAGAAAAAAATCTGTTAATGAACCACTCGATTTACCTTTAAATTTTATTCCTATATAAAGACTAAGTGACAAAAACAATCCTACAATTATCCAATCTATTGGTGCTAACATAATTTTGAAAAAATAATCCGAAAAGTAGTAAAGTTTATTCAAACAGTCTTAATTTAGATTTTTTGATTATTAACATTATTAAATTAATAAACCAAATGCATCAAATAGACCTTCAGCAAATCCACTCTTACTCTAAATTGGAACTTATTGCCAAACAAGTGGTAGAAGGTTTTATTACAGGTTTACATAAAAGTCCTTTTCATGGTTTTTCTGTTGAATTTGCCGAACATAGACTTTACAACACAGGAGAGTCAACTAAACATATTGATTGGAAACTGTACGGCAGAACCGAGAAACTCTTTATTAAAAGATATGAAGAAGAAACCAATTTAAGATGTCAACTAATTATAGATGCCTCTTCTTCTATGTATTTTCCGGAAATAGATTTTAACACAGATAAATTCAATAAAATTAAGTTTTCTGTTTATGCTGCTGCTGCAATTATGAATTTACTGAAAAAACAACGAGATGCTGTTGGTTTAAGTATTTTTTCAGATAAGTTAGACATTCATTCGCCCACCAAATCTAGTAGCGTACATCATAAATATCTTATACATGAATTGGAAGGTTTAATAAACGCTCCAAAAAAAAATACCAAAACATCATCCATAAATGCGTTACATACTATTGCAGAAACGGTTCATAAACGATCGTTAATGATTATTTTTAGCGATATGATGGAAAATGTTGCCGATGATGAACAATTATTTGCTGCTTTACAACATTTAAAATACAACAAACACGAAGTAATTCTTTTTCATACTTACGATAAAAAATTAGAATTGGATTTTGAGTTTGAAAATCGTCCTTATCAGTTCATCGACCTAGAAACAGGCGAAGAAATTAAGGTTCATCCCAATGATGTAAAGAAAAATTACATTGAAAATATGCAAAAAAGAAAAAAAATGCTCCAATTAAAATGCTTACAGTTCGGAATTGATTTTGTTGAAGCAGATGTAAATCAAGGATTTAATTCTATCCTTCAAAGCTATTTGATAAAAAGAGCAAAAATGATGTAATTTTTTTTTAAAATCTTTTGCAGATTTAAAAATTGAAGTATATTTGCAGCCCTCAAAGGGAGATATTTTTTAGATATCAAAACGTTCTTCTCTTTTTTTGAAAACATTTTTTAAATTATAGAGAAAAATAAATTTACTTTAATAGTAAAGGTCCGGTAGTTCAGTTGGTTAGAATACCTGCCTGTCACGCAGGGGGTCGCGGGTTCGAGTCCCGTCCGGACCGCCAACAAAGAAATAGTCTGCATGGCTGTAGACTACAGAAACCCCTAAGGTGTATCAATACTTTAGGGGTTTTGCTTTTAAATTACTTTTCTATCTTTGTAAAATGAAAAAAATATGTTTTAAAATATTAGCTAAAATCAATAAAGCCATTTTACCAAGCTACACCAAAAGAAGACTAGACTTAAGTAAAGCCTCTAAATTTCAATTGGCTATTTTCGGGTGGAAAATTTATGTTACCAAAAGAGCTTTATAACTTTTTCTAATTTATTAACAAGTAAGCTTAATAAAAAACACTTAATCTTTTCGTATTTTTGAGCAAACTAAAAAACAAATAATCATGAAAAAAATTACACTTATAGGCACATTTTTACTAGGTGCTTTATGTTTTAACAATGTAAATGCTCAAGACTTGCCAAAGCCAAGCTCTTCGGCAGAAGTAAAACAAACAATTGGTTTAACAGATGTTACAGTGGTTTATTCCAGACCAAATGTTAACGATAGAGAAATTTTTGGAGGATTAGTTCCTTACAATGAAATTTGGAGAACCGGTGCTAACCTAAATACACTTATTACTTTTTCTGATGATGTAAAAGTAGAGGGAAAAGAAGTGAAAGCAGGAACATACGCCTTATTTACCTTCCCTGGTGAAAAAGAATGGAAAGTGGTTTTTAACACTACTACTGATGCTTGGGGAACAGGTAGTTATGATGAAGCGAATGATATTTTCTCTGCAACAGTTGCTGCTAAAGAAGGCTGTCACCAAGAAACCATGGAATTTTCTTTTGAAAATGTACGAATTGAAAACGGCATGTTACAATTGGCTTGGAACAAAACCCTTATTCAACTAAAAATTGATGTTGATGTAAAAGCCAAAGCATGGAAAAACATTGAAACTGCTATTGCTGAAGCTACTGATAAAAACAAAGCTAGTGTTTACAGAAACTGTGCTAAGTATTGTGCAGATAACAAGATGGAATTAGATAAAGCGTTAACTTGGATAAACGAATCTATTAAAGCTCAAGAATACTGGTTCTCTTATTGGGTAAAAGCTGATGTATTACATGCTAAAGGCGATAACAAAGGCGCTATTGCCAGTGCAAAAAAAGCGATTGAATTAGGCGAAGCAGGTGCTAAAGAAAGCGGTAAACCTTTTGCTTACAAAACAAGATTAGAAGAGGCTATTAAAAACTATAAATAAGTTTATACCATTAAACAGCTTACAAAAAAGGTTATTTTTATGAAAAAATAACCTTTTTTGTTTCTAAGCACTTTCCCATCCTTATAGAATAAGTATATTTGCTCACTAAAAAATTATTAAAAATAAAGACATGAAACAACTATTGTATGTAGTAGCATTTAGTACATTACTTTTTGCTTGCGGAAACAAAGAAGAAAGTCAGATTACATCAGATTTAATTAATAACCCAATAACTGCAGCTGACTCTGCAACTGTTGACCAAGATAATTTACCATTTTTCGAGTTTGAAGAAGAAGTAAAAGACTTTGGTAAAATTACTCAGGGAGAATCCGTTAAGACAGTGTTTAAATTCAGAAATGTAGGAAAAACTAACTTAATTATTTCATCGGCTCAAGGAAGCTGTGGTTGTACCGTACCTCAATGGCCAAAAGAACCTATTAAGCCGGGAGAAAAAGGAGAAATTGAAGTAGTTTTTAACTCAGAAGGGAAGTCAGGACTACAAAACAAAACCATTACCTTAGTGGCCAATACTATTCCAAATACTAAGGTTATTGCTTTAAAAGGAGAAATTTTAGCTCCATCATCTAACTAATATTATTTACAATTAACAATAAATTAAAAAAATGAACACAATTTTATTAATGGCATCTCCTGAAGGAGAACAAGGCGGTGGGTTACAAACGATATTAATGTTTGGTCTTATTTTTCTAGTATTTTATTTCTTTATGATAAGACCTCAAATGAAAAAACAAAAAGACCTTAAAAAGTTTAGAGAAGCTCTTCAGAAAGGTGCTAAAATTGTTACCATTGGAGGAATTCACGGAAAAATTATTGAAGTGAAAGACGAAATAGCAATTATTGAAACGGAAGGCGGCAACAGATTAAAAATTGAAAAAGCTGCTATAGCAAAAGAATTTTCAGCTGAAGAAATGGAGAAAAGTTAATTTTCTCCATTTTTTATTGCTTTTATTATGAAAAAAGCGAACACCCAACCTATTATTATTGGACTCACTGGTGGTATCGGTAGTGGAAAATCTACCGTTGCCGAAGTTTTTGATGTCTTAAAAATTCCTGTTTTCAATTCGGATATCGAAGCTAAACAACTTTATTCCCATCCTAAAATAAAACAACAAATTATTAAGCTTTTTGGAAATGTTTATAACCAGCAAAATCAACTCGACAAAAAAGCCTTAGCCAATATTGTTTTTAATAATGATGAAAAACTTAAACAACTCAACAACATTATTCATCCGGCAGTAAAAACACTTTTTGAAGCTTGGGTAAACAAAAATAACCAAACTCCTATTTTAATTAAAGAAGCTGCTATTTTAATAGAATCGGGTGCTGCCAAACAGGTTGATAAAATTATTGTTGTTACTGCTCCCGAAAAAGAAAGAATAAAACGAGTAATGCAGCGGGACAATATTTCCGAAAAAGAAGTTATCGCAAGAATGCTTAAACAACTCCCCGAAGAAAAATTAATTACTCATGCAGATTTCATTATTAAAAATGATAACCAACATTTGGTAATTCCTCAAATTTTAGATATCGTTAAAAAACTTAACAATACATTAATAACCTGAGTTCAATTATTATCTAAATTTTTTTTCTACTTTTATAACATTGATTTTGAACAATAAATGTTATGGAAATTATCAACTCTGTTTTTTCATGGTTTATAAAAAAACGCATTCATCAAATGGAGTTATTTATGAAATATCCCATTAATGTTCAGCACGAATTACTTTACAAACTACTCTTAGAAGCTAAAAACACCGAATGGGGAAAACAACACGATTATCAAAACATTAACAACTATCACGATTTTATAAATAAAGTTCCGCTCCAATCTTATGAAGATATAGAGCCTTATGTTTCAAGAATTAAACAAGGTGAACAAAATATATTATGGCACTCCGAAATTAAGTGGTTTGCAAAATCATCCGGCACAGCTACAGGTAAAAGCAAATTTATTCCTGTTAGTAGAGAATCTTTAGAAAACTGTCATTACAAAGGCGGTAAAGATTTATTGGCAATTTATCATCATAACCATCCAAATTCTAAACTAATTTTAGGAAAAACTTTGGTAGTTGGCGGAAGCAGCAAACTCAATCAGTTTAATGGCGATTCTTATTTTGGAGATTTATCTGCCATCATTATGAAAAACTTTCCGTTTTGGGTAGAAATTAGAAGAGTTCCCGAATTGGCAATTGCATTAATGGAAGAATGGGAAGAAAAAATTGAAAAAATGGCTATAAGCACTTCTAAAGAAGATGTTTCTAATATTTCTGGTGTTCCTTCTTGGACATTAATCTTATTAAAAAGAATTTTAGAACTTAATAAAACAGATAATTTGTTAGATGTTTGGCCCAATTTAGAATTATATATGCATGGCGGAATAAATTTCTCGCCTTATCAAGCACAATTCGAAAAAATTATTCCTTCTACAAACATGAATTATTATGAAAACTATAATGCTTCAGAAGGCTATTTTGGTATTCAAGATCAATCTAAAATTAAAGAAATGTTGTTGATGCTAGATTATGGCATTTTTTACGAGTTTATTCCTGTTGAGCATAGTGAAGAAAATAACCCAAAAACGTATCCTTTAGAAGAAGTAGAACTAAACAAAATTTACGAAATGGTTATTAGCACCAATGCCGGTTTGTGGCGTTATAGATTAGGAGATACCGTTCAGTTTACATCTATTGCTCCCTTTAGAATTAAAGTAGCAGGAAGAACCAAGCATTTTATAAATGCTTTTGGTGAAGAATTAATGATACATAATGCCGAAAAAGCTATTGCTGTTGCTTGCGAAAAAACCGATGCCATAATAAATGAATTTACCGCTGCTCCTGTTTATTTTGAATCTAAAAAATCAGGAAAACACCAGTGGTTAATAGAATTTGAAAAAACTCCTGATAATTTAAGCCACTTTACTGCTATTTTAGATGAAGAACTTAAAAGTCTAAATTCTGATTATGAAGCCAAGCGACATAAAGACATGATTTTATCTCCACCTGAGCTTATTCCTATTGCTAAAGGAACTTTTCACCAATGGTTAAAATCTAAAAATAAACTAGGCGGGCAACATAAAATACCTCGCTTATCGAATAACAGAAGCTTTGTTGAAGAAATGTTGCAGCTATTGCCAATAAGTCAATAAATCCATTCTTTTTAATATTCCAAAAAATGGTATAATTTTAGAGCTTTATAAATCCACTTTTAATTTAACCTATTATGCAAAAACAACTAACAATACTAATCGTTCTGGCATTTTCAACGCTTGTATTGTTTAGTCAACCTACAAAATTACCGCTAAAAGGCACTACTTTTACCACCGATCAATTCGGAAATTACTACGATATTAACGATGTTGAGATAAAGAAATTCAACATAAAAGGCGAACTTCAGTACACTTATAGCAATAATTTATTAGGTAAAATTGCTAGTGTAGATGTAAGTAATCCCCTAAAAATTATCGTTTATTTCAGAGATTTTACCAAAATACTAATTCTAGACAATACCCTCTCTCCCACTTCAACCGTTATAGATTTAACGCAACTCAATCTAGAAGAAACCTCTTTAATTTGTCGCTCTTACAACAACGGAATGTGGTATTACAATCCACTAAGGTTTGAGCTTGTCCGAAAAAATCAAGACTTAACCACTTCCAACACTTCTGCTAATTTGAGTAACTTACTAAACAAAAACATCCAACCTAATTTTTTAGTAGAACACAATAACCAAGTTTACCTAAACGACCCTAAAAATGGCATTCTAGTATTCGATAGTTTTGGTACTTACATAAAAACCATTCCTATTTATGGTTTAAGCACTTTTCAAGTGAAAGAAAAATTTATCATCTACATAGCTGAAAACAATTCAGTAATGACTTATGATTTTTTCACTTTAGACATTCAACAATACAAACTGACTACTCAAGAACCTATAATATCTGTTAGATTGGAAGGGAAACACATTTACCTTCAAACCAAAAAAAATGAACTTCTTATTGATAAAATCAATTAAAGAATAAAAATAGCTTATAAAAACTTCTATTTTTGTACTTTTAACCGCAATAACAGAAACTAAATTTTATGTTAATATCAATAGCAGGGAACATAGGTTCCGGTAAAACTACTTTAACAACCCAATTAGCAAAACATTACAAATGGGAACCACATTTTGAAGATGTGGATGACAACCCATATTTGAACGATTTTTATAACGATATGCAACGTTGGTCATTTAACCTACAAGTATATTATATGACCAGCCGTATCAGTAAAATTCAAGAAATTAGAAAAGGTAAAAAAACGGTTATTCAAGATAGAACAACTTATGAAGATGCTTACATTTTTGCTCCTAACTTACATTCAATGGGCTTAATGACTACTAGAGATTTTGAAACTTATTTTTCACTTTTTAAACTTCAAGAAAGTTTTATTACCCCTCCTGATTTATTAATTTACTTAAGAGCTTCTGTTCCTACCTTAGTAAACCAAATTCAAAAAAGAGGCAGAGATTACGAAGAAAGTATTAGGTTAGATTACCTAAAACGCTTAAATGAAAGATATGAAGCATGGATTTCTACTTACGATCAGGGTAAGCTTTTAATTGTAGATGTTGATAACAACAATTTTTCGGAGAAAGCTGAAGACTTAGGAAAGATTATCAACTCTATAGATGCTGAACTGCACGGACTATTTGAAAATAAATAATTCTAATTATCAATATTTCAACAACAACATTTAATTTTTTTAATCATGGGAAGAGCTTTTGAATTTAGAAAAGCAAGAAAGTTTAAAAGATGGGGACAAATGGCCCGTACTTTTTCTAGAATTGGTAAAGACATTGTAATTGCTATTAAAGATGGCGGTCCCGACCCGGAGTCTAACTCCAGGTTAAGAGCTGTCATCCAAAATGCCAAAGCAGCCAATATGCCTAAAGAAAATGTTGAAAGAGCTATAAAAAAAGCTACTTCAAAAGACGTTTCTGATTATAAAGAAGTTATACTGGAAGGATACGGACCTCACGGAATTGCTGTACTGGTAGAAACAGCTACAGACAACAACAACAGAACAGTTGCCAACATTAGAAGTTATTTTAATAAATGTGATGGAAGTTTAGGCGTTTCAGGTTCTGTAATTTTTATGTTTGATCATACATGCAACTTTAGAGTAGAAAAATCAGGACTTGATGTGGAAGAACTTGAACTAGAACTAATAGATTATGGTGCTGAAGAAGTTTTTGAGGATGAAGATGGTATAATTATATATGCTCCTTTTGAGAATTTTGGTTCCATCCAAAAATATTTTGAAGAAAAAAACATAGAAATTTTATCTTCAGGATTTGAACGAATTCCTCAGGTTACAAAAAAATTAACTCCTGAGCAAAAGGCAGATATAGAAAAATTACTCGAAAAAATTGAAGAGGACGATGATGTACAAAACGTATATCACACCATGGACGAATCGGAAGATTAATTTTCTTAGTTATTAATTTAGTACTTTTGTATTTTATTATTTACAATAGTACATGAACACTGAAGGAGTAAAATTCAATCCAAACAACCAACCGGAATTTATTAAAGAACTGAGAAAGAGAATAAATCTCTATTTTAAATCCAATAACATTTCACGATTTGGAAATAGCAGCATGGTTATTAAAACCATTTTTATGTTGTTACTTTATTTAGTCCCTTATTTTTTAGTTATTTTTAATGTTTTCGAAAGTAACTTAGTAGTATTACTACTTTGGATAATTATGGGAACAGGAATGGCGGGAATAGGCTTATCTATTATGCATGATGCTAACCATGATGTTTATTCAAAAAACAAAAAAACTAATAAGTCACTTGGTTATTTAATCAATTTAGTTGGTGGAAGCTACATTAATTGGAGAATTCAACACAATGTGTTACACCATTCTTTTACCAACATTCATGATCATGATGAAGATTTGGACTCTGGTGGCTTAATGCGATTTTCAAAACATCAAAAAAAATATAAAGCCCATCGATTTCAAAAATATTATGCTTGGTTTTTATATGGTTTATTAACCGTTTCATGGTCCTTAAAAAAAGATTTCATTCAACTGAGAAGATACCACAAAATGGATTTATTAAAAACACAAGGTATAACATACAAAAAAGCCTATTTTAACCTAGTTATTGTAAAAGCACTTTATTTCTTACAAATATTAGTTATTCCTTTAATTTTTGCTAACCAACAATGGTGGTTAACTTTAATTTTCTACTTTGTAATGCATTATGTTTGCGGATTAATATTATCCACCATTTTTCAGGCAGCACACGTAGTAAACGAAACCTCCTTCCCTCTACCTGATGAAAGCGGAAACATTGAAAACAATTGGGCAGTACATCAATTATACACTACTGCTAACTTTGCTGAAAACAATAGAATTTTATCATGGTTTGTTGGTGGATTAAACTTTCAAATTGAACATCATTTGTTTCCAAATATTTGTCATGTTCACTACAGAAAAATTTCAAAAATAGTTAGAGCTACTGCTGAAGAGTTTCAATTGCCTTATTATTCCAATCCATCTTTTTTTGGAGCATTGAAAAGCCATTATCAATTATTAGCAAAGTTAGGAACACAATAAATGAAGTAATATTTTATTTCATTTAGCTAAACTATCCTCTTATATTTGGTGTTTTTTATTTTTTAAGCAACTTTTAAAGAAGTTAAGTAGTCTTTGTTGTTGTAATAATTCAAAAAAACATTATGCAATTAAAAAATCTAACGCTATTAATTATATTATCCTTTGTTATTAGTGTCGCTTTTGCCCAAAGAGGAAAAGACGGTGCTAAAATTATATCAACAACAGAAGTAGTTAATGCTTACACTATGCTTAGCGCTG
This sequence comes from Flavobacteriales bacterium BRH_c54, assembly GCA_000961845.1. GTDB lineage: Bacteria > Bacteroidota > Bacteroidia > Flavobacteriales_E > Vicingaceae > BRH-c54. The sequence continues at coordinate 19,120 of LADZ01000008.1, forward strand.
ATGCTAATGCAGGAGCTACAAGTATTACTGTTAACAATAGTGCTTTAGCTACTAATTTCAGTAATCCGCTTGCTCAAGGCGATTTAATAATGATTTATCAGGTTCAAGGTGCTTCTGTTGAAGATACTATTGCTAGTCCAAATATTAATTCATCAAAATTTTATACCACTTGGGGAAGAATTACCAATTATAATAATGCTGGAAATTATGAATTGGTACAGGTTGCAAGTGTTCCAAATACAACAACTATTAATTTAGATTGTCCGCTATCTTTAAATTATACCGCTAGCGGAAGAGTTTTAATAATAAGAGTCCCTAGATATACTACTCTAACTATTAATAATGGCGGAAATTTAACTACAACCGCTTGGAATGCAACAAGTGGAGGTGTTTTGGCTGTTGAAGTATCGGGTCAAACCACTATAAATGCAGGTGGTAAAATTGACGTTACCGGATTAGGTTTTAGAGGGGGAACTGCTTTAACAACTAGTTTTTCAACAGTTTATGGAGGACTACGATATGCAGATGCCAATCAGGCTGAAGGAGCTGAAAAAGGTGAAGGAATTGCAGGAGATCAAAGTATTTATGCTACTTTTAATGCAGGAGGTGCTGGTTATTGCAGAGGAGCAGCAGCCAATGCTGGTGGTGGCGGAAATGCCCATAATGCAGGCGGAGGTGGTGGTGCCAACGCTGGTAACATAAATAACTGGAATGATGGTGTTGGAAATCCAGACATCAGCAATGCCAACTATATTACTGCTTGGAACTTAGAACCAATTTTATCTTCAACAACCACCTCTTCCGGAGGAGGAAGAGGTGGTTATTCTATTTTAAGAAATAACAGAAATGAACTTACCGAAGCACCTGGAAATACGAATTGGGGGGGTGATAATAGACGAATAGCAGGTGGGCTTGGTGGAAGACCATTAGATTACTCTACCGGAAAAATATTTATGGGAGGCGGTGGAGGTGCCGGAGATGGAGATAACGCCTATGCTACAGATGGTGGTAATGGTGGAGGAATTATTTTCTTATCTACCTATGCTGATATTACAGGTGGTGGAAAAATTATCGCTCACGGAGCTAATGGTGTAGATATTAATCCGGGAAGTGCCGGTTTTGGACAACTTGCTGGAGGTGATGCTCCCGGAGGAGCAGGTGGTGGCGGTGCCATCATCTTAAAAACTACTGGAAATGTAGCCATTACAGACAGTATTGCCGCTAATGGTGGAAATGGTGGTAATCAAACTTTAGTTGCTGGTTTATTTGCTAGTATTGATGAAGGAGAAGGACCTGGTGGTGGAGGCGGTGGTGGTTACATTGCTATTTCAGCAGGAACGCCCAACCGATTTGCTAATGGAGGAATGAATGGTGTGACTAACTCTCCCTTTGTCTCTCAATTTCCTCCTAATGGTGCTACTATGGGTGGTGTTGGTTTACCAAATGAAACCATCAATAGTTTTGATATTCTTGTAAATAACGATTCTACTTGTAGTAATTCAACTGCCACATTAACTGCATCACTAATTGGAACTCCTCCAAGCGGAACAACCATAGAATGGTTTGATGCTGAATTTAACGGTAATTTAGTTAACACAGGTGCAAATTTTACAACTCCTGCATTAACAGCAAACACGACTTATTGGGTTAGAGCTTGTCCGGCTCCTTACTTAGTTCCTGTAACAGCTTATGTTGTTCCTTGTAATTTTCCTGTAGCTGCACTAAGTGCTTTCGATTCTACTATTTGTATAAATGAATGTATTAATTTTACTGATTTAAGTACAGGAACACCTACAAGTTGGTCGTGGTACTTCTTTGGTTCTTCTACTCCTACTTCATCACAACAAAATCCAACTAATATTTGTTATCCAACTGCAGGAACTTTTGATGTGGCTCTTGTGGTAAGTAATATTAATGGTACTGATTCTGTCTTTATGAGTAACTTTATTACGGTTAACCCTCTTCCTACAGTAGTAGCTAGTAACGACACTACTATTTGTAATGGCAGTTCAACAACTATTTCTGCTTCGGGTACTTCTTCTTATTCTTGGGATAATGGTTTAGGTGCTGGGCAATCGCATACCGTTAACCCGACAACTACTACCACTTATGTGGTTACTGGTACAGATGCTAATGGTTGTCAGAATATGGATAATGTAATTATTACTGTCAATCCTCTTCCTACGGTAGTAGCCAGTAACGACACTACTATTTGTAATGGCAGCTCTACAACTATTTCTGCTTCAGGAGCTAGTACTTACTCTTGGGATAATGGTTTAGGTGCTGGGCAATCACATACGGTTAATCCAACAACAACTACCACTTATATTGTTACAGGTATGGATGCCAATGGTTGTCAGAATACAGATAATGTAATTATTACTGTCAATCCTCTTCCTACAATAGTAGCTAGTAACGACACTACTATTTGTAATGGCAGCTCTGCTACTATTTCTGCTTCCGGGGCTTCTTCTTACTCTTGGGATAATGGTTTAGGTGCTGGGCAATCGCATATCGTTAACCCGACAATTACCACCACTTATGTGGTTACTGGTACAGATGCTAATGGTTGTCAGAATA
>LADZ01000026.1 GCA_000961845.1 Flavobacteriales bacterium BRH_c54
TATTTTTACCAGAAAAGCACCCTGTTCTTTAGGAGTTATAAACAGTAGCATTTTGAAATCTTTGCAAAATTGGATTAATAAAGAGAGGCTATTTTATAGTTATAAAATAGCCTCTCTTTATTTTACTCGATCTCTATTTAGAGAAAAAGTATTAAGTATAATTCTTAGGGGGGCACTAACTCCTTTAACTAAATCAAATTACTTATTTACTATTACATACACATCCATCAGATTCATAGTTTTGAATCTGATCATTATAATCTGATGTTTTTTCAAAGTCGTCTTCACATAGTGTTGCTGGAGCTAATGTTTTACAACTTTTACATTCCTTACAATCTTTACTACACGATACAAATGCTATTCCGATTAAAAATAAGCCAACAATTATTGATTTTTTCATAATTAAATGTTTTAAATTATTAAATGTTTTTATTAATAGGAGAATCTAAAACAAAAAAGGTTGGGTTTACAATAAAAAAAATTAAAATTGATAACCAATACCCGTTGAAAAAATTATTGAAGAAGGCTTTATTTCAGAAGAATTGTTATTATTAATATTCATAATAGATTTGTTGTATGATGGAAGCATTAGTAATGAAATGTGATTGGATAAGTTATATTTTAAACCAACACTAACCATTCCACTTAATGTTACTTTTTTTGTATCATGAAAGTTTTCAATAATTAAAGGAGATTCAGGGATATAAACATTACTAATTTCAATTTTCGATTTGTTGTTTATAACAATAGAAGTTGTCAAGCCTCCTCCAACTAATAATTTCAATTTCCCTTTACCAATTTCATAATTTATAGCTAACGGTAGGTCTAACAATACAAAACTATATTCTTCTTTAAAGTTAAGGTCTGCAAAATCATCCTCATCATCTAAAAAAACATCATCTTCATCATCTCCAGCAAAATTAAAACTACCAACATCTTCAATCAATATAGTTCCTAAAGAACTGTTTATGGTTACACTATTATTTGTTGGGTTAATTAACATTGGTAATTCATTTGGTCTAGCAACATCTTGCTTGAACTCATTATTAAACTTTCGATACCCAACACCAACACTTATGCTAAATTTATTTGAAATTTGATATCCAAGATTAGCTCCAGCACTAAATTGAAAGTGATTTTCTTCTGCAGAATTATAAATTTTATTAGAATTACCCTTGGGAATAATACCAACAGTTGATAAGCCTGGCATAAACAGTAAGGAAATATTTATTTTTGATAGGTTCTTTTCCGAAACAAGGAGTGAAGTATCAGTTATAGCATCATTAACATTTGTAGAATCTATTAAAATTGTGTCTTTTTCATAATTATCGAGAGAGCCTAGAACTTCAGAAATAACAGGTAGAATAGAGTCATTTATTTGATTGTTGAAAATGGTCTCTTGGCTTACTACTTTGTCTTTATTAGAAGTAATAGTTTCGTTATTTATTGGATTAATTTCAAAATCTATAGCTTTATTATTAACTAATTGTGAATTTTCTTCAACTGTAGTGATAGTTTTTTCTTCTGTTGTTGTGGAATTATTTTGTTTTTTAATAGTCCCAATGCCCTTTACCATCAGTTCATTGTTTGGTGTCTCTTTTTTAGCTTTTGATTTATTACTATCAATTTCGTTAGAAAAATAAACACCTTCTTTCTTTTCTGAAATTAATCTCTTTTTTGATATTTGTTTTAAATTTTCTTGTTGAGTCTCTACTGATTTTCTTTCTTTAATTGATGTTAATTTTTGTGGCTTTTTATATTTATTATTCTTTTTATTACTTTTTAAATTTGGTATGATTTTGCTTTCTATACCAATAATCGATTCATCTATTTGTCTTTGATTTTTAGCGATTTGAGATACATTCTTATTTTCTACAAAGTTAGTTTGGTAATAAATCACAACTCCAAAAATAGTTACCACTAAACTAAGTGTTAACCATCTATACCAAAAAATACGTTTACTGAGGGTCGTAATTTTTCTTTGAGAAGCAGCACTATCTATATTTTTCCAGAGATGTTCCGGCACAGCACTTTCATGTTCAGCATACTTTTGCTGAATAAGTTTATCAAATTTTATATTATCAAAATCATCACTCATTAACTAACTGTTTTAATAGCTGAACGTTTATTTATACTAATTTTCATTTTTAATATTTTTCTTGCATCAAACAATTGTGATTTAGATGTTCCTATAGAAATATTTAACTTCTCCGAAATTTCTTTGTGAGAAAACCCATCAATAACATACATATTAAAAACTTCTCTACATCCTGTTGGTAATTGTTGGATTAAGTTTGTAAGTTCATCTGTCGACATTTGACTTAAAACATCTTCTGCATTGTCTGGTAATAAATTTAAGGACGCATCCATCGGTTCAACAACTCTAAGATAGTATTTTCTTTTAGTAAATTCTATGGCTTCATTTACAACAATCCTTTTTATCCAACCACTAAGTGCTTCAACATCTTTTAATTGGAATAAATTTTTGTAAATTAAAAAAAATGCTTGTTGAAAAACATCCTCTGCATCTTCTTGATTTTTAGTATATCGCAAACAAACACTAAACATTTGCGAAGCATATTTTTCATATAATACACTCCGAGCCTTTGGGTCAAAATTAATGCACCCTTTTACAATTGTATGATTATCCCAGGTTTTAATATATTATAAAGATAGTAAAAAGCAAAAAAGGTTGGGTAATTGCTTTATTATTTGATATAAAAGTAAAAAATAAATTACTTTAAAGCAACTTTAACTAGTAAGATATAAATAGAAGTAGCATTTTGAAATCTTTGCAAAATTGTATTGATAAAAAGAATATTTTTGATGAGTCAATCTCTATTTATATGCACCCATACATTAGCACACTTATTAAAGAATTTATGCTAAATGCGAATACTAAAATTGCGTTAGAGCAATCAGCATACATGCGTAATCAATTTTCATTTTTTGGTATAAAAACAACAGAAAGAAGGGTTTTACAACAAGCTTTTTTAGCCAAAGAAATGCTTCCAGATAAAAAAGAACTAGAAGGAATCATCACCACTTTATGGAAGCAACCTCAGCGAGAATTCCATTATTTTGCCCAAGAATTAGCTTTTAAATACATAAAACAATTAGAAAAACGAGATATCTATTTGTATGAATTTATGGTTATTAACCAATCGTGGTGGGATACAGTAGATTTTATTGCTGCTAAACTAATGGGAGCTTATTTTAAAAAATTTCCTGAACAAAAAGCAATTTATGTAACTAAATGGTTGAAATCGAGAAATATTTGGCTGCAACGTTGTGCCTTATTATTTCAATTAAAATACAAAGAAGAAACAGATATAATATTGCTTAGTAATACCATAAACGCATTATTAGGAAATAAAGAGTTTTTTATTAATAAAGCTATTGGATGGATATTGCGAGAATATAGCAAAACAAATCCTGAATGGGTAACAACTTTTACCAAAAATACAGCGTTAAATCCACTTAGTAAAAAAGAAGCGTTGAGGTTGATAAAATAATCAAACAAATTTTATGTAAACATCTCCATAAGACGTTACTGTAAAATCATCTGTTTGTATATAATCTACCATGTCTTTACCATTTTTCCAAGTTGGTAAATTCAACTGCATAGATTCTCCATAAGAAAAATTACATTCTATATTTCCTAATTTGTTAAGATGAGTCAAACAATCTACTAGTACTTGAGTATTTTCAGGAACAATATATTCTAATGAAAGTGCTTTAAGCGGTTGAGACAACCCTTTTAACACGTCATATTCATAACCTTCCACATCAATTTTGCAAAAATCAGGCACCCCAAATTGTTTAATTAGGTTGTCTAAAGTAGTCATCTGAATTTCTACTGTTTTGTTCCAGTTAGCTCCTTTAAAACGTTCTTCTTGCATCATATCAACATGACTTTTAGAGAAAGAAGAGATTAATGTTGAACCTGAAACATATAATTTTTCGGTGCTTTCTTTTTCACCTAACCCTTTAGTAATGAGGTTAATTTTATCTCCAAATTTTTCTTGTAAGTGTAAGTAACACTCTTGTTGTGGTTCCACAGCAACTACTTTTGCTCCTAACTCTAAAAAGATCTCTGTTCTGTTGCCTTTATTGGCACCTACATCAAAACACAAACTGTCTTTTTTTATAAACTGACCGTAAAATTTTTTACGTTCAGGTTTTTTAATAAGGGTTATTAATTTATTTTCTATATCTATGGCAAAAGTGTATAATCCTAAAGCTCTAAGAATACTTCTTACTATTTTTTTCATCGTAACGTTCTATCTTCCTGAGTTAACAGTATTAGTAATAAAATCAAATCTTTCTTTCATTTCTTCATTTAAACCAGAAGCAGGATACCTGTCTCTTGCAAGCATTACTAATTGACCAAGAATGTATTTTGTAAATCCTTCTTCACGTTCAACAGATTTTCTGTATTTTCCTTTTAAAGACATGTAATAATTTAAGTCATCTTCATAAATATCAAACAGTATTTTTACAATTTCATTTGCCTTATCATAAGCTTCTAATCTATAATAATGTTCAGCGATAGAAACCATAAATTGGTTATAAGGAACATTTTTATGAGGGATTACTTCCAAGCATTTATCTAACACTTCTAATGCTTTTTCCTTTTTTCCTTGTCTAATAAAATCACCTGCTAAACGAGCAAAATTATTGCGTAAGTTCATACACATTCTTCTGTTATTTTCATCCATATAAATTTCTGACTTGTTCATTCCTCCCCATTCAAACTCAGTCATCAAATTTTCATACATTTCTTCTGTACTTACCTCACCTTTTTGTCCATCAAAACTTTGAGCTTTATAAGGCACTAACCTGTAAGCTAAACCTTCAATTTGAAAATAATCTGTTAATCCAAAAAAATCATCATCAGGCATAGTAATGGCAAAATAAATAGGTCGTTCCCAATCATTGGCTGCTAAAATATCTAAAATAATAAGATGTTTTTTATAGATTCCGTTAGCTTCAATACTCCACTCTACATTATCTAAAATTCTATCAGCTTTATCTTTAGAAACTGTTCCATTAGCTAAAACAACCTCTTTATCTACAGAAATTTTAAATTTCTTCGTAGGTAAATAATCTATTTGTTTGTTATTGTTCCCCGTTATTTTAGATTTAGGACTATCATCTGTAATAAACTTAATAATTTCATCTACATCAGTATGTCCTTCAATTCCTCTGTCATATACATAAACATAATCGTTGGTACTTTGTCTTATTTTATGGTCAGGAAGCATTTGTGGTATTCCATCAGAATCCCATGCTTTTCTTCGCATTTGTTCTATATACCAATCGGTATTTAATAAACTTAAATTAACCACTCTTACATCTGTTCTAAAACCTTCTACATCCTGAATATACCAAAGCGGAAAAGTATCATTATCTCCACTGGTAAATAATATAGCATTTGGTGCACAAGAATTTAAATAGTTTTTAGCAAAATCTCTTGCTGTATATCTTTTTGAACGATCATGATCATCCCAATTTTGGTTAGCCATTAAAACAGGAACAGCTAACAAACAAATAGTAGTTACTAAACCTGCACTTGCTAAACGTTGGATTTTCTTTCCTAGAATTTCATACAAAGCATAAACTCCTAAGGCAATCCATATAGCAAAAACATAAAATGAACCTACATAAGCATAATCTCTTTCTCTTGGTTGCGGAGAAGGGGGATTGGTATAAAAATTAATAGCTAACCCTGTAAAGAAGAATAATAAGGCAAGAATTAACCAATCTTTGGGGTCTTTAATAAATTGATAAATCAACCCAATAATTCCTAATATAAGTGGTAAAAGAAAATAACGATTATGTCCTTCATTTTCAGTTACATTTTTAGAAAGTTTATCTTGATTTCCCAATCTAGCAGCATCAATAGGTTTAATTCCACTAATCCAATTACCATTAACTATTTCATTGGGAGTAGAGTTTTGAATATCACTTTGCCTTCCAGCAAAATTCCACATAAAATATCTCCAGTAAAGATGTCCCCATTGATAATTGAATAGAAAAGCTAGGTTATCTCCAAAAGTTGGTATTTTAATAGTCTCACCATTTGAAGCCCTAACATTTTTCCCTTTAATATCCACCCACATTTTATAATCTCTTACATGATTTCCTTGAGAACTCCACATTCTTGGGAAAAATCCTGAAGCTTTATCATCATAGTTAGGTTTGTCTTTTTCTCCTTTATTAGTTGCCTCATACTTACCGGTCTCTTTATTTTGATAATATACCACTTTCCCCTCCACAAATGGCTCTCTACTATCTAATGGTGTATTATAAAATTGTCCGGATAAAAATGGAGCAGAACCATATTGCTCACGATTTAGGTAAGATAATAAACTAAATACGTTCTCTGGGTTATTTTCGTCCATTGGAGGGTTAGCAGCAGAACGAATCAAAATAACCGAATAAGTTGAGTATCCAATAATAATAACACTAAAGCAAAGCAAAACAGTATTCCATAAAACCTTTCCTTTTTGTTGAGTATAATATAATCCATAGGCAACTAATCCTGCTAAAAGAATAAAGTAGAAGACCAATCCTGAATGAAATGGCATTCCAACAGTATTTACCATAAACAATTCAAAGATAGAGGCTAATTTGTAAGTTCCCGGAATAATTCCAAACTGAACAATTCCCAGAATAAGTACGGATACACCTGAAGCAATAAAAAACCTTTTAGCAGTTAAATCTCTGGTTTTGAAATAATATAAAAACACCATTGCAGGTATTGCCAATAAATTCAATAAATGGACTCCAATGGAAAGTCCCATTAAATAAGCTATAAAAACCAACCACCTGGTACTATGTGACTCATGAGCGACTGCATCCCATTTAAGAATTCCCCAAAATACAGCAGCAGTAAATAAAGAAGACATAGCATAAACCTCACCCTCTACCGCAGAGAACCAAAATGAATCTGAAAAAGTGTAAGCTAAAGAACCTACAACAGCACTCCCAAATACTGCAACCATAGCAGTTTTATCCATTTCTCCTGTTTTAACTACAATTTTTTTAATTATTGCAGTTATAGACCAAAATAAAAATAAAATAGTAAAAGAACTACTTAATGCCGACATTACATTAATGGCAACAGCTGCATTCTCAGGAGTTGTAAACATAGTGAAAAACCTGCCTATTAGCATAAATAATGGTGCTCCCGGTGGGTGACCAACTTCTAAATTATAAGCAGCAGCGATAAACTCACCACAGTCCCAAAAACTTGTTGTTGGCTCTATGGTTGATAGATATACAAATGAAGCAATTGCCCAAATTATCCATCCTATAATATTGTTCAGTTTTTTATATTCCATGTTATTCAGTATTATTTAAGTTCACGAAAATATGAAATTCTTGTCTAATGATGAATAATATTTACAGTTAATGATTGTTAAAAGTTATAAAGAAGCATATGACACGATGACAAAAGAATAAAAATTACTCTAAATTAATGAATGTAAAAAAATTTGTACAAGTAAAAAAAATTATTACTTTTGCCGTCCAATTGTCCGATGGTGTAACTGGCAACACGTCTGGTTTTGGTCCAGAAGAGTCTAGGTTCGAGCCCTAGTCGGACAACTTTTAAAACCCAATAAATTGAAAAACAGTTTGTTGGGTTTTTTGATTCTTACACCTTCTTTTCTAATTAAAAAATTAGGATTTCAATACTACCTATCAAATAATATTGTTTTTTGCTCTCTTTTAGGTTAACTTTATAGCTTAATTAATTTTAATCTGCTGCTTTATGCGAAAAACAAACTTTTTTAAAACTACTTTTTTCTCTCTACTTTTATTAGGAACAGTAGTTTCAATTAATGCTCAACAACATGCTAACTTATGGACCAAAACAACCAAAGTAGCCGTAAATAATAAAATAAACACAACTACCCTCCCAATAAATTTCGATGTGTATCAGTTGGATGTTGCTACCTTACAAAATTTATTAAACCAAGCTCCGAAAAGATTTTCTCAAAACACATCAACCGTTGTTTTAGGTTTTCCTACAGGAAATGGAACAATAGAAAACTTTGAAGTATTTGAAGCTTCTATCTTTCATCCAGATTTAGCTGCAAAATATCCGAAAATTAAATCTTTTTTTGGAAAAAGCACTTCTACCGCTTCCACCATTAGGTTTAGTTTTTCTCCACAAAAAGGCTTAAGCAGTATGCTTTTCAGATTAGATAGAAAAAGTGTTTTTATTGAACCATATTCTACCGATTTAACCTCTTATGCTGTGTATTCAAGAAAAACAGACGAAGTAACTCAACATACTTTTGAATGTTTAACAGACGACATTGCTCTAGACATAAAAAAAATTAAGCAATCCAACAATAAGGATGCAAACGACCAAACATTAAGAACTTTTTTAACTGCTGTTTCCGCTTCAGGAGAATATACCGTTTGGCATGGGGGAACAAAAGTTTTGGCAATGGCAGCTATCAATGCTACTATGACAAGAGTTAATGGTGTTTACGAAACAGATTTTGGTATTACCATGCAGTTGGTTGCCAATAATGATGATGTGGTATTTACCAATCCTTCAACAGATCCTTATACCAATAGTTTAAACAGCCAATTACAATCTACATTAAGCAGTGTAATTCAAGAAGCAAATTATCACGTAGGACATTTATTACATCAAGGTTCTAACAATGGAAATGCCGGTTGTATAGGTTGTGTTTGTGTAAACAATCAAAAAGGAAGTGGTTATAGTTCTCATTCTGTTCCTCAAGGAGATAATTTTGATGTGGATTATGTAGCACATGAACTTGGACATCAGTTTGGAGCTAATCATACTTGGACTCATGGAGGAAGTGAGGGAACAGGAGCACAAATGGAACCAGGAAGTGGTTCTTCTATTATGGGATATGCGGGAATTACCGGAGCTTCAGATGTTCAGCCTCATAGCGATGATTATTTTCATTTTTTCAATATACAACAAGTTACTACCAATGTAGCCTCAAAAAGTTGTTACACTTCTACAGTAATGGTAAACACAGCTCCTACAGCCAATGCGGGACCTAATTACACTATTCCAAAAGGAACTGCTTTTATTTTAGAAGGAAATGGTTCTGATCCTGATGTAGATTCATTATCATTTTGTTGGGAACAAGGGGATGCCGGTTTTAATTCTCAAACAAGTGTAAGTGCCACAAGTACCGGAAGTCCGGCTTTTCGCTCTATAGCACCCACCACTTCTCCAAACAGATACATGCCACAACTTTCAAGTGTAATAGCTGGAAATTTAACCACTCAATGGGAGACCGTTTCCAATGTAGGAAGAACCATGAATTTTTCATTAACTGTAAGAGATAATCTTTCAGGAGGTGGACAAAACAAAATAGACCAAATGATAGTTACTGTTGATGGCAATTCAGGCCCATTTACAGTTACTTCACAAAATACAGCTGTAACTTGGAATGAAGGTAGCTCAGAAACTGTTACATGGAATGTTGCCGGAACAAATACAGGAGCTGTAAACACACCAAATGTAGATATATTCTTATCTCAAGATGGTGGATATACATACCCTATTACTTTAGCAACAGGAGTTCCTAATAATGGTTCAGCTAATGTTACCGTTCCAACAGGTAGTGCAACTACAAACGCCAGAGTAATGGTAAGAGGTGCCGGAAATATATTTTATGCATTAAATTCAACTAATTTTACTGTTCAAGCATCTGAATTTGTAATGAATTTTGCACCTGGTGCTACTAGTAATGATATTTGTGCTCCAGGAACATCAACCTATATTTTTACATACAATACTTTTTTAGGGTTTAATGATGTTACTACTTTTTCTGCTTCAGGAAATCCTGCGGGAACAACAGTAAGTTTTACTCCTTCAACAGCTCAGGCAAATGGCACAAATGTAACTGTTCAAGTTTCAGGAATAACAGCCGCAATGGTTGGCTCACATAACATCACAATAACAGGAACAGCAACCTCAGCAACTCAATCAACGAATATTAATTTAAATGTTTATTCCAACAATTTTACACCTATTAATTTACTAAGTCCGACAAATGGAGCTGTTAATGTTTCCGGACCTTATACATTTACTTGGCAAGCAAATCCTAATGCTGCAACTTATGATATTGATATCGCCACAGACGCTGCTTTTACTAACATAGTTGATAATGCTACAGGACTAACCACTGCAACTTATACTTCATCAACACTTACTGCTGATACGGAATACTATTGGAGGGTAAGACCAAACAACCAATGTGGTTCAGGAAGTTTTTCTTCCAGTAACTCCTTTACAACAAGTAATTGTATTACAGCTATGAGTACAAATGTGCCTGTAACAATTCCTAGTACTACTGCAATTGTAACATCAACATTAAATGTTACTAACTCAGGAACAATAAATGATGTAAATGTTATTGATTTAATAGGAACACATACATGGATAGCCGATTTAATTGTTACGTTAGAAAGTCCACAAGGAACAATTGTAACATTATGGGAAGAAATTTGTGATAGCGAAAATGATTTTGATGTGAATTTTGATGATGCCGCAACACCGGGAGCATTACCTTGTCCTCCAGTTGGAGGTGGAACTTACCAACCTCAAGATGTTTTAGCTGCTTTTAATGGAGAAAACCCACAAGGAACATGGACACTTACTATTGAAGATGTTTTCAATTGGGACGGAGGAAGTTTAAATAGTTGGGGGTTAGAAATTTGTATGAACTCTACCATAATAGGTATGGATGAATTAAACAGCTTTATTGATGTTTTACTTTATCCAAACCCCGCTAATAACCAACTTAACATTAAAGGGTTACCTAATGGAAATACGAATATATCTATTACAGATGTAACCGGTAAAATTATTTTAACAACTAATGCCAGCTTACAAAAAGTTTTAGATATAAGTAATTTCTCATCAGGAATTTATTTTATGCAATTAAATAATGATGCTACCACAAAAACATTAAAATTTGTAAAAGAGTAATTTCACTACTTTTGCAGCATGAATAGTAGTCTGAGATTAAAACTTAAAGAAGCCGAAAAGCATAAAAAAGACAATCAGCTATTGGTTAAAAAGCTTAAAAAAAGCAAACCAAAAAACTTAAATGATAATACACACGAAGCTCATGATGCTGCTTTTGATAAAATAGACTGCCTGCAGTGTGCCAATTGTTGTAAAACCACTAGTCCTATTTTTTATGATAGAGACATTGACAGATTGGCAAAACACCTAAAAATAAAGCCTTCAGCTTTTGTAGCTCAATATTTACATTTAGATGAAGTAGGTGATTATGTGCTCAATACTGCTCCTTGCCCATTTTTAGATTATGAAAATTATTGCATGGTTTACGAAAGCCGACCAACAGCTTGCAGAGAATATCCACATACTAACCGAAAAAGATTTTATCAGATTTTAGATTTATCGCTAAAAAACACAGAAATATGTCCTGCTGTTGCAACTGTTTTTGAAGAATTAAGAAAAATATATCCAGTATCTTGATTACTTAAAAAAATTACTTTACTCTCATTTTTTTATTTAGTACATTTGTGAAACTTTAGGGGTGTCCACCAATTGGCAGACTGAGATTATACCCTCAATACCTGATGCAGATAACGCTGCCGTAGGAAAAAGAAACTTCTCTCTTTGTCGAGAATATTCCTAAAGCTATATTGTTAAAAAATTTAGGAATGCAAATCAAACTCAATAATCAAATTAAAATCTTGGCTGAACAATCCACTGTTCAACAATTGCTTGATGATGTAATGTTTGAAAATCAAAAAGGAATTGCTGTTGCTGTAAATAGAAATGTTATTCAGAAAAACAATTGGAAAAATCATTTCTTAAATCAAAACGATGAAGTACTCATTATTAAAGCAACTCAAGGCGGATAAAAAACTTAAAACTAAAATTATGAAGAAAGAACAAGCTCCCACAAAAAATGTAATTTCAAAAGAACCTTTAACTGGTTCACGAAAAATATATGTGCCAGGAAAATTGCACAATATTAAAGTAGCCATGAGAGAAATTACACTTTCTCCAACCAAACTTTCTACCGGAAAAATAGAAGAAAATTTTCCAATAACTGTTTATGATACAAGTGGCCCATATACCGACCCTAACTATACTATTGATTTAAAAAAGGGATTACCTCGCTTACGTGAAGAATGGATTTTGAAAAGAGGAGATGTAGAACAACTCCCTGAATTTAGTTCAGAATATTGTGGAGAGCGAATGGCTGATAAAACACTTGATTACTTACGTTTTAAACATTTTAATAAACCATTAAAAGCAAAACCCGGAAAAAATGTTACTCAATTACATTATGCAAAGAAAGGAATAATTACTCCAGAAATGGAATACATTGCTATTCGTGAAAATCAGCAAATAGAGCGATTAAATCAACAGCTAAAAGAACAATACGGAACTCTAACAAAACAACATAAAGGAAACAGTTTTGGAGCAAATACACCAAAAGGATTGATTACTCCGGAATTTGTTAGAGATGAAGTAGCAAGTGGTCGTGCAATTATTCCTGCTAATATTAATCATCCAGAAAGTGAGCCAATGATTATTGGTAGAAATTTTTTAGTAAAAATCAATACAAACATTGGTAATAGTGTGGTAACCTCAAGCATAGAAGAAGAAGTAGAAAAAGCCGTTTGGAGCTGTCGTTGGGGAGGAGATACCTTGATGGACTTATCTACAGGAAAAAATATTCACGAAACACGCGAATGGATTATTCGTAATTGTCCGGTACCTGTTGGAACAGTCCCAATTTATCAGGCACTTGAAAAAGTAGATGGAAAAGCTGAAGACTTAACTTGGGAAATATTCCGAGATACACTTATTGAACAAGCAGAACAAGGTGTAGATTACTTTACAATTCATGCAGCAGTTTTATTACGTTATGTTCCGCTTACGGCAAAACGAGTAACAGGAATTGTGTCAAGAGGAGGTTCCATTATGGCAAAATGGTGTTTAGCGCATCACAAAGAAAACTTTCTTTATACCCATTTTGAAGAAATTTGTGAAATCATGAAAGCATATGACGTTTCATTTTCATTAGGAGATGGATTACGTCCGGGAAGTATTGCAGATGCAAATGACGAAGCGCAATTTGCTGAATTAAAAACACAAGGTGAATTAAATAAAATTGCATGGGAACATGATGTGCAGGTAATGAATGAAGGACCAGGTCATGTTCCAATGCACATGATTAAGGAAAACATGGAAAAGCAATTAGAGTATTGTAATGAAGCTCCATTTTATACCTTAGGACCATTAACCACCGATATTGCTCCAGGATACGACCATATTACTTCAGCAATAGGAGCTGCAATGATTGGTTGGTACGGAACAGCAATGCTTTGTTATGTTACTCCAAAAGAACATTTAGGATTACCAAATAAAAAAGATGTGAAAGACGGAGTAATAACCTATAAAATTGCTGCTCATGCTGCAGACCTCGCCAAAGGACACCCTGGTTCACAATATAGAGATAATGCACTAAGTAAAGCACGTTTTGAGTTCAGATGGGAAGATCAATTTAACCTTTCTCTCGATCCAGATACAGCAAGAGAATTTCACGATGAAACATTACCTGCTGACGGTGCAAAAGTGGCTCATTTTTGTTCGATGTGCGGTCCACATTTTTGTTCGATGAAAATCACACAAGATGTTAGAGATTATGCGGCAAGTATAGAAACATCAGAAGAAGAAGCATTGAAAAAAGGAATGGAAGAAAAATCACAAGAGTTTAAAGAAAAAGGAAACAAAGTTTACTTATAATTATGATTATTGTAATCTCTA
Source organism: Flavobacteriales bacterium BRH_c54 (assembly GCA_000961845.1). Taxonomy (GTDB): domain Bacteria; phylum Bacteroidota; class Bacteroidia; order Flavobacteriales_E; family Vicingaceae; genus BRH-c54. The sequence goes on from LADZ01000026.1 coordinate 13,826, forward strand.
ACCCAACACAAATAAAAGGCGAATATTCAATCATTCATCAATTATTTGAGCAAGGGTTAGAAAGTTTTCATATTTATAAACCTGATTTTTCTAGTGACCAAATAGCAGAATTTAAACAACAAATTTCTGCTAAATATCACAGCAGAATTATGCTTCATGAGGAGTATTTTAAATTTCATTCATTAAAAGAACTAGAAAATTGTAAAGAAAAATACGATTATGCTTTTCTTTCTCCTGTTTTCGATAGTATCTCTAAAGCAGGATATAAAAGTCAGTTAAATTTAAAAGAAGTAAGCAATGTATTGAAAAACAAAAAAGATAAAATCATTGCACTAGGAGGAATTGATGAAGACAAAATAAATACAATTAAAGCAATAGGTTTTTCCGGAATTGCTTTGCTCGGAGCTATATGGAAAAGTGACAATCCTGTTAAAAAATTTAAACAAATAAAAGAAAAATGGTTGAAGAGCGAATTGGTGCATTAAGTATTGCCGGCTTTGACCCAAGCGGAGGGGCTGGTATTCTTGCAGATATAAAAACATTTGAAGTAAATAAGGTTTGTGGAATGGGAGCACTGAGTGCCATCACTTTTCAAAATGATATTGAATTTGATGATGTAAAATGGCTTGAAACAACGGAAATTTTAAACCAAGTTTCAACACTTCAAAGAAGATTTCAATGGAATAGTGTTAAAATAGGATTAATAAAAGATTTGGAGACATTAGAAGGTGTCGTCAATTCCATTTCTACTTCACAAATTATTTGGGATCCAATAATAAAAGCGAGTTCTGGATTTGAGTTTCATAAAACAATAAACAACGAACAATTAATTGAGATACTAAAAAAAATATATCTAATTACACCAAATATCGATGAAATAAAGTTTTTAACGGGAATAAAAAATCCCATAGAAGCTGCAAAAACATTATCGAAATATTGTAATGTATTACTAAAAGGAGGTCACAATAAAGAAGAACCGGGAGTAGATTATTTATTTATGCAAGATAAAATAGAAAAAATAGTTCCAACAGAGAAAAACAATATCTACCCAAAACACGGTTCAGGATGTGTATTATCTGCTGCAATTGTAGCTAACCTTGCCAAAGAAAATGATTTAACAACTGCTTGTCATCATGCAAAAAAATATGTAGAACAATTTTTAGCGAGTAACCCATATTTATTAGGAGTTCATCATGTTTAGTAAATTACAATACATATCACAAGGAGCTACAGCTGAAGAACAAATAGAGAATATTCAACAGGTACTTGATGCAGGTTGTAAATGGATACAGTTACGTTTTAAAAATATAGATGAAAAAGAACTACTTGAAGTAGCTCAACAGGTAAAAAATAATTGCTCAAAACATCAAGCTACATTTATAATAAATGATTCCGTTAAAGTAGCTAAAAATGTTGATGCAGATGGGGTTCACCTTGGTCTAAAAGATATGTCTGTAGCAGAAGCAAAAACTATTTTAGGAGAAGATAAAATTATAGGAGGAACAGCAAATAGTATAGAAGATGTTTTAAAAAGAGTAGATGAAAAATGCAGTTATATTGGTTTAGGGCCATTTCATTTTACTACAACAAAAGAAATTTTAAGTCCAATTTTAGGCTTAAAAGGTTATGAAACTATAATGCATGAACTTACAAAAAGAGAAATTTATATCCCAATTTATGCTATTGGAGGAATACAAATGGATGATGTGAAAGGCGTTATGAACACAGGTGTTTATGGTGTTGCTGTTTCAGGTTCAATTACACATTATCCTCAAAAAAAAGAATGGATACAAAACTTTAATTTATTATTCGATGGACAAATTAATTATAGCAAATAAAGAATTTCAATCCCGATTATTTTTAGGAACAGGAAAATTTGGTTCAACAAAACTGATGGAAGAAGCGGTATTGGCTTCTGATTCAGAATTAGTAACTGTTGCACTAAAACGAATAGATTTAGAAACGGATACAGACACTCTATTATCACACTTAAATCACTCCCATATTAATTTATTACCCAATACTTCTGGTGCGCGTAATGCGAAAGAAGCAGTATTTGCGGCTCAACTTTCTCGCGAAGCCTTAGAAACAAATTGGTTAAAATTAGAAATTCATCCTGACCCTAAATATTTAATGCCTGACCCAATTGAAACATTAAAAGCCACTGAAGAGTTGGTGAAATTGGGCTTTATTGTGTTACCTTATATTCATGCCGATCCTGTTTTATGTAAACGATTAGAGGAAGTAGGGACAGCAGCAGTTATGCCGCTTGGTTCTCCGATAGGAACTAATAAAGGACTAAGAACTATTGATTTTTTAGAAATTATCATAGAACAAAGTAAAGTTCCTGTAATCGTTGATGCAGGAATTGGAGCTCCTTCAGATGCTGCAAAAGCAATGGAACTTGGTGCTGATGCTGTTTTAGTAAACACAGCCATAGCAGTAGCGGGAAATCCGGCAGAAATGGCAAAAGCGTTTAAAATAGCAGTAAAAGCAGGAAGAATGGGATATGAAGCAAAACTTGGAGGTATAAAAAACAATGCTTCAGCAAGTAGCCCGTTGATTTCTTTTTTAGATTAAGATAAAATTAGATAGCAAAATATGAGTTTTAAAGAAATATATGATTCACAAAATTGGGAAGAAGCAAAAGCTACCATCTACAATAAAACTTCACTAGATGTGGAAAAAGCCCTTTCAGCTAAGCGAAGAACATTGGAAGATTTTAAAGCACTAATTTCTCCTGCAGCTGCTCCTTATCTGGAACAAATGGCTCAGTTGAGTCATCAACTTACGCAAAAGCGTTTCGGAAAAACCATACAACTTTTTGTCCCAATGTATTTAAGCAATGAATGTAACAATATATGCACGTATTGTGGATTTAGTTTTGATAACAAAATAAAACGTAAAACATTATCTGCTGATGAAATTTTAAGAGAAATTACGGAAATAAAAAAAAGTGGGTTTAATCATATTTTACTTGTAACAGGTGAGGCCAATCATACTGTTCATGTAGATTATTTTAAAAAAGCCATTGAAATTATAAAACCACATTTTGCAAATATTTCGATAGAAGTACAGCCCTTAGATCAAAATGAATACGAAGAATTACAGCAATCGGGAGTTTATGCCGTTTTGGTTTATCAAGAAACTTATCATCAAGATAAATACAAAGAGTATCATCCTAAAGGGAAAAAATCAAACTTTTATTACCGAATGGAAACCCCCGAAAGAATTGGAAATGCAGGAATTCATAAAATTGGTTTAGGAGTTTTATTGGGTTTAGAAGATTGGCGAACAGATTCCTTTTTTTGTGCCTTACATTTAGATTATTTACAAAAAACATATTGGCAAACCAAGTATTCCCTTTCGTTTCCACGAATTCGTCCGGCAGAAGGAATTGTAGTTCCAGAAAAAACCATTACTGATAAAGAATTGGTTCAATTAATCTGTGCTTACCGTCTTTTTAATGAAGATGTTGAAATTTCTGTTTCAACACGTGAATCAGAAATATTTCGTAATAATATTATCAAACTTGGGGTTACTAGTATGAGTGCCGAATCAAAAACAAATCCAGGAGGATATAGTGTTGAACCGGAATCGTTAGAACAATTTGAAATTTCAGATGAACGAAGTGCAAAACAAATTGCAACGCTTATTTCAGATAATAATTATGAACCTGTTTGGAAAGATTGGGATAAATCATTTCAATAAACTTAACTCTCAGCCTTATTTTTCAAGTATTCATAATAATCAAATTGAGCTCTAATTCTTTTCTGAGCAGTAGATTTTTTGTAGGGATTACTTTGTGTTTTGTTTAGTTTCCGAGCTTTTATAGAGTCTTTTAGCTGAAGTGAAAGTAGTTTTTTAATCTCCATAGCCAATCGTTTGTCATAAATAGGAAAACCAACTTCTACTCGGTAAGTAAGATTACGTTTCATCCAATCAGCTGAGGCTAAAAATAGTTTTTCGTTGCCGCCATTATAAAACCAATAAATTCTTCCATGCTCTAAATAACGGTCGATAATACTAATTACCGTTATGTTTTTACTCATATCCTTAACCCCCGGAATTAAACAACAAATACCTCGAACAATAATATTAATTTTTACTCCCGCATTGCTAGCTTCATATAATTTATCTATCATTTGTCGGTCTTCCAAGCTGTTCATTTTCAGAATCATTTGAGCTTTAAGACCTTTTTTTGCATTACTGATTTCATTGTCAATCATCTTATTAAATTGCTCTCGCATGTTAAAAGGAGCAACTAACAAATGTTTAAATCTTATTGTTTCTTTTTGTCTGTTTATCAAAAAGTGAAAGACCTTGCTTAATTCGTTGGTGAGCTGCGGATTTTTGGTAAGCAGAGCATGGTCACAATAAATTCTAGAAGTATCTTCATTAAAATTTCCCGTTCCGAAATAAGCATATTTTGCCTTTTTGTTTCCCTCTTTTCGGGTAATTAAAAATATTTTTGAATGTACTTTTAGTTCTTCAAAACTATAATGAACATCTACTCCGGCTTCCTTCATTTTGTCTGCCCAATGTAAATTTAATTCTTCATCAAACCGAGCTTTTACTTCACTAAAAACCATTACTTTTTTACCCTTTTCGGCAGCTTTTATAAGTGCTTGACAAACCTTAGAGTGTTTGGCTACTCTATAAAGTGTAATGCTAATCTCTTCTACATTTTCGTCCTCAGCTGCTTCTTCCAGAAAATCGGTGATGTAACAATAATTTTGATATGGAAAATGAAGAATAAAATCCTTCTTAGAAATAGCATTAAAATAAGATTCACTTTTCTCTAATTCAGGATGTTGCAACACATCAAAAACAGGATAAAATAAATCAGGCTTGTTAGGCATGGGAAAAGCAAAAAAATCATTAAAATTATGGTACCTCCCACCGGGAATAGAATCTCCTTTTTGTAACCCAATATTTTTTCTGAGTATTTTTTGAAGCTCTTTTGGCATACGTTCGTCATATAAAAACCTAGACGGTGCTCCCACTTTTCTTTTATATAAACTTGCTGATATTTTTTCTTGAATAGTTTCAGCTATTTCTTCTTCTAAATAAAGCTCCGCATCACGAGTTAGGTTAATTTCATAACACTTTACCCAATTATAATCCGGAAAATGCTGAGGTAAAAACAAACGCATTACATCAGAAAGCTGAATAATAATTTCTTTATTTTCATTATTAGGCAATTTAATAAAACGCTGTGTCTTTTTAATAGGCACATTAACAATAAAATAATTATGTTCTATAGTTGCTTTATTAATTACATCAATTGCCAAATACAAGCCTTTGTTTTTAACAAATACAGAGGTGGTTTCACTAACTTCTTTAATTTTTAATAAGGGTAGAATATCGTTATCGAAAAAGCTTTTTAAAAAAGCTTTCTGCTCTTCGTTTATCTGCTTTTGATTTATTAAAAAGATATTCTCTTCTTCTAATTGAGGTAAAATTTTAGTGTTAAATATGTGATTAAACTCTGCTTGTTGTTCAAAAACAGTTTTTTTTATTTTTTTGAGTAGTTTTTTGATGTAAGGATTTGGTTCAAGACCTTGCTTTTTCTCAATTTTTAGAATGTTTTTTAATGAAGCTACCCTTACCTTATAAAACTCATCCAAATTAGCAGAATAAATAGCTAAAAACTTTAAGCGCTCCATTAAAGGTTCGTAAGGGTTAATAGCTTCTTGTAGTACTCTATAATTAAATGATAACCAACTTAGCTCTCTGTCGAAATATTTTTTCATCTTAATGAAATAAGCTTCCTCAATTTTTAGCAAATATCTATGAAATTAAGCACAAAACAAGAAATGTGGCTTAGAATTACAAAAAATTAACGATGAGTTAACCTTAAAAACTATTAATCTAAAAGACTTTCTAAATAATGTTGGTCAATATTAAATTCCTTTTTAATGGTATTAATTTCTTCATCAATCTTATCAACCATAGGTTTTTTGTTTGATTTTGAAGCAACTAACATGATGTTTTTACGAGTATGTTCGTTAGAAATAAATTCAAAAATTTTAGTGTTGTATTGCTGTTTTTCCATGATTAATGCACGCATGGCATCGGTAATCATTTCATATTGTCTTTCTTTAAAAATGCCATATTTTAACAAAGGATTGGCAATTTCTTTTCCTTTAGAAGCTTGTCTGAGTTGTTTGTGGCAACATGGTGCACAAATTATTAAAGCCGCTTTAGCAGAAACACCTTTAAAAATAGCATCATCTGTAGCTGTATCACAAGCATGAAGGGCAATTAAGATGTCTATTTTCTCTTCTTTTAAATCTTGTATCGTACTCTTTTCAAAAGATAATTGCTCAAAGCCGCATTTTTCTGCTGCATCGTTACAAAAATCAACCAATTCTTGTCGTATTTCTATGCCTTTAATCTCTACATTAAGCTTAAGTTGATTTTTCATAAAATCATACAAAGCAAAAGTCAAATATCCTTTACCGGAACCCATATCAACTATGCGAATAGGTTCATTAAACTGGTTGTCTTTTAGTAAATTTTCTACTATCTCAAGGTATTTATTAATTTGCTTGAATTTGCCTGCCATTTTAGGAAACACCTGGCCATTTTCATCTGCAATTCCTAAAACGTTTAAGTATTTACCTAGGGCAGCTCTTTTTTTCTTAGGTACATCATGTGTTTCAGGAGGTTTGTTTTCAAAACTAGGGGGTAAGGTTTTTAAACTTCCCTTACCTTTTTTAGAAAACTGAAGGACAACATCTTCTTTAAGCGTAAATAATCGAGCAATTTTAAACTTATTAGTGAGCAATTCCATTAACTCGGCATTGGTTTCTTCTAAGTTATAGTTTTTAACTTGGTCGTTCGTTTGGTAATGGTAGGTAAAAGAAAAAACAAGCTCGTTTTTAATGCTTACTAAGCGAATATATACATTCAATAATCCATCACTTTTGTATGCTGGTTTACTTAATGTAATTTTTACAAAAGAATTGTTAGCGTAACTTTCAGCAAGTTTTTCTAAAAAAAGGTTGAGTTCATTCATGTGGCGAAGTTAGGTTAATTTAAGGAAATCTAAAATACTATGCTTTGTAATAGATTAATCAACCCAATTAACCTTTCCTACAAAAGTACCGTAGTAAATACAATAAAGCGGAGTGGCATAAGTTTTGTAATAGAATCACCACACTAAAACTTTTTATGTTATGAAAAATTTAAGAACCACAAAAATAGGATTAGGAATAGTTGCTGCTACGTTGGTATTGTCTTTTTCAGCGTACCAACAAAACGACCTTCCTACCATAAACACCGATGGCAACAGTAAACTAAGAACCGTTGACCATAAAGCTTTTAAAGATGGCGAAAAACTAGAATTTAGATTACACTATGGATTTGTAAATGCCGGAACAGCCAAAATAGAAGTGAATAAATTAGATAAAAAAATTGCCAACAGAGAAATCTATCATATAGTTGGTACAGGTAAAACGGTAGGAGCTTTCGATTGGGTTTTTAAGGTAAGAGACCGTTATGAAACTTTTTTGGATGTTGAAGGTGTTTTCCCTTGGATGTTTGTAAGAGATATTAACGAAGGTGGTTATAAGAAAAAACAGAAATACCAATTTTCACAAACTAAAAAAATGGTAGAAACTCACAAAGGAGAAGTTTATGAAACTCCTGAAGGAATTCAAGATATGCTTTCTTCTTTCTTTTATGCCAGAACCTTAGATTATAGTAAAGCAAAAAAAGGCGAGGTTTTTACCATCTGGACTTTTGTAGATGAAGAAGTTTGGCCATTAAAAATTAGATACATGGGCGAAGATAAAGTTAAAATTGGTGGAACTTATTATAACGCACTTAAATTCCATCCCGTAACACAAAAAGGTAGAATATTTGATAAAGAAGAAGATGTAAGTTTTTGGGTGTCTAATGACGGAAATAAAATTCCATTAATGATAGAAGCAAAAATTTTAATTGGAGCAGTAAAAGCAGAATTAACCAATGCTGAGGGATTAGCTCACCCATTATCTATAGCGAAAAAATAAAAAGTTTTTTTCAGCATTCAACATTAATTTGTTTAAAACAGGCAAACAAATACCATTGAGATTCGTATCTTAATGGTATTTTTGTTGCAATATGAAGAAATTTCTACCCATACTTATTATAGTTGTAGCTGCTGTCAGCTTGTTTTTTACTCAATATAAGGGAGGTAAAAACAATGTTGACGAAAAAATAGTAGAACAAATTATTGAAGAAGAAAAGAAAGAACCAATTGTTGAATATGGTTTTGAAATAGATTCTTTTGCTGTTTATAAAGATGTTATCCAACCCAACCAATTTTTAGCTAATATTCTTCTAAAATACCATATTCCTTATACCGATATTGATATGTTGGCAAAAATGTCAAGAGATATTTTTGATGTAAGAAAGATTGCCTCCGGTAAAAAATACACCATACTTTGCAGTAAAGATTCGTTAGGGAAAGCTCAATGTTTTATTTACGAACCCAACGAAACAGAGTATGTTGTTTTTGATATGCGCGATTCTATTTCCATTTATAGAGGACAAAAAGAAGTTACCACTAAAATAAAACAAATTGAAGGCACTATCAACTCATCCTTATACCAAACATTGGTAGAACAAGAAGCGAGTCCTATTTTAGCTATAGAAATGGCAAATGTTTACGCTTGGACAATCGATTTTTACAGCATACAAAAAGGAGATCATTTTAATGTAGTATATGAAGAACGATATGTAGATGATAAATTTATTGGAATAGGAAAAGTATTAGCAGCTAATTTTAACCATTATGGAAGAGATTATTACGCTTACCGATTTGAACAAGATGGTATCACCAATTATTTTGATGCTGAAGGAAATAGTTTAAAAAGAGCCTTTTTAAAATCTCCATTAGAGTACGGCAGGTTAACTTCAGGTTTTACTATGAGAAGATTTCACCCTGTACAAAAAGTTAACAAACCACACTTAGGAACAGATTATGCTGCTCCAACAGGAACTCCTATTTTAGCAACAGGCGATGGTGTAGTTGTAGAGTCTGCCTATAAAAAATACAATGGCAATTATGTAAAAATTAAGCACAACAGCACTTATACCACTCAGTACTTACATATGAGTAAAAGAAATGCAAAAACCGGACAAAGAGTTAAACAAGGTGATGTTATTGGTTATGTTGGTAGTACAGGTTTAGCAACAGGACCTCATGTATGTTATAGATTTTGGAAACATGGTAGTCAGGTAAATCATTTAAAAGAAGAAACACCACCAGCCGACCCTGTTAAAAAAGAATATCTGCAAAAATTTACTCAACTTAAAGATAGTCTAAACCAAAAATTGGTTAAAAAAGATTTAGTTAGTTGAGATAAATCACCCCGAACAAACAACTTCAACTTTAATCCTATCCGGATCTTCAAAAAACACAGCATAATAATCTTCTGTATGAGGATGTTTGTCAGCATACAGAATAGTAACATCTTTTTCTTTCAGTTCTGCTGTTAACTTATCTACAAATGCTTTTGAATCGCAATGAAAAGCCAAATGATTTAATCCTGTTCTTTTTCTATGATAAACAACATCTAAATAATTATCTTCTGTTTGAACAAAAACAATATACGTATCTTTAAATTTAAAACTTATGCCATGTTGCCATTCCTGAAACTTTGTGTAAGAAAATTTTGAAGTTAACAACCACTCCCAAAAAAGCTTTGTTTTTTCTAAATCTGACACATAAATTTCTATGTGATGAATTGTTCCGTTCATGTTTCTATTAATTTTTACCACTAAAGTAGGAAGTTTTAAACGAAACTTATCAATTCTTAATATCTTTCAAAATATTTTGCTTTAAGAATAAGTTAAATTGGTTAATTTTACTACTTAATAATTTGTTATGAGCTCAACTGAAGAAACTCAACAAAAAGTAAAAGAAATTTTCACCAATTACCTGGAGGAACACAAGCATAGAAAAACTCCGGAGCGTTTTGCCATACTCCAAGAAATTTACGCAAACGATGATCATTTTGATGTGGAAGAGTTATATCTTTCCATGAAAAACAAAAAATACAGAGTTAGTAGAGCTACGCTTTATAATACCATAGAATTATTATTAGCTGCTAATCTAGTCAGAAAGCATCAATTTGGCAATAATATTGCTCAATATGAAAAATCTCATGGCTCTAAACAACATGACCATATTATTTTGAGTAATGGCGAAGTAATAGAGTTTTGTGACCCAAGAATTCAAACTATTAAAAACACACTTCAAGAAATGTTTGATGTAAAAATTTTACATCATTCACTTAATTTTTATGGAGTTAAAAATGAAAAAAAATGAACTTTTCCTTTGAAATAAAAAAAGAACAAGAGTTACTTCTTATCTCGCTTTCGGGTAGTTTGAATAATAAACAACAAGCCGAAGAGTTACTTTCGGAATTAGATTTTTATTATAACGAAGGTTTAAATTTTATTATTTTAGATTTAGCTAAGATGGACTATATGAACAGTTCAGGATTGGGTGTTTTTATTTCAATTCTTACCCAAACAAGAAATAGAAACGGAGAAGTGTTTATAGTAAATATTCCGAAAAAAATAAACCAATTATTAGTTATTACTAAGCTGAACAATGTGTTTAACATTGCTGAGAACATTAAAGAAGCAAAAGAAACTATTCTTAAAATAAAACAACCAATAAATTAATATTCAACATAAAACAAATGAAACGATCATGAATAAAAATTTCTCACACAGGAGAATGATTATAAAGAGAGTTACATGTAACAGATAAAAAGCAATAAAAATAAACACATGAAAGTAGATGTATTGTTAGGACTCCAATGGGGAGACGAAGGTAAGGGTAAAATTGTAGATGTATTAACACCAAAATATGATGTAATTGCTCGTTTTCAAGGTGGTCCAAATGCTGGTCATACCTTAGAGTTTGATGGAATTAAACATGTTTTGCATACCATTCCTTCAGGAATTTTCCATAAAGGAGTAAACAACATTGTTGGTAATGGCGTTGTAATAGATCCTGTAATTTTAAAAAGAGAAATTGATGCCCTAATTAATATGGGTGTTGATATGAACAAACAATTATTCGTTTCTAAAAAAGCACACTTAATTCTTCCTACACACCGTTTGTTAGATGCGGCTTCTGAGGCAGCAAAAGGCAAAGGAAAAATAGGTTCTACATTAAAAGGAATTGGTCCAACTTACATGGATAAAACAGGTAGAAACGGATTAAGAGTAGGTGATATTTTTGAAATAGATTTTAAAGAAAAATACGACCAATTAGTAGTTAAGCATAAAGATTTATTGAAATTTTACGATTATGGTTACGATTTAAGTGCGTTGGAAGATGATTTTTTTAATGGTATTGAAACCATTAAAAACCTAACAGTAATTGATAGTGAGCATTTCTTAAATCATGCTATTAATGATAACAAATCTATATTAGCAGAAGGTGCTCAAGGAACTATGTTAGATATAGATTTTGGGTCTTACCCTTTTGTAACCTCATCAAACACAACTACTGCAGGAACTTGCACAGGTTTGGGTATTGCTCCTAATAAAATAGGAAAAGTATTGGGAATTTTTAAAGCTTATTGTACTAGGGTAGGTAGTGGTCCTTTCCCCACAGAACTTCATGATGAAGTCGGTGAAAGCATTAGAAAAGCCGGAAATGAATTTGGCTCTACAACCGGAAGACCAAGAAGATGTGGCTGGGTTGATCTACCTGCTTTAAAATATGCAATTATGATTAATGGAGTTACCGAATTAATTATGATGAAAGCTGATGTTTTAAGCGACTTTGAAACGATTAAAGTTTGTACACATTACGAAATAGATGGAGAAAAAATAGACTATATGCCTTATGATATTGTTTCTAAAGAAGTAAAACCTATTTATACTGCATTAAAAGGCTGGAAAAAAGACTTGACTAAGTTAGCCTCAATAAATGATGTTCCACAAGAATTAACAGCTTATATTGAGTATTTAGAGCAAGAATTAAATGTGCCAATAACTATTGTTTCGGTTGGTCCGGATAGAACTCAAACTATTTACAGAGAAAACGTATTAGCTTAAAAAGCTTGTTTTACTTACATTTTGTTAGGAACACTTATTCCAAGCAATTTCATGCCTGAAGCGATAACTTTTGCTACACTTTGAGACAATACTAACCTCATGGCTAGTTTATTTTTATCTTCTTCACGCAAAATAGGTACGTTTTGATAAAAATGATTAAAGGTTTTTACCAACTCATAAATATAATTACTTAAGGTTGCCGGACTAATATTTTCTCCAGCTTCTTTAATTATTGTAGGAAAGTCTTTTAATAGCTTTACTAAAGTAATTTCTTCTTCATTTAGTTTTGCATCAGTGTAAGAAGTACTATAATTTAACTCATTTGCTTTTCTCAATAACGATTGTATTCTGGCATGAGCATATTGTATGAAAGGAGCGGTATTGCCATTCAAATCAATAGATTCTTCCGGATTAAACACCATGCCTTTTTTAGCATCTACTTTAAGCAAATAATATTTTAGACCACCTAAACCAATTTGAGCGTATAGTTCGTCTTTTTCAGCATTACTTAATCCATCTAAATGCCCACGTTCTTGAGTCATTAGTTTGGCATCATTTACAATTTCTGCCATTAAATCATCGGCATCTACAACCGTTCCTTCTCTAGATTTCATTTTACCATCGGGCAATTCTATCATGCCATAAGATAAATGATGACACTCATCTGCCCATTGATACCCTAATTTTTTTAGGATGGCAAACAATACCTTAAAATGATGATTTTGTTCGTTTCCAACAGTATAAATGATACCATTTAAGTTAGGATGATTTTTATAACGTTCTATAGCTGTTCCAATATCTTGTGTCATGTAAACAGAAGTTCCGTCAGCTCTTAACAACAGTTTATCATCCATTTTTTCAGCACTTAAATCGCACCAAATAGAACCATCTTCTTTTTTATAAAAATGTCCTTCTGCTAAGCCTTTTTCTACCACATCTTTACCTAAAATGTAAGTGTTGGATTCATAATAAATTTCATCAAAATCAACCCCCATAGTTTGGTAAGTAACATCAAAACCATCATATACCCAACCATTCATTTTTTTCCATAAATCTACCACCTCTTTATCTCCATTTTCCCACTTAAGCAGCATTTCTTGGGCTTGTTTAAATATGGGAGCTTCTTTTTCGGCTTCTTCTTTTGTTAATCCTTTTTCAATAAGTTGATTAATTTCTTTTTTATAAGCCTTATCAAATTCTACATAATATTTTCCTACTAAATGGTCGCCTTTTAAGCCAGAGCTTTGAGGAGTTTCTCCGTTTCCAAATTTTTGCCAAGCCAACATACTTTTACAAATGTGTATACCTCTGTCGTTGATAATTTGGGTTTTAAACACTTCGTGTCCGTTAGCTTTTAAAATTTCAGCAACAGAAAATCCTAAAAAAATGTTTCTTAAATGTCCTAAATGTAGAGGTTTGTTGGTATTTGGTGAAGCATATTCTACCATATAGGTTTTACCTGATGGAGCTGCTTGTCCGAATGTTTTATTTTGAGCAATAGTATTGAGTTCATTTAGCCAATATTCAGCAGAAATGCTAAGGTTTAAAAAGCCTTTTACCACGTTAAAATTAGTGATTTGAGGAATATTTTCAACCAAGTATTTTCCTAAATCTTCAGCCGTTTGTTCAGGAGATTTTTTAGATATTTTGGTGAAAGGAAAAACCACTACCGTCAAATCACCATCAAATTCTTTTCTGGTTTTTTGAGGTTGAATAGTATTTACATCTACTTCAGCACCATAAATTGACGCCATTCCTTTTTCTACTGCCTGTATAATTAATTCTTCCATTTTTTATTTATTTTTCCACGAATGCACCAAGTTTTTGCATTCCCACATTATCAAACTCTCACATTGATAATTTAGCTTCAATATTTTTGGTAACCTCATTCAACACTTCAAATGCAGTTTCTGCCATTACGTTTCCTTTATTATCTAACGTAGGGTTTACTTCAACTATTTCTAAGCAAATTACCTTATTACTTTCTATCAACTCGTTGATAATATTTTTTACTTCATATTGGTCAAAACCTTTAGAAACAGGGGTTCCTGTTCCTTTAGAAATTAAATCACAATCCATTGAATCCACATCAAAAGAAATATAAATGTAATCGCAATTTTTAAGTTTCTCCAACGCCTCTTTAACACATACTTCCAAACCTCTAAACCTAACTTCTTCTACTTTGTAGTTTTTCATGCTATTTTTCAACATACAATAATCTTCTGGTTCTTCCGTATCTCTCACACCAAAAAACACCACATCTTCATGCAATACTTTTGGAGAAATTCCACCAATATTTTTCATGCCTTCCCAATTCTCATGAGTTTCTTCCTTAACTTCATTTACTTTTCTGTCTAAATTATCATCTGCCAAAGCAGCAGCCAAAGGCATTCCATGAATATTACCTGATGGAGTAGTATATGGAGAATGCAAATCGCCATGAGCATCTATCCAAACCACACCAATACGTTTATCTGGATAAGCACATTTTAAACCACTAATAGTTCCTAATGCCGAAGAATGATCTCCGGAAAGTACCAATGGAAAACAGTTTTCTTCAATAGTTTGTTTAACCGCTTTACTCAACCGTTTGCAGACTTTCAATACTTTTCCAATTCTTTTAGCATAAGGTGTTTGTTGTTTTTCATAAACAACCTCATTTTCACTTTCAATTTCAACATAATCATAGTTGTTAAAATAATCATTTCCGGCATTAATAGCTGCAATTTCAATAGCATCTATTCCCATGTCAGAACCTCTTGTCCCGGCACCAATATCAGAACGGTTTTTAATGATTTTAATAGCTTTCATATAATTATGATTTAAGTATTTTTACTTAACTTACTAAGTAGAATTTTTATAAATTATAGGGGTTTTAGGTATAAATTAAACCCTTTAACAATTAGGAAACAAAAATATTGATATATTTGTTGTTACGAATTATATAATATACTTTTTTTTAATCTTTATTCATCACGAAACGACCATGACTAAAAATTTACTCCCACAAGAGAAATAATGTCAAGGGAAGTTACATCTGACAGATTTAATAAAATAAAAAACAGATGAAAAAGAATTAAAAAACACAGCGTTTTTGGTATGCTTAAAATACATTTTTATTTACTTCTTTTTGGTGTAATTGTTCTTTCTTCTTGTAAAGATAGTGTTTCAGACAAGTCCGAAGGTGTTATAGAGTACAAAGTAACTTATCCTAAAATGGATAAAACCAATTTTATGTTGGATTTTATGCCTAAGGAAATGAGAATGTATTTTAAAGACAACAAATACATTACTACCGTTTCTGCTGGGATGGGAACCTTTAAAACAGAATTTGTGTGCGACCAAGCAACAGATGAGTTCTTTCAGTTGGTAAAACTTATTAATAAAAAATATGTGTTGAGATTAACAGGAAAAGAAATTCCTAACACTCTTAAAAATCTTCCTGAATACCAGATAGAATTTGTAGATGAGTACAAAGAAATTTTAGGATATGTATGTAAAAAAGCCATTGTAACGGTAAAAAATGAAACGAATGATGCTTTTACTGTGTTTTACACTAAAGATATTAATATAGAAAACCCCAACTGGTGTAATCAATTTGCTCCAATAGATGGAGTAATGTTAGAATATCAGTACGATAAGTACGATATTTGCATGCGCTTTGAAGCAAAAAAAGTAAAATTTGAAAAAGTAAAAGACAACGTTTTTGAAATCCCTTCTGAATATAAAGCAGTTACTTTTGACGAAATGGAACAAGAAATGACTGAAATCTTTGATAGTTTCAAATAAATATTAACCTTATAAATCAATTAAGATGAAAAAAATTCTATTAACCAGTTTAGCGACTTTAGCAATTACTTTCAGTGTAATAGCTCAAAAATCTTTTGAAGGAACTGTAAATTTTGGTATTACTTATACCGATATGCCAGATGAAATGAAACAATATGAGTCAATGATGCCAAAAGAAATGACGCTTAAAATTAAAGGTGATAAAAGCAGAATGGAACAGAACTCCGCTATGGGCTCTACAACTACCATTACAGATGATAAAGCTAAAAAAGTTACCATTTTAATGAATATGATGGGTCAGAAAATAGCCATGGAACAAAATACTTCTGACGATAAAGAAAAAGTAGATCCTAAAATTAACTATTTAGAAGGAACTAAAAAAATTGCAGGTTATACGTGTAAAAAAGCTGAAATAACCCACCCTGATATGGAGGAGGCTATGATAGTTTACTATACTGAAGAAATTTCAGGAACTAAAACCAACACTCAATTTAAAGGGCTAAAAGGTTTTTTAATGGAATACACTGTTGAAAATCAAGGTATGACGATGACTATTGCTGCTAAAGAAGTAAAAGAAGAAAAAATTTCTAATGCAGAATTTACCATTCCTTCCGATTACGAAAGTATGACAGAGGAAGAATTTAAAAAACAAATGGGAGGAGGTCAATAGACCTCCTTTTTTTTATGTTTATTCACAATCAATTGTTATTTATTAGCGTTCTTTCGGTTAGTAAACGCCTTACTAATGTATAAATTTGTTAGTTGATACCGTAAAGAACAAAATGGCAGTTAATCAGTTTAAAAAAAATATTAAAGAAAAAAACGAACCTAAATCGACCCCTAAAAAAGAGCGAAAAATTGGTCGATTTTCTTTTTTCAGCAACATTAGCAATAAGCTTAAAAATATTGTGCAAAATGAAAAATTAGCACAAATTACAGGCCTGTTGTTATTGGTTTTTTCTGTCTTTTTATTATTGGCATTTTCATCCTACCTGTTTACTTGGAAAGCCGACCAAAATTTAATTATAAACCACTGGGATAACCCTGAAATACAAGCTGAAAACTGGTTAGGTAAATTAGGTGCTTATGCGGCACATCAGTTTATTTTTAATGCATTCGGAGTAGCTTCCTTTTTGTTTTGCTTTTTGTTTTTTATTGTAGGGTTTAAAGCACTTTTTAAAATAAAACTGGTTCCGTTTAATAAGGCTTTTGCTTATTCTTTGTTTACTATTGTTTGGTTGTCAGTAGTATTAGCCTATATTTTTAAAAGCTACCCCATTTTAGGAGGAACTTTTGGATTTCAATCTACTGTTTGGCTTACCAGTATTGTAGGAAGTGTTGGTGTTGGCTTACTTTTATTCCTTTCATTATTAATATTTATAGTGCTAAATTTTAATGTTTCATTTAAACTTCCTCAATTAGAAAAAATAATGGAAGATGATTTAGAAAGCCCCTCAGAAGAAGAATCTGCGGATGAAATAGACTTGATTCATGAGGCCGCATTAAACGAAGTGGAAGAAGAAAATAATAATGAAGAAGAAGCAACTCCAGTTAGTTTAGATGAAGCTCCTGAAGAACTTCCTGAAATTGAAGAAGAGGAAACTGAAAGTATTCCTCTTTCAACAGACATTCCTGAAATAGAAGAGAAAAAAGACGGAGAAGTAAAGTTTTCTGTAGAGGAAGCCAAACCAGACGAAAAAACGCTTTCAGAAGAAGAACTAAACCAAAAAGCCAAAGATTTTGGAGAATATGACCCAACACTTGATTTAGCTTCATTTAAAATGCCTCCTATTGAGTTACTAAAAGACTTTGGAACTAGTCAACAAACAGTAACTAAAGAAGAATTAGAAGCCAATAAAAATAAAATTTTAGAAACGCTTTCTAACTACAATATTGAAATTACGAGCATAAAAGCTACTATTGGACCAACAGTAACATTGTATGAAATTATCCCTGCTCCTGGCATTAGAATTTCTAAAATTAAAAATTTAGAAGATGATATTGCGCTTAGTTTGGCAGCATTAGGAATTAGAATTATTGCTCCAATTCCGGGTAAAGGAACTATTGGTATTGAGGTGCCAAACCAAAATCCTGAAATTGTTTCCATGCGTTTAGCAATTGCTTCCGATAGATTTCAAAATGCAAAAATGGAGCTTCCTGTGGTAATGGGAAAAACCATTACCAACGAAAACTTTGTTTTTGATTTGGCTAAAATGCCTCACTTACTTATGGCTGGAGCTACCGGACAAGGAAAATCGGTTGGTTTAAATGCTGTTTTAACTTCTTTATTATATAAAAAACATCCATCGCAATTGAAGTTTGTTTTGGTAGATCCTAAAAAAGTAGAGCTTACACTTTACAACAAAATAGAACGCCATTATTTAGCAAAATTACCCGATACCGATGAAGCAATTATTACTGATAATCAGAAAGTAATCAACACACTAAATTCGTTGTGTATTGAAATGGATAATCGTTACGAGTTACTTAAAAATGCACAAGTAAGAAATATTGTGGAATACAATAGTAAATTTATTGCTCGAAAACTAAATCCAAATGACGGACACAAGTTTTTACCTTACATCGTATTGGTTATTGATGAGTTTGCCGACTTAATAATGACAGCAGGTAAAGAAGTAGAAACACCAATTGCTCGTTTGGCTCAATTGGCAAGAGCTATTGGTATTCATTTAATTATTGCAACTCAACGACCTTCAGCCAATATTATTACAGGAATTATAAAAGCTAACTTCCCCGGAAGAATTGCTTTTAGAGTAACTTCTGGAATTGATTCCAGAACTATTTTAGATTCTAGCGGAGCAGACCAATTAATCGGACGAGGAGATATGCTTATCTCTCAGGGCAACGATTTAACACGTGTACAATGTGCTTTTGTAGATACTCCTGAAGTAGAAAGAATATGTGATTTTATTGGTGAACAAAGAGGTTATCCAGAAGTCTTTACACTTCCCGAATATGTTGGAGAATCTTCATCAGGCGGCTCAGGAACTTTTGATAGTGATGATAAAGATGATTTATTTGATGATGCTGCTAGAATGATTGTTCAACATCAACAAGGTTCGGCTTCATTGTTGCAAAGAAAAATGAAAATTGGTTACAACCGTGCAGGAAGGCTTATAGATCAATTAGAAGAAGCAGGAATCATTGGTCCTTTTGAAGGAAGTAAAGCTCGACAAGTATTAATGACCGACATGAATGCTTTGGAACAGTTTTTGAAAGGTGGTGAGGGAGAATAACTCATAAAAATTAATTACATTTGAATAAATCAAGTAAATTAACGAAATCAATAATCTAACTATAACATTATGATCAAAAAATTATCCCTACTATTATTAAGCTTAACCATAACTATTGGCATTTTTGCTCAAGATGATGCTAAAGCCAAAACCATTTTAGACAAATTAAGCGATAAGACTAAAAAATATACTTCCATTAAAACTACGTTTGAATACCACATTCACAACAAAACGGAAGGAATAGATGAAAAACAAACAGGAAGCTTGCAAACAAAAGGCGATAAGTATTATTTATCCATAAAAGGACAAGATGTTTTTTCTGATGGTAAAAGTGTTTATACCTTATTAAAAGATGCTGAAGAAGTACACATCAATTCAATTCCAGATGAAAGTGAAGAAGATGCAATAAGTCCTTCAACTATCTTTACTTTATACGAAAAAGGATTCAAGTATAAATATGCTAAAGAAGAAGGCGGAAATGATGTTATCAACTTGTATCCCAACAAACCTGAAGAAAAATCTTTTCACAGAGTGGAGTTATACATTAATAAAGCTAAAGGAGAAATCTCTAAAGTAATAGTTTATGGTAAAGATGGTACCAACATGACTTATACCATTAAAACCTTTACACCAAATGTTGCTATTCCTGATGCTACTTTTACTTTTGATAAAGCAAAATATGCTAACTATGATGTTATTGATTTACGATAATGTACAATCTATATATAACAAAGAAAGCCACTAAGATTAGTGGCTTTCTTTGTTATTCTTGCCCATTCTCATACCCTTCATCCACCAACAACTCCTTACTTTCTGCTGCAGCAACTGCCAACTCATCGCAACGTTCGTTGTAGAGGTTTCCTGCATGTCCTTTAACCCAATGAAATTTTACATGATGCTTAGGATAGATTTTTAGAAATCGTTGCCACAAATCAATATTTTTTTTGCCTTTAAAACCTTTTTTCTGCCAACCAAATACCCAGCCTTTTTCTACAGCATCCACCACATATTTAGAGTCAGAAAAAATTTCTACATCTGCTTTTTCTACTTTTATAGCTTCCAACGCAATAATTACACTTAACAGTTCCATTCGGTTGTTAGTAGTATTTCTAAAGCCTTCGGAAAGTTCTTTTTTGTGCTTTCCGCTCATCATTACCACTCCGTAACCTCCGTTACCTGGATTTCCTTTAGCTGCTCCATCAGTATATATGGTAATTTTTGGCATTTTTATAATCCTGCGTTACTTCTAAATAATTTAACGGCTATTGCCAGTAAAATTACACCAAAAACTTTTCTTAGTACATTTATTCCTCCTTGTCCTAAAATTCGCTCTATAAACTTAGAAGATTTTAAAACAATATAGACCATAATAATATTTACCACAATAGCCACAATTATATTCTGAACAGCATATTCTGCTCTTAAAGAAAGTAACGAGGTCATAGTCCCGGCACCGGCAATTAACGGAAATGCAATAGGAACAATAGAAGCTGTGCTTTTTCCTCCATTATTTTCTTCTTTATATAAACGTATTCCTAAAATCATTTCTAATGCTAAAAAGAAAATGATAAACGAACCCGCTATAGCAAATGAGCTTACATCAATGCCTATCAATCCTAAAATAGATTCTCCAACAAAAAGAAACAATATCATTAAAACCAAAGAAACTAAACTAGCTTTTTCCGATTGAATATGTCCGGTTTTCTGACGTAAATCAATGATAATTGGCACAGAACCAACAATATCAATTACTGCAAAAAGAATCATAGTTGCCGTAGCAATTTCTTTAAAATTAAAATAGCTAAATAACATAAGGTTAAATCATTAGATTGTTTAACAAAAAGTCGGCAAAAGTAAGCTTAACACTTAAATAAAACGTGTGTTTTCTTATAAGAACATTGTTAAGATTTAGTTAAACTTTTGTAACGCTAAATACCAATAAGGAAACGAAGTCTTCAGGGGGTGTTTAAAACTAATAACTAACCACCTTCAATTTATCATCATCTAACCTAATTCTAAGCCAGTTTTGAAGAGAAGTTTTCTTAGTTTGTCTAATTTTGGTGTCCATATCAGGATTCCATTTTACTAAAATAGTGGTTGAAGTATCTTGTTTATTGCTAAAATTGGTATAAATCGTTTTTCCTACCTCCATTCCTATCACATCTTCATATTGCATTTTTACTTCTTTAGATAAAGATGTAAAAGGAATCTTGCTAAAACCCATTTTATTGATTTCGTTTTCTAATAATTTTATTTTTGCATCTTTATCTTCAATAGTTTCTTGGTTTTTTTTATATATTTCTTCAATAATTCCCGATTTTACTTCAGAAGTAAGTCTGTTTGCTAATTCATTTGAATTATCTTCAGACTGATAAACTTTTAGTTCGGCATTTTTTAAATTATAACTCAACATTTTTTTAGTCAACATTTTTTTAGTTTCACCGGAAATAGGTTTACCTATTAAATAAACTTCAATCAAAGGGTTTCCTTCTTCAGTAGTATAGTTTACTTTTTTGTTAATTACTTCACTTTCTGCAAATTCAAAATTTTCTACTATAAACTTTTCTGCATTACTTTTAAAAATACTTTCTTGTATAGATTTCCAAAAAGTGTAAGAGCTAGGCAAAATAATAATGATAGTAAAAATCCAAATAAATCTGGTTACTTTTTTTTGTTTAGCCTTATCAATATAAGAGGTTAATGGGAATCTTAAATATTTAACTACCAACCATGTAGATAAAATAATAAATACGGAGTTGATAATAAACAAGTAAAAAGCTCCAAAGAAAAAGCTCCAATTAGCATTGGCTAAACCATAACCAGCAGTACATAAAGGTGGCATTAAGGCAGTAGCAATAGCAACCCCATAAATAGTACTTGCAATTGTACCTTTTTTTGTTTTAGCAACAATAAGAGCAACCCCACCAAATACAGCAACTAATACATCTAATGATGTAGGTCTTGTTCTGGCTATTAATTCCGATTGCACCTCACCTAAAGGAGTAAGTAAAAAATAAATTGTAGAAACTACCACACTAATTAATACAGCTGTTCCTAAACTTATTAAAGATCTTTTTAGCATCTTTAAATTGTTGATGCCTATAGCTAAACCAATTCCAACAATCGGTCCCATTAGTGGAGAAATAAGCATGGCTCCAATAACTACTGCTGTTGAGTTCACATTTAAGCCAATGGAGGCAATAGCAATAGAAGCTCCTAAAATCCATATATTTACCCCTTTAAAATCAATATCATTCCTAATGGCCTCAATTGATCCTTCTACATCAACGCCTTCTCTAATACTTATTACGTCTTTAAGGTATTTTATTAGTAATACAAACGAACGCAAAAAACTAAATTTCAACTCCTTGTTGTCAGTAGCAGTTTCATTTGCCGAATTATTTTCTTGATTTTCCATAGGAATAACGTTTTTTCTTAGTTGACTAAATTACCATTTCCCTCCATATATTCATTTGGATTTTTTATTTTTACATCAAATTTTTTTGACCTAAAATAATAACTATCCTATGAAAGAAAAACTAGATCTATTAAATAAGAAAATTGAAGAAGCTAAGTTAGGTGGAGGTGAAGACAGGATTGCTGCTCAACATAAAAAAAGAAAACTTACTGCCAGAGAAAGAATACATTTTTTATTAGATGAAGGTTCTTTTGAAGAAATAGGGATGTTTGTGATGCACCGTTCTACCAATTTTGATTTAGCAGAACAAAAATATCTAGGTGATGGAGTAGTTACTGGTTATGGAACTATTCATGGGCGATTAGTATATGTTTTTTCTCAAGATTTCACCGTTTTAGGAGGTTCATTAGCTGAAGCTTATGCTGAAAAAATTTGTAAAGTAATGGATTTAGCAATAAAAAATGGAGCTCCGGTAATTGGATTAAACGATTCGGGAGGTGCTAGAATTCAAGAAGGTGTTGTTTCTTTAGCCGGTTATGCCGATATTTTTTATAGAAATACCATGGCAAGTGGCGTTATTCCTCAACTATCAGCTATTATGGGACCTTGTGCAGGTGGAGCTGTTTACTCTCCGGCTCTAACAGATTTTATTATGATGGTGGAAAACACATCATATATGTTTGTCACAGGACCAAATGTAGTAAAAACAGTTACACACGAAGAAGTTACTTCTGAAGAATTAGGAGGTGCATCTGCTCATTCTATAAAATCAGGTGTTACCCATTTAACTTATGCTAATGAAGTAGCTTGTATCAATGGAATTAAAACTTTACTTTCTTATATGCCTCAAAACTGTGAGGATGATGCTCCTTCTATTCCTTATGAAGCAGCAGATGAAAGTCGTTTAGCATTGAATGATATTATTCCTGAAAACCCCAACCAACCTTACGATATTAAAGATGTAATTAACAATACTGTTGATACGGATACTTTTTACGAAATTCAAAAAGATTTTGCAGAAAATATTGTAGTTGGTTTTGCTCGTCTAGCTGGAAAATCAATTGGAATTGTTGCTAATCAGCCGGCATTTTTAGCTGGTGTATTGGATATAAAATCATCTCAAAAAGCAGCTCGTTTTGTTCGTTTTTGTGATTCTTTTAACATTCCCTTATTAGTTTTTGAAGATGTTCCTGGCTTTTTACCTGGTACTGACCAAGAATGGAATGGAATTATTACCAATGGAGCAAAATTATTGTATGCTTTCTGCGAAGCAACTGTTCCGAGAATTACGGTAATTACCAGAAAAGCTTATGGAGGAGCTTATGATGTAATGAACTCTAAACACATTGGTGCCGACATGAATTTTGCATGGCCAACTGCAGAAATTGCTGTAATGGGAGCGAAAGGAGCAGCAGAAATTATCTTTAAAAAAGAAATTGCCGCAGCAGAAAATCCTGAAGAAAAATTAAAAGAAAAAGAAGCAGAATATGCTGAAATGTTTGCTAACCCCTACAACGCTGCTGCAAGAGGTTATGTAGATGAGGTTATTCGTCCCGACCAAACTAGAGAAAAGCTAATAAAAGCATTTAAAATGCTCGAAAATAAAGTAGCTTCTTTACCCAAAAAGAAACATGGCAATATTCCTTTGTAAAAATTAAAAATATAGAAATGAAAGACGCTTATATTATAGATGCTATCAGAACGCCAATAGGAAATTTTGGAGGAACGTTAGCTGCAATTAGAACAGATGATTTAGCGGCAATAGTTATTGCTGAATTAATAAAAAGAAACCCTACATTAAATCAAAAAGCCATTGAAGATGTGCTTTTTGGATGTGCTAACCAAGCAGGTGAAGATAACCGAAACGTGGCTCGAATGGCTGGTTTATTAGCTGGTTTACCATGGCAAGTGGGTGGAGAAACTGTAAACAGATTATGTGCATCAGGTATGGCTGCTGCTATAAATGCTTCCAGAGCAATTAAAATAGGTGATGGCGATTTGTATATTTCAGGGGGTGTTGAAAACATGTCGAGAGGGCCTTATGTTATTTCAAAGTCTGCTAAACCTTTTGGAACAGATGCTAAAATGTATGATTCTAGCTTTGGCTGGAGGTTTATCAATCCAAAAATGGAAGCTCTTTATGGTACTGACGGAATGGGACAAACTGCTGAAAATTTAGTGGATATGTATAAGATTAGCAGAGAAGATCAAGATAAATTTGCCTATTGGAGTCAGATGAAAGCAACTAAAGCTCAACAAAGTGGGAGGTTATCAGAAGAAATTGTATTAGTAGAAATTCCTCAACGAAAAAAAGATCCCATCATTTTTGCTCAAGATGAATTTATTAAGCCGACTACCAGCTTAGAAATCTTAGGAAAACTTGCTCCTGCTTTCCGAAAAGAAGGTGGCTCTGTTACAGCTGGAAATGCCTCAGGATTGAACGATGGAGCTGCAGCCATGTTAATAGCTTCTGAAGAAGCTGCAAAACAATATAATTTACAGCCAATCGCACGAATTGTTTCTAGCGCAATTGCAGGGGTTGAACCCAGAATTATGGGTATAGGTCCTGTTTATGCCACCGAAAAAGCACTGAAAAGAGCAGATTTAACTTTAGATCAAATGGATATTATTGAAATTAATGAAGCATTTGCTGCTCAAAGTTTGGCGTGTACTCGAAAAATGGGCTTGGCAGATGATGATCCTCGTATTAACCCCAATGGAGGAGCAATTGCTTTAGGCCACCCGTTAGGAATGACAGGTTCAAGAATATTACAAACAGCTGCCATAGAATTGCACAAACAAAATAAAAAATATGCATTAGTTACACTTTGTATTGGTGTAGGACAAGGGTATGCAACAATTATTGAAAGAGTATAAAGGTTAACACCTTGAGAATAAACTATGCAAATCGATTTAGAAAAAGAGAAACAAGAGATTGAGGCCGCCTTTGAAGGGTTAGTAAAATCTGCTGTACATGCTAAAAAAGATGCTGCAACTAAAAAGCGTATCCGTAAAGCATTTGATGTTGCACATGAAGCTCACAAAGATGTAAGAAGAAAATCCGGAGAACCTTATATTTTCCATCCTATAGCTGTTGCCCGAATTTGTGCTGAAGAAATTGGACTAGGAGCAACCTCCATTATTTGTGCCTTATTACACGATACGGTTGAGGACACTGAACTTACCATTGATGATGTTAAAAACCTTTTTGGAGAAAAAGAAGCCAGAATTATTGAAGGACTAACCAAAATTTCAGGAGTAGTAGATGCTAATATTTCTTTACAGGCAGAAAATTTTAAAAAAATACTACTTACCCTTGCTGATGATGTAAGGGTAATTTTAATAAAACTAGCTGATAGGTTGCATAATATGCGAACCATTGGCTCCATGAGAAGAGATAAGCAACTTAAAATTGCTTCAGAAACCTTGTTTTTGTATGCACCTTTAGCTCATCGATTAGGTTTACACGCTATTAAGTCTGAATTGGAAGATTTATCATTAAAATGCCAAGAACCGGAAGTTTTTGAAGAAATTCAAAGTAAACTAAAGAAAACACAAGAAGTTAGAACAAGGTTTATCAATCATTTTTCTGCACCTCTTAAAAAAGCCTTAGAAGCCAAAGGTTTCAAATTTGAAATGAAAGGGCGACCAAAATCTATTTATTCTATTTGGAAGAAAATGAGTAATAAAAGTATTCCTTTTGAAGAGGTTTATGACTTGTTTGCTGTTAGAATTATTATTGATTCACTTCCCGAAAATGAAAAATCAGACTGTTGGCAAGCTTATTCTATTGTTACCGATTTTTACCAACCCAATATTGAGAGATTAAGGGATTGGATTTCTGCTCCAAAAGCGAACGGTTATGAATCACTGCACACAACCGTTATGAGTCCAACCGGAAAGTGGGTAGAAGTACAAATACGTACCAAACGTATGGACGAAATTGCAGAAAAAGGTTTTGCTGCACATTGGAAATACAAAGAAGGTAGTGAAGAAAGTCAATTTGATAAGTGGATAAACCAGATTAGAGAGTTAATAGAAAATAATGATGCTAATGCATTAGATTTGGTTGATGACTTTAAATTAGATTTATTCTCTGATGAAATTTATGTGTTTACTCCCGAAGGTGAAATGAAAAATTTACCCACAGGTGCCAGTGCATTAGATTTTGCTTTTTCTGTACATACCGAAATAGGTGAACAATGTATTGGAGCTAAAGTAAACAACAAGTTAGTCCCTTTAAGCACCCCCCTAAAAAGTGGTGATCAAATTGAAATTCTTACCTCTAAAAATCAACGACCAAAAGAAGACTGGCTCAATTTTGTAAAAACCCATAAGGCAAAATCTAAAATAAAATCTTCGCTTAAAGAAGAAAGAAAAGAAATTGCTTTAATTGGTAAAGCCATGTTGGATAAAGAATTTAAGCGTTTAGGAATAAAACGAGAAAACATTAGCTTAAACGAACTTAAAAAACACTTTAAAGAAACTTCTGACATTGATTTTTATTACGGAATTGCTAAAAACACCATTCAGCTTAATCACTTAAGAGATTTTGAAGTTAAAAATGGCACTTTAAAACTTAAAAGAACTTTCCCTAATAGACTCAAAACCTATTTTGAAAGAAAAAAACCTACAAAATCTGAAAGAAAAGATGAAATTTTAGTAATTGGCGACAACATGGAAAAAATTGATTACAGTCTTGCCAATTGCTGTAATCCTATTCCAGGTGATGAAGTTTTTGGATTTATAACAGTTGCCGAAGGAATTAAAATACATAAAACTACTTGCCCAAATGCAGTTCAGTTAATGTCTAATTATGCTTACAGGGTAATAAAAGCTCGGTGGATAGAAAAAGAAAAAGTAGACTTCTTAACAGGATTAAAAATTATTGGAATTGACAATGTAGGAATTGTAAACAACATCACTCAAATAGTTTCTAATGAGTTACATGTAAACATGCGTTCCATAAAATTTGAAAGTTATGACGGCATATTTGAGGGAACAATAATGGTTTTCGTTCAAAATACCATCCACCTTAACAACCTTATTACTAATCTTAAAAAAGTAGAAGGAGTAAAGAAAGTAGAACGTATTGATAATTAGAAAATGGAGATTACTTTTTTTTGGTTCAGAAGAGATTTACGGTTATCAGATAATACCGCTTTATTCCATGCTTTAAGCGAAAACCAACAGGTTATTCCATTGTTTATTTTCGATACAGATATTATTGATGAACTTCCAAAAGATGATGCTCGTATTAGTTTTATTTACCAACAACTGGAGCAGATTAATGTAGAGTTACAAAAAG
Organism: Flavobacteriales bacterium BRH_c54; assembly: GCA_000961845.1. Taxonomy (GTDB): domain Bacteria; phylum Bacteroidota; class Bacteroidia; order Flavobacteriales_E; family Vicingaceae; genus BRH-c54. Next base: position 41,673 of record LADZ01000026.1, read on the forward strand.
TAGAAAGCAGCTTGTTAGTTTTAAAAGGGAACCCCAAAGATGTTTGGCAAAAAATAATATCAGAATATAAAGTTAAAAACATCTATTTCAACAAAGATTATGAGCCTTATGCCATTAAAAGAGATACAGAAATTACCACTTTAGCCAAAACTAACAACGTTGCTGTTTTTAGCTTTAAAGACCAGGTTATTTTTGAAGAAAACGATGTCTTGAAAGATGATAAAACGCCTTACACCATTTATACTCCCTATAAAAATAAATGGTTAGCAGCTTTTTCTTTAAACCTTTGTGATACTAAAAACAACAAAAACCACCTTACTAATTTAGCCAAAAATCAATTTTCTTTCCCAAGTTTAGCATCTCTAAATTTTAACTTATCTTCTATCAAGGTTAAGCCTTACTCTTTAGCAAACCTAGAAAATTACGAAGCTGAAAGAAACTTTCCGGCAACGGACAATACCAGCTATTTAAGTCCACACTTACGTTTTGGAACGATAAGCATCAGAAATAGTGTAAAAAACAGTCTAGAAAAAAGTCCCGTATTTTTAAGTGAACTGATATGGCGAGAATTTTTTATGCAAATATTGTTTCACTTTCCACATGTTGTCAATAAAAGTTTTAAAGCTAAATACGATAATATAAATTGGCGAAACAATAAAAACGAATTTGCTCTTTGGTGTGAAGGAAAAACAGGCTATCCTATTGTAGATGCCGGCATGCGACAACTCAACGAAACCGGATATATGCACAACAGAGTTCGAATGGTTGTTGCTTCATTTTTATGCAAACACTTGCTAATAGATTGGCGTTGGGGAGAAGCTTATTTTGCTAAAAAATTATTAGATTATGATTTGTCGGCAAACAACGGCAACTGGCAATGGGCGGCCGGAACAGGCTGCGATGCCGCTCCCTATTTCAGAGTATTTAATCCTTACGAACAAGTTAAAAAATTTGATCCTGATTTAAAATACATCACAAAGTGGGTAAAAAACCTCAACGAACTGACTTATCCTGCTCCCATAGTAGAACATAAATTTGCCCGAGAAAGAGCTATTGCAACTTATAAAAAAGGATTGGAAAAAACTTAAGCTTTTGGAGTTCAAGTTCACTGTTTCTGTAGTATAACATTTTAAAATTATTTTTTACACAGAATTTTTTTAATATATTTACCACGATTTTAATCACTTATTAGGTGAATAAACCCTGAATTATGACAAAAAACACCTTGATTTTTTTATTTGTTGTGGTGATAACTTCAACTAATATTTTTGCACAAACAGTAAATTCATCTCATATTGTTGAAGCTACCGGACAACCCAATGAGTTTTTAGTGAAAACCGCTATTACCGGGTTAGAAAATGTTGATATTGCTCGTATTGAATACGATATTGATGATGCTCATACTTATACACCATCCCCTAATAATTCTTTTTTTACAGACAGAAAAAATAATCAATTAAAATTTTATTTAATGGCTGTTCCTGCATCAGGAATTATAAACATTGAGTTTATACTAACCATTAGCAACGGACAAACCCTAAATATTCCTGCAGCTATTCAATATTCTCGTAATGAAGTAAAAGACAAAGTAGCTCTTGCGCCACTGACTATTAACATAGATGGAAGTGCTAGTACTTTAGCTTCAACAACTCCTGAGGTTGAAAAAGAAACTGAGGCTACTGAAGAAACAACCACTCCTATTGAAAGCGAAAAAGAAGAGGAAGAGGAAATTGTTGCTGAAACCATCAAAGAAACAGAAGAAGTTGAGGAAGAAAGTTCAACGCCTGTAATTGAAGAAACTCCTGAAGAAGAAACAACTCCACCTGCCGAAACTTCTTACAAAAAACCTGAAGAAAACCCCAAGCCTACACCAACACCAACAAATACCTCTTCTAAAAAACAATACGGAGTGCAGATTTTAGCTCTTTCAGAATATTCTGAAACACGAGTGCGTAATTTCTGTAAGCAACATGGTTTAGATTACAACTTAATTACCAAAGAAAATGTGGGCGGATTAACTAAAATCCGTTATGGAAAATCTTCTTCTGCTACAGAAATTCAAAACCTAAAAGAAGAATTGATTAACAAAGGGCTTAGAGGTGTTTTTATGGTTACTTTGCCTTAAACTCTTATCCCAATCACACAAATATCATCTAACTGCTCTTGTTCTCCTCTCCACTCTTTATGAGCATTTGTCAGTATTTCTTGTTGCTCTTGTACAGATAAATTTGCTACATCTGTTAATAATTGCTTAAACTGCCTATAATTAAATTTTTTACCTTTTAATCCCCCAAACTGATCTGCATAACCATCAGAAAACAAATAAACCATATCCCCTTTCTGCATTTCTATTTCATGGTTTTGAAAAGAATTTTCCGTTTCATAAGCACCAATAGGTTGTTTATCTGCTTTAATTTCCAACAATTCTCCATTTCTAACAATATAAAGCGGATTATTCGCTCCGGAATATTGTAACACAGCTACTGTTTCTGATTCAATATTTGAAGTTTCAAGTTTATAACTTATACTACATAAAGAAATATCCATTCCGTCTCTTATCACATTTTCATCATCTGTATGAATGTTTATCGTACTATAAACCTCATCATTTAAATAATTTAACGCTTCTGCAGGAGAATTTATATTTGGCTGTATTTTAGATTGATTTAAAATTTTTAACCCTATAATACTCATAAATGCTCCGGAAACTCCATGTCCGGTACAGTCTGCAACAGCAAAAACGACCATTTTTTCGTTAGGTTCAGATGCCTTAGTAGTCGTAATTTCAGTTGCCCAATAAAAATCTCCACTTACAATATCTTTAGGCAAATAAATCACAAACGATTCGGGCAACAACTTTTTTAGTTTAGCCGGAGGTGTAATTAATGCGTCTTGAATTCGTTTGGCATAATTAATACTATCAACAATTTCCTTATTTTTTTCTTCGGTAATAGCTTTTTGTTCTTCTAGTTCTTTTTTAGATTTTTCTAACATTAAACGAGCAACAATTTCTTTTTTAGTCAATCGGTAACGCATTCTAATTAACAAGATTGAAAAAATAGCTACCGCACCTGTAAGCAATCCACCATTTACTAAAATTTCATCAAGACTTAATGTGCTGTTGTAATAAAAGAAAATGATGTTGGCAATAATATTGGCAACCACTATTAAAACAGAATAATAAACATGATAAAACATAAACATTCCTGAACCTATAAATAAAGCAATGTAGGCAAAAGCATGCTTTTGAAGGTGTTCTAAATCCATCACGCTCCACATATAAGCATTTTGTATAGATATTAAAAAGACCGGAATAAAACCTAAAACTTCAATAGGAATTTTAATCTTTTCATGAAACAAAACAGTTACCAAACAAACCAAAGAAACAGCCACCCTAAAGGTTAAAAACTCTTGCCAATATTCATAAATATTAAAATAATCGGTAACAAAAAAGAGCATGTTAAAAATCACAGCAACCCATAAAGCAATGGTGTGATAACGTAAAATGGTTTTGTTAATCTCCGATTGCCAATTGACTGAAGTTGTGTTCATTTAAGTAGTTTTAGTTAGGTAGTTTCGGGATTTAAAATTATGAATTTTTTATATACTTAATTACAAAAACCACATAGATTCTGAGTTTTTAATCTACTTTTGTTTTAATGAATGAAATTGATTACATCATAGTTGGACAAGGATTAGCGGGTTCTGTGTTGGCTTATCAGCTGATGGAGGAAGGTAAAAAAATTGTGGTAATTGATGAAAATCATCCTCAAACCTCATCTAAAATTGCTGCGGGTTTATGTAATCCGATAGTTTTTAAACGACTTACCAAAAGTTGGATGGTAGATAGTGTATTGCCTATTGCTGTTAATTTTTACCGAAAGCAAGAACAATTGCTTAACAATAATTTTTACCAAGAAATGCCTATTTACAAACTTTTTGTAGATGAAAAAGAAAGTACTTTTTGGAAACAAAAAAGTAATGAACCCGAATTGTTCGATTGGATAAGTGATAAAAACGAAAAACCTTTTGATGAACAATATATTGCTATGCCTTACGGTGCTTCAAAAGTACTTCAATCGGGATTTTTACGAACCAAAAAATGGCTACAGGCTTTTCAAGAATACCTCATTAAAAACAATGCTTTTGTTGAAAGTACATTTGATTATGCTGATTTAAAAATGGAAACATCAGCTGTTTGCTGGAACAATTTTAAAGCTAAAGGCATCATCTTTTGCGAAGGCTATAAAAATATCAATAACCCTTATTTTAATCACTTACCGTTTAAACTTACCAAAGGAGAAGTGTTAAGTGTTGATTTTGAAAACACCTCTTTAAATGTTGTTATTAACAAAGGCATTTTTGTATTGCCTTACGATGGAACTTATAAATTAGGAGCTACTTATAATTGGGATGAAATTAATGAAAATATTAGCGAAAAAGCTAAAGATAAGCTCTTAAACAAAGCTCAAAAATTTATAAAAGACAACATCATCGTTAAGAAACATGAGGCTGGTGTGAGACCAACCGTTAGCGACAGAAGACCATTGTTGGGGGTACATCATCAACACAACAATTTTTTCATTTTTAACGGATTAGGAACTAAAGGAGTAATGTTGGCTCCTTGGTTAACTCAAAAATTTGTACGATATTTGTTGCATGATGAACCACTTCCTGAAGAAGTAAACATTAACCGATTCAATTAAAAAAATAAAATTATGAGTAAAAAAATCATCCTTCCTTTAGTAGTGTTCTTTGCACTTACTTTTAGTAGTAATGTTGCTTTCGGACAAAAAATTTTCAAAGTAAAATATGAGTCTCAGGCAGACTTAAAAGTGTATGTCGTTGATTACGAATCACAATGCGACTTAAAAGTATATCACGTTAAGTATGAAAGTCAGGCAAGTAAAGATGGTTTGTGGTATGCTGTAAAGTATGAAAGTCAGGCAGATAAAAAAGTTTATTTTGTTGATTATGAATCGCAAGCTGATTTAAAAATCTATTATGTAGATTACGAATCTCAAGCAGGTTGGAAAAATAAATCCAAAGCTCATTTATTGAAGTTTTAACGGCTCTGGATATGGCGAGTGCGGGATTTCGAAGCCGCTTTCTTGTCCGCCTGCCATAAATTTATTTAGTTATAATATCTTCATTTTTAAGCAGTCAACCCGTATTTGTGCTATAGCCGATATTGTAGTGCGTTTTTTTATTTACTTCGGTAATTAGAATTTGGAATGAACTCGCCTTCAATCTTTCCGTCCTTATCAACTTTATATGCTCCTTTGATATGTTCAGGCGGAACTTCCTCTTTTCCTTCAAATTCAGGATCTAAAGCGTATATGTATCCGTTGGGGAATTTTTTTGCCTCCTCAATTAAGGTAGGATTATTCTTATCTATTTGGTTTGACTTTTTCTTAAAAAACATCTTTTTATTTTTTTAATGCACCACAACTTGTATGTATACACCTTTTGGTTACATCTATTTTTTGTAAATATAAAAAAATTATAATTATAATACGAACAGCTTGCCTCTACACTAACGCACAAAACGAACACAAAGCATCGCAATGCCGATTTAAAAGGGCTTTGTGTATTAGAAAAGCCCTTTGTAAGATTAGGGGGTTTTATACAACTCAACCCCTTCTTCTAACCAATTTTTAAACGCTTCTACATTACCATGGTTTTCGTAATCGGCACTACCATTACCAACTTCGTTGCCATTTTCATCTAATATTAAATAATACGGTTGGGTGTTTACTTTGTATTTTGAAGATTGATAATGACTCCATTTTTTTCCTATGGTAGTAATTTTTATGGTTTTACCGTTTTCTTCTACTTCAAATTGATCTTCTAGTGGCAGCGGTCGTTTATCATCTACATAAAGCGATACCAACACCACCTCATTTTTTAAAATTTCTATCACTCCCGGCTCTCCCCAAACGCCTTCTTCCATTCTTCTGCAGTTAACACAGGCTTTTCCGGTAAAATCTAAAAATATAGGTTTACCCACTTTTTTGGCATACGCCAATCCGTCTTCTATGTCTAAAAATGCAGGAATACCTTGTGGACCAACATGTGTTCCTTCAATATAATCTACTGTTGAGGCAGTGTTTCCAAAACCTCTGGGAGATTCGCTGTATTCCATTGGTGGTGGAAATCCGCTAATTAATTTTAATGGAGCTCCCCAAAGTCCTGGAATTAAGTAAATAACAAAAATTACCACTAAAGTACCAAACAAAGTTCTTCCAACAGAAAGGTTTTGCATAGAACTATCGTGTGGTAATTTAATAAACCCAAATAAATACATTGCCAATACTCCAAAAACGCCTATCCAAATGGCTAAAAACACCTCTCTTTCTAACAAGTGCCAATCCATTACTAAATCAGCATTCGATAAGAATTTAAAAGCTAATGCCAACTCTAAAAATCCTAATACTACCTTAACTGTATTTAACCATCCCCCCGATTTTGGTAAAGAATTCATCCAACCCGGAAATGCTGCAAATAAACCAAAAGGTAATGCCAATGCCAATGAAAAGCCCAACATACCTACAAATGGAGCCATTCCCCCAATTGATGCCGACTGAACCAATAAGGTTCCTACAATTGGTCCTGTACATGAAAATGAAACCAATGCTAAGGTAAATGCCATAAAGAAAATACCTATTAATCCTCCTCTATTAGAAGCTGAATCTGCTTTATTTACCCAAGAGCTGGGCAACACAATTTCGAATGCTCCCAAAAATGAAACGGCAAAAACAATCAACAATAAAAAGAAGAAAATATTAAAATACACATTAGTTGATAATGCATTTAAAGCATCTGAACCAAAAATTGCTGTAATAATTGTCCCTAACAACACATAAATAATAATAATGGATAAACCGTAAATAATGGCATTTCTAATCCCTGCTGCACGGGTTTTACTTTGTTTGGTAAAAAAACTAACCGTCATAGGTATCATTGGAAAAACACAAGGTGTTAATAGTGCTGCAAAACCGCTTAAAAATGCTAAAAAGAAAATGGTTAACAACGATTTATCTGTTAGTTTGTCCTCAGATTTTTTGGTGGGAGTTTGTTCTGTTTTATTTTCTGGAAGCTCTGTGGTTATGGTTGCTTGTTCTTCTATAGAATCCGTATTATCAGTTTCGTTTAAAACAAAACTCATTTCACTATTACTATTTTCTTCTTTATTACAAGCTTTTATTTTTACCTCAAAAACATCATCAAAAGGAGGTAAACATTGCATATCATCGCAAGTTTGGAAAGAATAATTGCCTTTTAGGGTAAAGTCCTTTGTTGAAAGTATTTTTATTTTCTGTTTAAACGTAACTGTTCCGGAATGTAAATATAAGTCTTCGTTAAGAATTTCATCACGAACTTTTTCCGGTTTAGGTTCTTCTAATTTTCCGATTATTTCATACTTATCAGATTTTTCCAACTCCATTACTGTAGGTAATGCAAAACCACCTTCGGGCAAATGAGCTCCGTAAACATGCCAATGATTTACTATAGTTGCTGTTCCTATAACATAAGCCTCACAACCATTTTGTTCTACACTAAACTTCCAACTAACTTTTTCTAAAGGATTTATTTGAGCAACTGAAAATTGATAACTTAATAATGCTATTAATAAAATAAAAGCGTGTTTTATAGCTCGCATCTGCCTGATTTTAAAAGATGAATGTCAAAACTAATTAATAATTGTAATTTATATTAAACTATTAACATATATATAAGTTAATAAAACTAAAAAAGCTCCCAAAATTAGGAGCTTTAGTAAGTTTAATAAAAAAACAAATAACTAGAAAAATTTAATTTCATGAATACTTCTAATAGGAATAATCGTTGTTCCTTTTAGAATAATATTTTGTTCGGTTATTCCCCAAATAGAAGTATCAACCACTTTTTTACCTTCAGTATCTTGAAAAATAATTTTTACTTTAATTTTATTATTTCCTAAGTGCATTGCCCTTTCAATCTTTTGTAATCTTTCTTTTTTTTCTTCTAAGGTTAATAAAACATCCTCTTTTGGGAAAAGCAACGTTGAAATATTTTCTTTATTTATTAATACCGCTTCAGCTTGTGGAGTAGAAATACTGTTGTTTATAGCATCCATAGTTTGTTAGTTTTAAAAGTTATTAAAAATGAAAGGCGATTTCTTTAACGTAAGTAATTTGAAAAAAGTTTCTTTAAATACTTAATTTTTAATAAACTAACAACAAGCGATTTTATTTACTCTATTTTGATGACGACCACCTTCAAAATCAGTAGATAAGAAAACATCCACACATTTTATAGCTTCTTCATTACTAATAAAACGAGCAGGAAGTGCAATTATATTGGCATTATTATGTAAACGAGCTAATTCAGCTATTTCCGGTTTCCAGCATAAGGCAGAACGAATTTCTTGATGTTTATTAGCAGCCATATTAATACCATTTCCACTTCCACATATTAATATACCTAAAAAATCATTGTTATTAGCTACTTCATTAGCTACCAGATGAGCAAAGTCGGGATAATCTACACTATCAGCAGATGATGGTCCAACATCTTTTACTTCTATGCCTTTAGTTAATAAATCTTGTTTAATTACCTCTTTTAATTCATATCCGGCATGATCGCTACCTATTAAAATTTTTTTGATTTCCATTTTTTTGATTTTTAAGCGGTTAACTATTACTTGTTTAAACAATAAAATTAGCCTTTTTAAATGATTTATCTACTTACTAACATTCAATTTTTTTAATAACTATAAGTACTTGTTTTTAAGTATTTTATATATAACAATGAAGTTGTTAATAATCTTGAAAAAAGTTAATAAAAATCAAAAACTATTTCTTGCATTATCCAATTAAAATGCTAATCAAAATTACAAATGAAATAAGTGCTATGTTAATATGCCTATTTTTAGAAAATATACTAACAACAATAAAAAATTCTTGTTTATAACATTAAAATTAACAATTGGTTAATAGCTTAAATTAACAAAAAGTTAATAGTTTAGTTATTTAAAAGATTATCAAATCTATATAAAATTAAAAATTGTTAATAGCAGTCAATAACTTTTTATATTTTACAAAAACAAGAACTATAATTATTAATTTTAAACCTTCTTAACACCTTAATAGTAATAGTAGTTTTTTTTTATATTTAATTAATAATAATATATATATAATAGTGTATTCATATCTTAATA
>LADZ01000066.1 GCA_000961845.1 Flavobacteriales bacterium BRH_c54
CTTGTCCTGCTTGATACCATGCTACAAATAAATCTATCATTGATCTGGATACTCCAAAAAATTCATCAAATTTTGAACAGGTGGCTGCATCTATATCTGCATTGGCTAACTTTAAGGGGCCTGGCCAAAAATCGTTTCCATCTGCTCTAAAGGTTACTGCTGCTAATTTTAACTGCCCGTTTACGTCTCTTCCACCCATCCACAAAGAACCGGCAAATATGGAGGTATATCTAGGGTCGTCTCCTGTCTTTTGCTTGGGTACATTATACGCTGATATACCATTGGGTCTGTCCATCCACATACTTCCTCCTGTCCCTTCTACTCTGGCTCTTATATTGTTTAACTCCAAAGTCGCTATCGCTGTGGCTGGTGCACAGCCTGCTGAACTCACCGGTCCATTACCGCCTCCTTTATTACCGCCTCCTGATACAGCTACATTGCGGGCGGTTAACGAAATTATTCCAAAACCTAAAATCATCAAACACAATAATATTATGTATTTAATAATTTCTAACTTTTTAGAAGTTTTTAATAGCTCAGAAATATTTTTCTTTGGGGTATTTCTGATAGTGTTTGAGAGATTAGATGCTGTTTTCATAACAAAAGTTTTTTGTTTCGCAATGTAATATTACGTGTGGCTCACTAATTTTACTATCAGAAATATAAGTTGTGTCGGTTTTAATATATAAACGGTAGGTTCTGGTTTATAAACGGTAATTAATATATTTTTGATTTACATATAACTTTAATTTGATTTAAATTGACGCGTTTTTTAGTCTTACTTTTGTTAAAAATTTAGCCATTCATTATTATGAACAACATTTATTGCACAAATCTAACATCATATAAAAGATTTAAAACCAAAGAAGTAATGGTCGGAAATATTGGAATTGGAGGTAACAATCCTATTCGTATTCAATCTATGACTACTACAGACACTATGAATACTGAAGCTACTGTTGCTCAAGCCATCAGAATGATAAATGCAGGATGCGAAATTGTTAGAATTACTGCTCCAAGCAAAAAAGAAGCTGAGAATTTAGCCAACATTAAAGCAGAACTTAAAAAAAGAGGTTATAACACCCCATTGGTTGCCGATATACATTTTACACCTAATGCTGCTGAAATTGCTGCCAAAATAGTAGAAAAAGTTAGGATAAACCCCGGAAATTATGCTGACAAAAAGAAGTTTGAAGCATTGGACTATACTGATGAATCTTACAACAAAGAATTAGAACGCATCAGAAAAAGTTTTGAACCTCTAGTAAAAATATGCAAAGAACACGGTACTGCCATGAGAATTGGAACCAACCATGGTTCTTTATCCGACAGAATATTAAGTAGATATGGCGATACTCCGCTTGGAATGGTAGAGTCTGCCATGGAGTTTTTACGAATTTGTAGAGATTTAGATTACCATAAAATTGTACTTTCTATGAAAGCCAGCAACACGTTGGTTGTGGTTCAGGCTTACAGATTATTGGTTAGTAAAATGATGGAAGAAGGCATGAATTATCCTCTACATTTGGGAGTTACCGAAGCTGGTGATGGTGAGGATGGTAGAATTAAATCTGCTGTGGGCATAGGAACACTTTTAGAAGATGGTTTAGGAGATACCATTCGCGTTTCACTTACTGAAGAACCTGAATTTGAAATTCCTGTTGCTAAAACACTGGTAGAAAGATACAGCAATAGAACTATAGAAACGCCTATAACTCCAATAAAAAAATATGCCATTAATCCTTTTGAATACAACAAAAGAAAAACCAATGAAGTATTAACTATTGGTGGCTCTAACGTACCAAGAATAATGGCAGATTTTAGCCTGAAAGATAATATAAAACCAGCTTCACTTTTCGCTTTGGGATACAATTACTCTGTTACTTTAGATAAATGGAATATTAGCGAAATGGCTTGTGATTATGTTTTTCTTGGCAACAAAATAATTGACTTTGAAGTACCGGGAACACTAGGTTTGGTTTATCTTCATAAAACATGGTTAACTCAAAAAGATAAGTTCAACGCATATCCTTTTATAGATTCAAAAGAATACCTCAACAATGTTGAAACACATGCAAAGCTAAACTTTATTTATGTAACCCTTGACCAGCTTAGTCGTGCTTTCATTGATAAAATAAAAAATGACAAAACTGCTGTATTAGTGATAGATACTTATCATCCTCATGGCATGACAGAACAACGAAAATTATTTAATGAACTAATCTTAAATAGTTGTAATGTGCCCGTAATTATTGGAAGAGCTTATGGTAATTTAACTGATGAACAAATTCAACTTTACGCTTCTACCGATATGGGGGCTTTATTGGTGGATGGGCTGGGTGATGGAATTTTTATTGCTGCGGAAAATTGTGGCAGTGATAGCTTGCTTAACAGTCTTGCTTTTGGCATTTTACAAGCAACACGAACAAGAATTTCAAAAACAGAATATATTTCTTGCCCTAGTTGTGGAAGAACACTTTTTGACTTACAGGAAACAACTGCTAAAATCAGAAAAGTGACTTCTCACCTTAAAGGGGTTAAAATTGGTATTATGGGATGCATCGTTAATGGTCCGGGTGAAATGGCCGATGCAGATTATGGCTATGTTGGTACGGGAGTAGGAAAAATAACGTTATATAAAGAAAAAAATGTGGTAAAAAGGAATGTTCCTGAAAAAGAAGCTGTTAAAGAACTTATTGAGCTTATAAAATCGCATGGCGACTGGATAGAACCTCAGTAATTTTAATATGACAAATAACATCTTTTAATCTTTTTGTATTTACTTATTTTGCTCGACAAAAAAAATGAATTACAATGTCTGATGATTCCTTAAAAGCTGAACTAAAAAATTATTTATTCATAATTGTCGGTGCCATCTTCCTAGCTACCGGAATGGTTGGATTTCTTATTCCAAATAAAATTGCAACCGGTGGTATTGCCGGACTTTCCATTATTCTTCACCATTTATTTGAATTACCGACAGGAGTAATTTTAATGCTAGTCAATATTCCACTTTTGTTGCTTAGTCTAAATTATTTAGGAAAAAAATTTGCCATTAGAACCATCATTACCATTGTAATAACAGCACTTTTTATTGATTTACTTGGTGAAATATATGCTATTGCTGCGTTTAGTGATAACACCTTATTATCGTCACTTTATGGGGGAGTTTTTGTTGGCATTGGTTTAGGATTAATTTTTAAAGGAGAATCTTCTGCCGGAGCAGGAACTATTATTGCCAAAATTTTAAATGAAAAAGCCAATATTAAAACCGGAGATGCTATTCTCATCCTCGATGCTCTTGTAGTTGTAGCTGCCGGGGTAGTTTTTAAAGATGTTGAATTGGCATTGTGGAGTTTAATAAGCATTTATGTAAGTGCTAAATTGATTAACTTATTACTTACCGGAAGCAAACATCAAAAAATTGTACATATTGCATTAGATCATCCGGAAAAATTACAGCAAAGAATTACTGAAGAGCTTGGTATAACTGGAACATTAATGCAAGGCAACGACTTATACAACTCCAATCATAAAAACATTATTTTTATCGTGGTTGATAACAGCAAAATTAATGTCCTTAAGAAAATGGTGCATGCCACAGCCCCAAATGCGTTAATGATAGTAATGGAAGCTACAGAATTACTTGGTACTAGCAGGTATATTAATGGAAATGCTTATAAAAGAAAATTATTTTTCTAACTTACCAATTATTTAATTTACATTGCTCTTGAAGCACTTCTGCAGGCACATCATGTTTCCCTTTAAACTCAATTAATTTACAATTGATATTCGCTTTTTCAAGAAGAGCTTTTTGCTTATCAACTCTTTCTTGAGTTACATATTCGTCATCATCGCCATACAACAAAAAAGAATTAGTTTTGGTTTTTAATACTTCAAATTCCATATCATCAGGAAAAACACTTGCCCACAATATTAAATTAACACACTTTATTTTATTATCACTTACCCACCTTGCTGCTGTGGCTCCTCCTTGCGAGAATCCAATAACATTCACTTTAACTTCTATTAAATCTATTCGGCTGAGTAATGTTTCATACAAACTATTAAGATAATTCAGGTAGTCTTGGATTTCATCTTCACGATTTTCTTTAGTCATCCAGCTTGCTCCAACTCTGCCACTAACTCCTGCAACATAAAAATTAGATAAACCTTCTGGAGCAACAACAAAATTTTCTTCATCTGCTATCCCATCAAATTTATGAATGAAATAATTGGCATTATATCCATAACCATGCAATACAAACCATAGTGTTTTTGCTGTAGAAATATTTCCTAAGGAGTAATAATGTGCTGTTTTCTCAACAACAATTTTATGCTTGTGCTTTTTCATCATCATTTTTGGGAGGGTCATATTTTACAATAATGCTTATCCAAATAGACCTAGAAACCCTAAAAATATAAGGCAGTAAAATCAGCAACGCAATTCCATTTAGCAATAAAAATAAGCCTAAAGAATAAATATCAAAAATTATAGTTATCGCAAAAACAGCAACACTCAACGCTACCGTCAGCCCATAACTTACATACATAGCTCCAAAGTAAAAACCACTTTCCGGTTCAAAATCTTGTCCACAATTCGGACACTCTTTTGGCATATCAAAAAAACCTTTAACTCTATACATGTTTTTGTGTGTGAACAGATCTCCTTTTCTACACTTTGGACATTTAAGTCCTAAAATACTTGACAACATATTGGTGATTTTTAAACTTTACAAAGTTACTTATTAAAGCTTTATTAATAGTATTTGTAGCTAATGATTAATTTGTAATTTCGCACCCATGTTAGGAGTAAATGATTTAACCGTAAGTTTTGGAGAACGCTATCTGTTTGATGGCATTTCTTTTATTGTAAATAAAACCGATAGAATTGGTTTAGTAGGAAAAAATGGTGCCGGAAAATCCACCTTGTTAAAAATTATGGCAAGCGAGCAAGAGCCCGATAGTGGAACTATTTCTACTCCGGCAGACTTTACTGTTGGTTACTTGCCTCAAGATATGGATTTTATTTCCGGAAATACCGTTATTGATGAAACCAAATCTGTTTTTAAAGAAGTAAATGATATTAATGCTAAAATTGATGAAATTAATCACCAATTAGCTACCAGAGAGGATTATGAATCTGACAGTTATTTAGATTTATTGAACCATTTAAACGATTACAACGAAAGATTAAATGTGTTGGGTGGTTTTTCTATTGATGCCGATTGCGAAACTATTTTAAAGGGATTGGGTTTTACTCCAAAAGATTTTACCCGACTTACAGATGAATTTAGTGGTGGATGGAGAATGCGTATTGAATTAGCTAAAATTCTGCTTACCAAATCGGATGTATTATTGCTCGATGAGCCTACCAACCACTTAGATATTGAATCTATACAATGG
>LADZ01000006.1 GCA_000961845.1 Flavobacteriales bacterium BRH_c54
GTTGGATTCTGTGCGGTAGAACTTGATGGTGTACCTCCTGTAAATGTCCAACTCCATGAGGTAGGTGTGTTAGTACTTAAGTCGGTAAAGCTTACTGTATTGCCTTCACATAAAGTGGTTGGTGTTCCACTAAACTCTGCTACGGGTGGAACACCTGATGGGTTTATGTAAACACCATAATCTTCTACATCCCCAACCAGTAGTGGAGATTCACAACCTCCACCTAGTGTGCCGCCATCTGAAATAGCTCTTAAACGTAATAATTGCCCTGTTGTTGAAGTCAGTGGAATATTCACCGAAGTAGTAAATGTTTGAGATGTATTATCTGTAATAGAATTACTTAACACTAATTCTCCTGCCGTATAGGCTCCATCATCATTATAATCAATATATACTCTAAATTGGAGTCCTAATCCACTATTTCCAGCATTTACGGTAACCTCTAAATTATAATTTTGTCCTTGTGTTACTTGTGTGTTTTTTGAACAAGTTAAATCTTGCCAACCACCATTAGTAGATGATGATGATGTAGCACTCATCGTATTAAAAACAACTTTTGATATGGCATAACCAAAATTACCTGTATTACTAGAAGTATTTTGGCAAGTAGAAGACTGAACTCCATTTGCAACAGAAACAAAGCCAGGTTTGGTTAAACTAGTTGTTCCACTACCATTAGTAATTTGAAGCGTTACATCATAAGATCCTGCTTGTGCAAAATTTATAGTTGGATTTTGATCTGTTGATGTAATTGGAGTATTTATCCCATCATCAAAAGTCCATAAAAAAGTAATATTTGGCCAACCACCATTTTGATAAGTATTAGGAATACATGTTGATTCATCATAAAAAGTTACCGGACTTCCCAAACAAACCACACTACTACTAACGCTAAAATCTACTCCAGCAGTAGATGGTGGAACTAAAGCCATATTTCCATTAGCAGCTAAATAAGAAGCTCTTGTTACTGAAATAGCAGCATTTGCTCTTACTTTTTGGTCTGCTGTAAATTCACTCTGACAAGCATCCGATGAATAATCCATGTAGTTATGAATAAACAATTCTTTTGAGCTTCCTCCATCACAAGAGTTTGTCCCTGTTACACAGTTACTAGCGCTTCTAATATGTGGAGGAGTATCACAACATCTATCTCCTTGAGAAGAGCAGCTAGTATTAGAAGGGCAAGAATTTCCATTATTATCTCCTTCAAAAGTGTGATACAAATTCATTGCATGACCTAACTCATGCGTTAATGTAGTATTTCCTGATTGGGCAAATTTACACCCTAACTGAACCATACCATCATAAGATTGACCATGAGCTGATGCAAAATATGCATACCCCTGAATCCCAAAACCACATTCATTATCATCAATTTCTGAAACTAAATATATATTATAATATTCTAATGTATTCCATCTACTAGTAGCCTTTAAAGCAGCATCTGTAATTCCATTGGATGTTTGTGCTTGAACACCAAAATTCATGTAAGTTGAATTTCCCGTCATATCCACTCTAACTATTCCGTTAGTACAATTTCCATTAGGATCTCTAACAGCTAAGGCAAACTCTATATCAACATCAACACCGTTTCCATCTCCTAAACTTCCCGGTATTTTTCTAAATCTTTCATTTAATTGTAAAATCCCCTGATTAATATCTACCTCACTTATATTACTTCCTGTTCCTACTGCTTCTCCTTTATGCATTACATGAACAACTACCGGAACAACATAAGTTGCCCCACTTTTTGGAGCATTGTAAGATTTCATAAAATTGTTAAAGTCCTCCGTCCTCTGACGATAATCAGCGTTGGAATTTAATAACATATTATGCACATGATCGAAACCACATGATTCTGATGTTGAACTATTATTTAGTTGATTTGTATTTTTTAAAGGTGTTAACTGAGAGAATGCTGCTGACACAAAAACAAGCATCAACAATAATAAAATGTTAGTTTTTTTCATAATAGTTAGTTTAGTAGTGCATAAAAATACTAAAGCAAGACGAACTAACTCACTAAAAGGTTGAGTAATAATCAACCATTATTTAGGCTTATGTTGGAATTCTAAAATTTAAAACTATTTATTTAAATATTAAATTGTGTTTAGAATGTTTTTCGGCATATAGTACCATAGATACAAAGTAGGTATTAATTCCAAATAAAAAAGGAGGCTAAGCCTCCTTTTTTATTTTTATTTTCTTTTTGAAACCTTATTATTGATCTGCATCGTTTGCGTAACTATTTTTATTTACACTAGTACTAGCTGGTTGTTTTTCAGTTCCATTATTAGTGCCAACTTCTTTTTTCACAATACTTTTTAATAACTTAAGTTCTTCAATTAAACTGTTTATTTGATCTTGTTGTTTATTTATCATCTCTTGTTGTTCCTGGATAGCTTTAACTGCTATAACTCCAAATTCAATATACTGAACAGCCAACATTTTGGTGTCTTCACTTTCATTAACTAACTCTGGATATACTTCTTGAACATCTTGAGCAATAAAACCTTTTGATTTAAATTTAGAATTGCTTTCATTATAAAAATACTCTACGGGCTTTAGCTTTAAAACATCACTTAAAACAGATTTCATAGGTGTAATGTTGTTTTTTAACCTCCTGTCGGAAACTTGTGTATAAGCTCCTGTATTAGAAATATAAGAAATTCTCGTTCCGTTAAACCCAAAATTAAGATTTGCACCATCAGTCCATATTTGATTTTGATCTGTAGTAAGATCTGACTCTAAACGAATTCCTGCTCCACCTGGTGTTGTTCCACTAGATGATTGCTTAACATGAACATCACAAGCAGGATTTGAATTTTCTCCTATTTTAACTCTTTCTGGTATTCTAACTTCTCCTGTACGTGTAAAAACAATTGAAGTATCTCCTAGTGTTGTACAGCCAGACTCTAAAGACAAAGTGTTGGCAGCACCATCATGATGAAATTCGAATCCACAAGTACCATTAAAAGCAATATCTTCTGTAAAAGCCAATCTACCAGATTCTACCTCATTAAAATTTCCTTCATGACCAATCTGCATAATAAAAGTTCCTGTATCTCCAATATTTATTTTTTGTATGGCAGATAAGGTTCCAATAGAAACTTTACCAGTATTATTGTTATAAATGTTTGCGCCATTCAAAGTCCAGTTTCCTGCTCCGCCAGCCGGCAAAACAACATTATTACCATTAGATATTGTTAATGTATCTCCTGATAAATTTAATGTTTGTAATTCATTTGTCGAATCGGTATCTAAATCATTTACAGCACTTCCTGCTACTTTTGAATATAATGCATAAGGCACACTAACTAATTGAGAAGCTCCCATAACAACATAACTTGTCCCTCCTGTAGCATCCATAGCCGTTTCTATAAAATATGGTCCGTTTGCCCAATCAATTGCAGCAAATGTTCCCGAAATTACTGTACCTGTACCTATTTCTAAATTTACTAAACCATAAGAATTACTTGTTGGCGCAAATGTTTCCTGATAAACTACTGTTCCTGAAGTACTTCCTTGCATTATTGTTAATCTCATCCCTACTGCTTGATTAGGAATTACATTTTGAGAAGCATCTCTTACAACCGCTTGGTATTTAAATGCCTCCGGACTTTGAGCCCACACACTAAATGATAAGGCTACTATTGCTAGTACTGATAGTATAATTTTTTTCATGTTGTTTTTGTTTTAGGTTAATATATTTTTATTTCTTAACAATTTTATATGTTTTAATTTTTTTCTTGTCAGATTCTGTTAAGGTTAACAAATATGTTCCTTTAGGATAATCAGACACATTTACATTGGTTGTTGATGATGTTAACATTAACTCTTCAACTAACTTACCTCCCATATCAAAAATTTGAAATGTAATTTTTTCATACTTTTCAATAGTTAAGTTAATAACCTCTGAAGTAGGATTCGGATAAATATTAACCGAAAAATTAGCATCTAAATCCTCAATATTGGTAATGGTTAAATTGGTCTGATGAAACCCTTGTGTGGCATCATTAGTCCCATCAGAAACAGTTTCAATAACAGGTTCACCAATAGTAAAATCTATGGTGTTTGTCCCATTATCATAACTATCTCCTTGAGTTGATATAACTTCTTGAGCACTTAATAGGCTTATAGAAGATATAAAAACCCCAGCTAGTAGCGTTTTCTTTTTCATGATTTTTGGTTTTTTAATTAATAACACAATTATACTCGTAATTGAGAGATTGGTTATGAAATTAATTATGAAATTAGCTAATTTATATTCAAACTAAATAAGAATTATAACTTGTGAATTTTGAGCACCTATTTATGGCGTTAAGTCATTATTTAATAGAAAAAATTGCATCATTAATTAGCTGGTATGATCTAACACTATCAACCACTTTCCATCAATTTTTCTCCAGTAAAGTGTAAAATACCCACCAATATTTCCACCATCGCGAGTAATATTCCATTTCCCTAGCATAAAAGCTGTCTGATTTTCCACTTCCAATTTTTCTATTGTAAAAGAAAGTTTGCCCATAGTAGATTTATCAGGGTACGATTTTTTGTAGTTCTCTAAAGTAGTTTGCCAACCGTATTTGATACCATTTTTACCGACAAACATTAGCGAATCTGACTGCCAATAGCCTTGCATAAAAGCGTCAATATCTCCATTGTTCCAATCTTGCTCTTGTTGGCTCATCACTTCTAAAATAGCTTCTTTCTCTTGCGATTGTCGTGTACAAGCCATAGTCAAAATTATTACTGTTATGAAAAGCACATTTTTCATATCGATAAGTTTATAAAAAATCAGTTAATGCCGTTTGCTGTGCTTTATTTTTAACAAAAGCTATACTTTTTTGAATAACCGGTTGCATTTCTATATCTTGCTCTACAAATGGCACTTCTTTTCTGTATGCTGCTACTAAATCTTCTATATAATCAGATGATTTCAACGGTTTTCTAAACGCCAATGCTTGTGATGCATTTAGCAATTCTATTCCTACAATCTTTTCTAAATTATCCATCATTCGGGCAACTTTTGTAGCTGCATTAGCTCCCATACTTACGTGATCTTCTTGTCCATTGGAAGAATCTATTGTATCCACAGAGCAAGGAGTAGCCAATTGTTTGTTTTGACTTACTACAGAAGCCGCTGCATATTGAGGAATCATAAAACCACTGTTTAACCCCGGATTAGCTACTAAAAATGGAGGTAAGTTTCTTGTCCCGCCAATGAGTTTGTAAATCCTTCTTTCCGAAATACTTCCTAGTTCTGCTATGGCAATTCCTAAATAATCTAACGCCATTGCCAAAGGTTGTCCATGAAAATTACCTGCTGAAATCACCTCATCAGCCTCAGGAAAAATAGTTGGATTATCGGTAACCGAATTAATTTCTGTTTCAAACACTTTTTGTACATGCGTAATGACATCTTTTGAAGCTCCATGAACTTGCGGAATGCATCTAAAAGAATAAGGGTCTTGAACATGTTTTTTATCTTGAGCAGCAATTTCACTCCCCTCTATAACTTTTAATATGTTTCTTGAGGTAATAAATTGTCCGTTATGTGGTCTTACTTTATGAATTAACTCATTAAAAGGTTCAATTCTGCCATCATACGCTTCTAAAGAAATGGCTGCAACTACATCCATAAAAGTGGACATTTTTTTAGCTTTCATCAAGGAATAAATGCCATAAGCACTCATAAACTGTGTCCCGTTAAGCAATGCCAATCCTTCTTTAGATTTTAATTGAATTGGCTCCCAATTAAATTTTTTGTTGATTTCGGCAGCTGAATATTTTTTACCTTCAACCACTACTTCACCTAAGCCTAATAAGGGTAATGATAAATGAGCTAAGGGAGCTAAATCGCCTGAAGCACCTAAAGAACCTTGCTGATACACCACGGGATAAACTCCGTTATTATAAAAATCTATTAATCGCTGAACGGTTGCTAACTGAACGCCTGAATTGCCATAGCTTAATCCCTGAATTTTGAGCAACAGCATCAACTGAACAACTTCTTGAGGTACTTCTTCTCCTAAGCCGCAAGCGTGCGACATTACTAAATTTCGTTGTAATTGCTCTAGTTGGTCGTTAGATATTCGTGTATCGCACAATGAACCGAAGCCTGTGTTGATACCGTAAATTGGCTTATCGTGTCTGTTTAGTTTTTCATCTAAATAGGTTCTGCATTGTTCTATAGCTGTTGCAGCATCTTCAGAAAGTTGTAATTTTTTCTGTTGATTGATGATTTCATTAACTATTGCTAAATCTATCCAGTTTTTATTGATATGATGAATACTCATTTTTTTAATTCTTGAATTAATTCCTCAATAGTGAAAGCATGTTGCTCCCCTGTTTTCATATTTTTTACAGTTAATTTTCCTGAAGCCATTTCATCGCTACCCACCAACACTACGTAGTTAATGTTTTTGTTGTTGGCAAAAGTCATTTGTTTTTTAAGTTTTGCTCCGACATCGGGATAAATTTCTGCATTAATGTCTTCATTTCTTAATTGAAACAATAAAGGCAGACAATAATCTTGTTCTTTTTCTCCAAAGTTTACGAATAACACTTGCGTAGAATCTCCTTCAAATTCAGGATATAAATTATTATCTAACAATACATCATAAATTCTATCTGCTCCAAAAGAAATGCCTACTCCGGAAACATCTTTTAAACCAAATTTTCCTGTTAAATCATCGTATCTTCCGCCACCACAAATGCTCGGAAAGTTATCTACTTTTACTTCTATAATGGTTCCTGTATAGTAACCCAATCCACGAGATAAAGTCGGGTCGAATTTAATGTTAGCGGATTTAACACCAAGTTCCTTTAATTTTTCAAAAACAAATTCCAATTCATCAACCCCCTTATCACCAATTAAAGTACTACCTATTAGTTTAGACAGCGATTTTAATGATGAAGTTGTTAAATCTAAATCAGGTTTATTTGAATATTTATCATTTGATTTAGCCTTTTCGTATGAAGTTTTATTAATAATGATTGACATTAATTTTAACACTGAATCAGAAGGAATCTGTGCATTTAATAATTCATTAATCACTCCATCCTCTCCAATTTTATCATATTTATCTATAGCAACTAATATATCTTCAAACTTATCTTGCTCCCCAACCGATTCAACAATCCCTTGCAAAATTTTTCTATTATTTACCGAAACGGTATAATTCAATTTACCTTGAAACAATTCGGTAAACACATCATCAATAATTTTGATTAAATCTACTTCATTCAATAAGGAATCAGAACCAATAATATCAGCATCGCACTGATAAAATTCTCTGTAACGTCCTTTTTGTGGTCGGTCGGCACGCCAAACCGGTTGTATCTGAAACCTTCTAAATGGAAAGGTAATCTCATTTTGATTTTGTACAACATAACGAGCAAAAGGAACGGTTAAATCGTAGTGCAAAGCCTTTTCAGCAATTGATTTTGTTAATCCGTTAGCATTTTTCTCTTTCAACGCTTTTTCATCCGCTTTAGCTAAATAATCTCCACTGTTCAAAATCTTAAAAATCAACTTATCGCTTTCATCACCACCGGTACCTACCAATGTACTTAGGTTTTCCATAGCAGGCGTTTCTATTTGTTGGAAACCATATTTTTTATACACTTTTTTAATGGTATCGAAAATATAATTTCTACGAGCCATTTCTATTGGCGAAAAATCTCTTGTTCCTTTTGGTAAACTTGGTTTATTACTACTCATATTGCTTTTAAAATATTAAAGGTACAAATTTAGAATAATAATGGTTTAACCCGAAATTAGTACCAACAAAAAAGCCCAAAAGCGATGAACACTTTTGGGCATTATTATTTAAACACGTTATTGTTTAGTGATGTGCTTCTTCTGATGAATTATTTATCATAATGATTCCTACAACTACACCTATAATCATTACTGTCATAGACAAAGCTTGACCAATACCTCCATACCCTTCTATATCAATATAAGTATAGTGAAATGGAAGTGTAAACATAAGTGCAATTAGTATAAAACCTATTAATCTATTTTTTTTCATTTGTATATTTATTTATTGTTTTTAATTCGTCAAATGTAACTCGCCAAACATAATTACTTCTGTGTAATTAAATTAAATTTGTGGCTCGTTTCATGTCGTTTTGTTTTTTAGTTGATGCTAAAGTACACTTTTTTATAATTATTCAAAAAAAGATTTTATTTTTTTAAAGTGTTCCTCTTTTTTCTTGTTCTCTTTCTATAGATTCAAACAATGCTTTAAAGTTTCCTGCTCCAAATCCTCTTGCTCCCATTCTCTGAATAATTTCAAAAAACAAGGTTGGTCTGTCTTCTACAGGTTTAGTGAAAATCTGTAACAAATAACCTTCTTCATCAGCATCAATCATTATTCCTAAACTTTTTAAGGTTTCAATATCTTCTCTTAACTCATGGCTATGCTCTTCCAACCTTCCGGGAACAGCTCTATAATATTCTTCCGGTGGAGTGGATAAAAATTCTACTCCTCTAGCTCTTAATTTAGATACTGTTGTAATAATATCATCTGTAGCTACAGCAATATGTTGTGCACCTGGTCCTTCATAAAAGTCTAAATATTCTTCAATTTGAGATTTTTTCTTTCCTTCGGCAGGTTCATTAATCGGAAATTTAATTCTTCCGTTGCCATTACTCATTACTTTACTCATTAAAGCAGAGTATTCAGTGTGAATTTGCTTGTCATCAAAAGATAGGAAATTGACAAAGCCCATTACATCTTCATAAAACTTTACCCATTGGTTCATTTCATTCCAACCAACATTACCTACCATGTGGTCAATAAATTTCAAGCCTGTTGGTTCCGGATTGTAATCTGATTCCCATTTTTGATATCCCGGTAAAAATACTCCATTATAATTTTTTCTTTCTACAAAGATGTGAACGGTTTCTCCATAAGTATAAATTCCTGAACGTACCACCTCACCATGCTCATCTTTTTCTACCGTTGGTTCCATAAAAGATTTAGCTCCTCTTTTAGTAGTTTCTTCCCACGATTTAGTGGCATCTTCTACCCAAAGTGCAATCACTTTAACACCATCTCCATGTTTAACGATATGGTCGTTTATTGGCGATTTTGAATTTAACGGAGTAGTCAATACCAATCTTATTTTATCTTGTTTCAACACATAAGAGGCATATTCTTTACATCCTGTTTCTAAACCTTTATAAGCATACGATTGAAAACCAAATGCTGTTTTATAGAAATGAGCTGCTTGTTTAGCATTGCCTACATAAAACTCTACATAGTCAGTTCCTAAAAGCGGTAAAAAATCTTGTGCTCCTTCAAATATTTTTTCTAATCCGTATTCTACGTTTTTTATATCTTTCATTTTAGTTAGTTTTTTTTAAGAAACAAGAATAGAGAAAAAGAGAAAAGAGAAACTATGATAATCCATTTTGGAAACTCATGGTCATTTTCTGAAATTCTTCTATTTTGTTTTCAAGTTGTTGTAATTTATTTTTATCTATATAATTTCTATGCAATACAATAATTAACTGTGTCCCTAATTCAAACGAAGACCCCAAAGCAATATCTAAAAAATGAGAGAAAGACTTTTCTGTTCTTGACGAACCCTCTGCTACATTACTAGGAATAGAAATTGAACATCTATTAAGTTGTGAACTTAAATCATATTTCTCATTTTCAGGAAAAGTTTTTACAACATCAAATATATCATTCGCAATTTCAATACCTAATTGCCAAATTTTTAAATTCTTATAATTATGTCGTTTTCTCTCTCCCATTAAAATTCCTATTTTTCTCTCTTTTCTCTTCTCTCTATTCACATTATCTAACTCTCCAACCACGACTGGAAATAATCTCCATCTTTAATTTTCATAGCTTCTTCAGTTACCATTAGTGGCTTAAACGTATCTACCATTACGGCTAATTCTTCTGTTTCTTTTTGTCCGATACTTCTTTCCATAGCTCCCGGATGTGGTCCGTGAGGAATACCTGCCGGATGTAAAGTAATTTGTCCTCTTTCTATGTTATTTCTGCTCATAAAATCGCCATCAACATAATACAACACCTCATCAGAATCAATATTACTGTGATTATAAGGCGCAGGAATTGCCTGAGGATGATAATCGTACAAACGAGGCACAAAAGAACACATTACAAAACCTGCCGTTTCAAAGGTTTGGTGAATTGGTGGTGGTAAATGTACTCTACCGGTAATTGGTTCAAAATCATGAATAGAAAATTTATACGGAAAATTATATCCATCCCAGCCTACCACACTAAATGGATGAGCTGCATAGATATATTCATGAATCATATCTTGTTTTTTCACTTTTACCAAAAACTCTCCTTTATCGGAGTAAGTTTCTAATTCTGTTGGCGGATGTATGTCTCTCTCGCAAAATGGCGAATGTTCTAAATGCTGCCCAAACCAGTTTCTGTATTGTTTTGGCGTATAAACCGGACTTTTAGACTCTACAATGAATAAACGATTGTTGGCTGTTTCAAAGTTGATTTGATAAATCATTCCTCTGGGAATAACCAAATAGTCGCCATATTCAAAATCAATATTTCCTAAATGTGTTCTTAATTTTCCTTTACCTTCATGCACAAAAATCACTTCATCAGAATCAGTATTTTTATAAAAATAAGCTGTAAGTGACTCCGTTGGACTAGCCAATACGATATGACAATCTGAATTAAATAATACTGTTTTTCTACTTTTCAAAAAATCGCTTTCTGATGGAACAGAAAACCCTTTTAATGAGAGAGATTCCATATTTTTTTCTACCGCCACTTTTGGAGCCACACTATACGATTTTACAATCTCTTTTACCTGTGTTGGTCGGTGTGTATGGTAAAGTAATGAGGACATTCCATCAAACCCCACTGTACCAAAAAGTTCTTCGTAATAAAAATTTCCTTCCGGACTTTTAAAAACGGTATGTCTCTTTTTGGGAATATTTCCTAATTGATGATATCTAGGCATAATATATAATTAAGTCAATAATTTATGTTTTATATGAAACAAAGATACAAATTTAAGAGGGAAAATTCCTGACAAAAGTCAAGTTTTGAAATAAAAAAAGCAGGTTTCTCAACCTGCCTAAAACAAAGATTTGCACTAATTAATCTAATTATTGTTTTAACTAATATCTCCGTTATTATTGCTTTTACGTTTTTTCTCGTCCATTTTATTGGCAATAAACAAGCCTAAACCTCCAAATAAAAAGATCATTGAAAAATAACATACCTCATCTTTTAATGGCGTATAAACATCCAACAAATTCCCTACTAACAAGCCTACACCAACACCTACTGCTATTAATGCAAACTTTAATGCCGAACCACTGTTATTTTCTTTTTTAGGCAAGTTTAAATCCATACCTTTTTCTATCATTTTTAATCTTTCCTGATTTTCCATCCTTCTAAGCAATACAATCATTGCAAAAACACCTAGTGTTATAAAAATTGGAATTGATACACCTATAATTTCTGTCATAATTTTAAATTTAATTGGTTTGTACATGCTTTGACAACATCTAATGAAAAAATGTTACAACTGGGCAGATTTTTTTTTAAAAATTAATTTCAAATCAATCTGTTAATTAAAACTTGTAACATTTTATTTCATTTATGTGTCTTATCTTTATACACTAAAGAAACCGTTTTTATTAATTGGAAGAAACAGACCTCATAAAAGGATTACAAAATAAAAGTCATTCGGCTATTAACTATTTTGTGAAGTTGCACCAACAATTTATATTTGTATTGTGTGTAAAAATGACTCATCAGCGAGAGGTTGCTGAAGAAATTACACAAGATGTGTTGATTAAATGTATTAAAAACATCAACGCTTTCGAGGGAAAATCTAAACTTAAAACATGGGTATATAGTATTGCTCACCATGAAATATTGAATTATTTAAGAAAAAATAAAATTCCTACCACTGAACTTACGGAAAGCATTCCGGTAGTTGATAACGAAAAAAACATACTCGACACATTTACTGATAAGGACATGAAGTTAATGATTGAATATTTTTTTAACCAACTGCCTGCCGACCAAAAAGAACTGTTGACTTTATTTTACCTTAACGAATTATCGTTAAAAGAAATTGAAGCTGTTACAGCTCTTTCGGCAGCTAATATTAGAGTAAAATTATTTAGAGCCAGAGAAAATTTTAAAAACCTATTGTCTGAAAAAGACGTAACTTTACTAAATCAAATTCGCTATGAATAAGCATTTAACCGATATAGAAATTTTTGAATTTAGCCACCAATTACTGGATGATGCAACTCAACTTGTGGTTTTTAACCAACACCTAGCAACTTGTGAAACCTGTCAGCTAAAAGTTGAAGAGGAAAAATCATTTAGCAAAACCATTCAAAAC
Source organism: Flavobacteriales bacterium BRH_c54 (assembly GCA_000961845.1). Classification (GTDB taxonomy): domain Bacteria; phylum Bacteroidota; class Bacteroidia; order Flavobacteriales_E; family Vicingaceae; genus BRH-c54. Next base: position 12,388 of record LADZ01000006.1, read on the forward strand.
AATTTAAGTGTAAACGAAAAAATTGATGTTAGTGAGAAGGTCTTAAGCCATTTTCAAACGGAGATAAAGCCTGTTTTTATTGATCTAAAATGGACCATTTATACCTCCATTATTGTGTCCGTAATTTATATGTTAAGCACCATTCCGAATTTTATTGATGTTGCTTTTCCAAAAATTGAAAACTTAAACATCTTTATTTCTGCCGTATTTCTAATATTGATGGTGGACGTGGTTGTTAAATACATTAGGTTTAAAAAAATGGTTCACTAACGTACAAAACCAATTGTTTAATTATCTGCTGCAAACCACTCTGCGTAAGAGGTAGGTGTTTCTCTTAAAAATAAGCTGTGTAAGGTAATATTAGAAGGAAGTTGCGCTTTAATTAACTCCGCATAATGTATTAACAGGTTTTCGCAAGTTGGCTGAAAAGGTACAATGATGAGCTTGGGCATAAAATCAAACTGCGTAAAATCAATATCCATCTTTTCATTTAAAACCAAGGCATGATCGTATTTATGAACGATTAAATCATTTACAATTTTTTTGATAATACCAAAATCTACCACCATTCCTTCATCAGAATCTGAAGTGCCATTTTTTATTTTTCCTTTAACGGTAACATTTAATTTGTAAGAATGTCCGTGAATATTCTTACATGGTCCATCATATCCTAATAAGGCATGAGCCATTTCAAACTTAAATTCTTTGGTAATTCTGATTACTGACATAATGAGGTAATTTTTCGCAAAATTATCATTAATCCACGAATTGAAACAACTAATGGGCAACTATTCTAGAGTAACCACACCAGTTTAACAAATCAATAAACTTTCTAACTTAATAAAGTAGTGAGTTTATCAGTAAATTTTATTCATTTGTTAATAGGAACTGTGAGGCTTTTAACTTTTTCTTTTTGCTTAATCAAAAAGAAACAAAAAATCAAGACTGCTGATAAAATTCTTGTTTTTTACTGATAAAATTGCCACACAACCCAAGCCCTGTTAGCTTTACTCTTTGTCATTGCTTTATCAAAGGAAAAAGCCTATTCTCTCTTTTATTTACAAGCAGTTCAAGGGTTGCTTTCTTTTTGCCTTCACTAATTTTAACAGTTAAAAAAACTAACGAATTTTATCAAAGGTCGCTCCAATACCAGACCAATATAGCTCTTTAAATGTTTAAAAAATTAAAAAAATATGATGCGTTTATTCTGCTAACGATTCAAATTTATTAACTCGTTTTGTAATTTTTTGGTCAACGATTTTACGATAAGTGCGTAAGAATCATCAATTAGTTGATACAACATTTTGTCACTAACATCAGCATCTACTAAAACTGTATTCCAATGTTGTTTATTCATGTGGTAACCGGGTAAAACCCCCATGTATTGTTCTCTTAATTCAACTGCTCTTTCGGGGTCGCATTTTAAATTAATCGATTCAAAATTATCTACATCAGCTAAAGCAAACATTTTTCCCATTACTTTAAAAACCAATGTTTTTTGGTCGAAAGGAAAGCTTTCTGTCACCCCTTTCTTTTTGATGCAATATGCTCTATATTCTTCTATATTCAAGGTTAAAAAAGTTGTTAATTACTTAAATTTATTGACTATATATTTTTTCAAGCTATCCGCCAAATAAGGACTTTTCATCGCTTTTGCTAATTTATGTTCGCTTGGTTTTTTACTGTAAATTAATCGATAAACCTCTAAAACACTTAGTTCATTTTCCGGATTATCAATTAATGTAAGCACATCTCCTTTTTTTACTTTTCCTTCTTTTAAAACGCGAACATAAATTCCCGGAAATGCTGCCAATCGAAATTGCTTTACTACTTTTTGATTGTTAAACCTCACTCCCATTTTATAACACGGTTGGCGAGGTTGTGTTATCTGAATTTCAGCCTCTCCTATTTGAAAAACTGCCCCAATTTTCAGTGCTGCTTCATCTAAAAATTCAAGGGTAATGTTTTCTCCAAACAACCCAACAGCTATGTCTAACTTAGGATATTGTTCTGTCCAAAAAGCATAATGATTATATCCGTACAAATAACAAGCTTTGTCTTCTCCTCCATGATGTATTCTATCTATAACACAATCATTTTCTACATCGGTTTTCCCTAAATAAATGGGCTTATTTACTGCTTTTTTAAAGTAACCTGTTTGTTCCTCTTTTCCGTTAACAACAATGGTTTTAGGTTGACTGATATTTACAGAAAGTACTTGCATTACCACATTACTTAATAGGACTATTAGGCTCTTGAGCCATTTTATTATATACCAATTTACTGATTAATTTTGGAAAGAATTTACTTAAAAACACCGCCATTTTTCCTTCAAAAGTTAAAATTAAACGTTGTTTGTTCTTGGCTACTGCTTTGTAAATCTCTTCTGCCACTTCTTCAGAGGTCATCATTTTAGATTCATCTCTAGGCGATTCTTTTTGGGCATTTCCATCAGCTGATAAGGCTGTATTTCTAATATTAGAAGATGTGAATCCGGGACAAGCAATAAGTACGTTTAAGCCCGTTTTTAAATTTTCTGTACGTAAAGCTTCTAAAAATCCTTGCATGGCAAATTTTGATGCCGAATAACCTGTTCTGGCAGGTAAGCCTACAAAACCGGCAATGGAAGAAACGCCAACAACTGTTCCTTTAGATTTTAATAAATACGGTAAGGCATACTTGGTGCAGTAAACTGTTCCATAAAAATTAATGTTCATTACTTTTTCAAGTACTTCTACATCCATTTCATTAAACAACGCACGCATAGAGATGCCTGCATTATTAATCAACACATCTATTCTTCCATATGCATTAATGGTTTCCTCAATTAATCTTTCGCAATCTTCTTTTTTAGCTACATCACAAGCTACCTGCAAAACATAGGGAGTATATGGCTTTAGTTCTTCAGCAGTAACACGCAAATTTTCTGTGTTTCGGGCAGCAATTACAATGGCAACATTCTCTTTTGCAAAACGAATGGCACAAGCTTTTCCTATTCCGGATGATGCTCCTGTAATAATAACTACTTTCTCTACCATAAGCTGTTTATTTTTATATCGGCTAATTTATTACTTATAAAATTATTGACAAAACAAATTAAAAATAGTTGATAACAATTAATTAAAGTCTGTCTACTTTATGTTCAGACACTAAAAAGTCTTATTTATATTAAGTATTTTTGAGGCTGTTAACTAAAAGCAACCGTGAAGCATGATTATAAAAGAAGTTACGACCAACAAATTAATTCAACAATTCCACCAACTTCCTTTCTCTATATATAAAAACGACAACAACTGGATTCCTCATATTAAACAAGATGTTGAAAAAGTTTTTGACCCCACCAAAAATAAAGCGCATGCTAACGGAAAAATAACACGTTGGCTACTATTTAATAACACTAATAAAGCTATTGGCAGAATTGCTGCTTTTGTAAATTTTGAAACTACAGAAAGTAACGAGCAACCCACCGGTGGTGTTGGTTTTTTTGAGTGTATTAATGATAGTGAAGCTTCAGCAACCTTATTTAACACCGCTAAAGATTGGCTAGCACAACACGGTATGGAGGCAATGGATGGTCCTATTAATTTTGGTGAGAAAAACATGTTCTGGGGTTTATTGGTTGAAAATTTTACCGACCCTAATAGTTATGGAATGAATTACAATCCTCCCTACTATCAACAATTGTTTGAGGAATATGGTTTTAAAACCTACTACCAACAATTTATGTTTAAGCGTTCTATTGGAGTGCCTACTCAACAGGTTTTTGAAGATAAAAGTGAACGTATTTTAGCTGATGGGAATTACAGCATTGCTAATGTGAAAAACCTCAGCTTAAACGAAATTGCCGATAATTTTAAAACGGTTTACAACAGTGCTTGGGCAAGTCATGATAACTTTAAGGAAATGACCACGGCTACTTCCCGAAAAATTATGCAGAACTTAAAGCCTATTTATGATCCTTCCATTATGATTTTTGTTTACTATAAAAAGAAGCCTATTGCTTTTTACATTAATATCCCTGAGTTAAATGAGCTGTTTAAATATGTAAACGGCAACTTAAATTGGTGGGGAAAACTTCAATTTCTTTATCATAAAATGGTACATCCTCCGGAAACAATGGTAGGAATTGTTTTTGGTATTGCCAAACGTTTTCAGGGAAAAGGTGTTGATGGTGCTATGATTAAATGGACACACGAAAGTTTATTGAAAGAAAAGCGATATAAACAAACGGTTTTGACATGGATAGGCGATTTTAATCCAAAAATGTTGCGAATTGCCAAAGATTTAGATGCAGAAGTGTATAGAACCTACCATACTTACCGTTATTTATTTGATAGGAATAAACCTTTTGAACGCTGTCCCATCATAGAATAAAACTGTTAATCAACCCTTTGAAAAAAAAGGTTAAAAAAAACTAGGATATTCTTTTTTTATAAAAAATACACTGCTATATTTGCACTCCTTTTTTAGGACGACTTGGTAGCTCAGCTGGTAGAGCATTTCACTTTTAATGAAGGGGTCCTGGGTTCGAATCCCAGCCAGGTCACAGAAAAAACAAAAAAGCTCTGAAGTTTAAACTTCAGAGCTTTTTTGTTTTTCATTTTTTCTTCACAAAAATTTTATCAAAATCAACTACCTTCGTTTTTTTTCAGCGGTGTTCAAGCTACAAGCTCTCACTAACAGTGCTAAGGCACAACACACATTAATCTTTCTTCATCTTTATCTTTAATGGTAAATATTCTTTAGTATCTATCAATTCATTTTTTTCATATACTTCTTCTTTTATTAACTCTCCTTTTTCAGAATAATATTTCCATGTGCCAACAGCATAATTAGGAATACTATCATGATAAAACATCTCTCGTTTTAAAGTACCGTCTTCATACCATTCTTCCCATTTACCAAGCCTTAATAAAGGCAAGTTAAGTATATTCCCTTTTTGAGATAAATTTCCATTTTTCCAATAAAATTTAAATGGCTGTATTCCACTATTTGCTATCTCTTCTGACTTTAATTCCCCAGTTGAATAATAACTCTTATAAATAAAACTATCTGGATCATCAACATTAAAAGCTTGTGATTCATCCAATAATACTCCATTTATACTCCAGCTTTTATAAGTACGCATACCTCTTTTATAATCATAAAACGATTGCAACATGCCGTTGCTATACCAAGAAATCATAGGAGATATTATCTTATCATCCTCACAAACATAAAAATCTAATGGTTGCCCATTCTCAAACCATCTACGTACAATACCATTTACACCATGTTCATTAAAAAAGATTTCGCAATACCTTTCTCCACTTTCATAAAACCCTTCTGCTTTAACTTTTATTCCTTCTTCATATTTAATTTTCGCTAGAATTTTAACAGAAGCTTCTTCTTCCTCTTTAGATAACTTCAGAACATTTTCAACATCACTAACAAGAAAAAGCGGTATATAACAAATCACCTCTTTAGTTCCTGAATATAAAGAGTCTAATTTTTCAGGACTACTAAAAATTTTAACACGACAAGTGTTTGTATCGAATGTTACAAACTCTATGTTTGTACTATCGGATGCTCCAAATTTCACCTTTTGCCCCAATCCTTCTTGGGCGAAAAGGATAAAAATTAGACCGTATAAAAAATGCTGACTACAGTTTATTTGTTTTATCATAAGTAATAAATTTAAGGTTCTATTGGAGGTACCCAATCAAAAGAGATACCATCATTTTGAAAAACCCAATTATTCATTGGTTTTGGAAATGACCCCCATCTTTCTTCAATAGTTCCATTGTTGTATAGGTTATATTTAAAATAAACCTTGTTCGGATTGACAAATTTTGGTTCATTTATTATTTTACGCATAGTATTCTGATCTTCAAATTTTGCCGATGCACTAATATCCATTCCAACACCATTTATAGACATAGTTGTTCTTGCTACAACCCCTCCCTCTTTTGGATTATATCCAGTAAAATTAGCTTTTGCGGAATAATTATAGCCTTTTTCTAAATCAACTATTACTATATCGAGTTTCCCTGTAAATCCATGAACTTGTTTAGTTGAAGGGTTACTTGTGTGAATACTCTCATTATCATCAGAAAAAACCATATTCACATCATCATATCCATCATCATATCCACTTCCATTATCTCCACCATTATCATAAGCTTAGAGCGGTGCTGTGCAAGGGGTTTTGAGAAGAAATATCGCAATAAAAAGAGGAGTCAAGTGTGCACCGCACTGTTATGCTTTAGCTTGTAGCTAAGCATTTAATCTTTACCACCTACCAACTCCAATTTACCATTTTTAAAAGAACGTATTGTTAAAAAAATCTTTCATTTACCTCTTGACTTTGTCCTTAAAATCATCTACCTTCGTTTTTTTTTCAGCGATGTTCAAGCTACAAGCTCTCACGAACAGTGCCGAGCACAACACACACTATAAGCTACCAAAAAAAAGTAAGGAAATGTAAAAAGCCATTGAACCAAAGGTGTATATTAATACCCAAATACCTTTTTTGTTTCGTTCTTCTTTACTTTCATTTTTAAATTCTTCTTCTATCTTTTTGTACTTACCTTTATAAACAAAAGCGAAGTAATGAATTAATAAAAATATAACAGCAATTATAACAATCTCACCTTTAGGAAGATTAGAAGGTATTAACCTAATATTAGTAATTAATTCAAATGTTACAGCTATTGAAGCTAGTAAACACGTTAAACTCATAGACATCCCTATGTAAGCATTATATTCCGGAGCATCACTATCTCCCCACAATTTTCTCTGCCAAGTGTACAACCAGTAATAAATGTATTTATATTTTTGCCATATTTCTTTCATTATTCTTCTTTTGTTATATCATTATTTTTATTTTCTGGATTATATTTATTATGAACCAGTATTCCATTAGCAAAATAATTATTATTATTGGCTATCTTAGAAAGATTATAGGTCTGTGTATTTTCTTTTACAACCACTGTTTCAGTAATAAATATTTCTAATATGATTTTATTTTCTCTATCATAAAATAAGCAAACATCTCCTTTTTCAAGTTGTTCTACTGTCATTTTATAATGTTGTTGGGTTTGTTTTGGATTCACAGAGCTCCATCCTTTTCCTTTTACATAATAAGGATGGTCTGGAGTGTTTGTGTTTATCAAACCATTAGAAAAACTTATTTCAACTAAATCAATGTGCATTGGATTATCTACCTGTAAAACGACATTAGTCTCTACTTTTTTAGTTATTAGATTGTAAGTTAAAACAGAATCACCTACAACAACATTTTCAATATTTTTAATTAAACCATCACTCATCAATATTTCCGTTCCAGCAATAAAACAAATACCTTGAGTTGACCAATTCGGAGTGTATGTGCTTTCAAAAAGATATCCATTATCTAAACCAAATTTTAGAGCTGTTGCAAATCCTCCACTAAAAAAACCTATCGGACCACCAAAAGTCATAAATCCTCCCAACACAATATCGAGTCCTGAACTTACTGCCTCTTCTTTATTTCCTAACCTCAAATGACCTATTCCTTCATAACTACTAAGAAAAGCCCCAATATAAAATAATTTTCTACCAAATATTTTTAATCTCGTGGCTCCTTTTGAAAAATATCTTCCTGCTGCGGCTTCTTTGGCTAAATTTAATGTTCCTGTACCTTTTAAAGGCGAAGTATTTGCTCCATAATTTAATACACTTTCACCAACATATAATGCTGCTCCAGCACCAGTAAGGAAGTTTTGAGTATTTGTTAGAGCTGTATAACTTGCTTGTTCAGTAGTTGCTCCATATGATAATTGACTATTCCCCCTGTTCACTCTCATATCCATGTCCAACCCGTCATAATCGTAACTAAAATTTGAAGTTTCATATTCGCCTCCGTCATATCCATCACCACCATCACCATAAGCCTCCAATAAATCATAATTGAATTCCATGTCAAAATATTCTTCATCGTAATCATAGTACGTATCCCTGCCTCTATCTTCTTGCTCACACTCTATACAACCCCAAGAATAATCTCTAAGAGGAGTAATTCTTCGCCTGTCGTCATCATCACGATCATCATCTCCATAATCATCACCGTAATCACCATAATCATAACCTTCAAATAAACCAGTAGGGTCGTTTAACGCTATGGGGTTATTAAACGCAAAACGATAAGGCGTCCAATCGGAAGCTAACTCTGCCAATGGGTCAACATTGGCAAAACGCCCTAACTCTGGCATATAAAAACGTGCATTAAAATTGTACCAGTTTAACCCGTTATCCGAATGTAATTCATTTCCATTGAATTTAAAATGATTTTCAGGACCTATTTGTACGGTATTTAATCCGTTTAATTTCCCACCAAAAGGATAGTAGTGCGTTTCTTGTATAATCTCATCTTGATTAACAAGTCCATTGCCATTTAAATCAGAAAAAGTCAAGCGTACATTCCCCACTTGGTCGGTGTAATTATATTCATACCTAAAATCAGTTCCGTTACTTACATCCGGTACGGCTCTCCCCTCAGCATTAGTAATAGCTGTTAATACATTGTCTTCATATTTAAAACGACCGCTGTATTGATGAAGAACGCCTGACAACATTCCTTGTGTAATTTGTCTTTCTAATAATGTTCCTTTAGCCGAATACATATAATGCAATTGTTTTCCATCGGTAAAAGTAATCATTTCGGGTAAATTAAGGACGTTGTAACTTATTGTAATGCCTTTGTTAGCATCTGTAATAATATTTCCATTGGCATCGTAAGTAAATTCTGTACCTCCAAAAGAGCCGTTATCATCAAAATCATCGGTAATTGCTACTCCTTGAATAAAATCATCTACCGTTATTAATTGATTGCCTGAATAAGAATAACTTAATACATCAATAAGATTATAAGTGGCATCATCTCTATATCCTTTACGATTAAGGGTTTCTATATTTCCATTATGGTCGTGCGTAATGTTAGTTACAGAATATAAATTTATTTGGCTATTCCAACCTCCACCAACAGTATTATATTCAGCATAATAAGCGGTAGTTAATTGTTCAATATCATCATAAAAATAAGTATATCCTCGGTAGACTTCATCAGATTTACTTTTCCAATGTATCTCAGAAATGTTTCCATTGTGCTTGGCTACTCCGTTTGAAAATTGAGGTTTGTCGTAAAGAATATCCATTGCAAATAAATCATTCTCTGTATTAAGGTTATAGAATTTTTGTACGTTAGTAGTTAGTTTTGCAACTACTTTATCCGTTAAATAAGTAATGGCTATTGAATCGGTTACTCCGTAAGTTGCCAATTGAGTAGCGATTTGAGCTCTCGAATCATCATAAAAAGCAGTTCCGCTAAAATCGGTTACAGGGGTTGTAAATGTAATATCAATTGTAGCCATGTTTAACTTCTGTAATTCACTATACAATAAACTTCCTGATACATAAGTTAACAATTGTTCTTTATACAATTCTGTGCTGGTAACAATGGCAGTCTCTGATGTGGGTAAACTTAAATCAGAATTAATGGTAAATTCTTTATTATCGGTATAAGATAGTTCCAAGTATTTAGCTCCTCCTCTTACATATCTTTCATCAATTCTAAATTGATAATCTTCTAACCCAACAGTGGTAATGTATTTAGCTAAATCAACATTCCCTAAAAACGTTGCATCAGAGGTGTAAACAATGTCTATTACAGCATGAGAAGAAAATGTGGCGATTAACTCAATAGGATCTAAAATACCCAATGTTGTAGCATTATTTATTTTTGTTACCCCTCCATTGATATGGTAAGCGTAATTTACATTTTGCAAGTAACTTCCATTATCGTTTTCTGAATGTAATTTTTTTATAATAGGCTGTCCTAAATGATTATAAGCGTATTCCGATAAAACAATTTCAGGGTCATTGTCTATCTGCTCATAGCTTTTTATTAATCTGTTCTGATTATCATAAGTATATCTGTTTTTAATAAAATGATAATCAAGTCCTCCATAATTTTTATGGTGTTCTATTCTTACAGGTTGCCCCAAAAAGTTACTTTCATAATTGGTAAGATCTAACCCACCTAAAGAGTTATCACTTTGTGTTTGAATTAATTCTCCTGTATTAAATTGATAGAAATACGTTTCAGAAAGATAACCTGTACCACCAATTTTTTTTGATTTAGTTGTTGTTAACCTGTTTTTATTATTAAAGGCAGGATTATGTTCTTGTATGTGTTGAATGTAACTAACATCATCCGTTCCGTCTGAATTAAAATCATAATCATCATAATAATTAACCGTTAATATTTCAAAATTGACCGGGCTAGTAGTTAATAATGGAAAAGATTGATTGGAGTACCCCATAAATGTACTAAAATTGGTTCCATCTCTCACTTCACTATTTGCTCCACTACTATAATGAGCATCTGCTGCGGACTGCATTGCAGCACGAGAAGTAATAGAGTTATTTACATATGTACCTACTATCAGAGGTCTGTTAATGGCATCGTAGCGATATAAAAACCATTTGTTTTGTGCTCTTAAATTACCATCTTGTTGTAAAATAACTCGATTCAAATTATCATATACTACTTCTATTTTTTCTTTTCCGGGTATCTTTTTCTCTATTAACCTTCCCCTTTCATCATAAATATATTTAAAGATTAAATCTTCACTTAAAAGGGTAATATCAAAAACTCCTGTTAATTCTAACTGATAATAGGCTTTAGGAGGAATTACATAAGCCAATTCTCCTATTTCATTATATATATAAAATGTGGTTAAGAGTTTGTTGGCAGCGGTGTTTAATGTTCTTTTACAGATTGTTCTTCCTGATTTATCATTAAATGTTACTTCTGTAGCGTGTTCGGGACTACTAGATACATAACCTGAAAGTTCGTTTGGAGCATAAAACCCATTAGAAACTGTTGCATCCCATTTTCGGATAGCGTACATATTTCCTGATAAATCGACATTATTAGCATCAAATACAGTATTGGTAATTTTTTGAGCAAGCAGTTTATTAGTTGGGTTAACTGCATCTTGCCAAAAAGTACCTACTGCTTTTCCTGAACGAATAAAATTAGATGGAGATCTGTCATACTCCACACTTGTATAAGGATAATCATCATGTGCCACCAATGGCGTATTTTGATAAAATTTACCCTGATTGGTTATAGCGTTATTATCATAAGCTGCTCCGCTTGTATGGGTATAAGGAAGGTAGTTTTTATCTATATTTCCGTATTCATCGTATATAATTGGTTGAATAAGCACACTCCCATCAGGGGCATAATTCAATATTTTAGTTTGTTCTGTTCTTCCATAAATGCCACTATAAGTAATCATCTGATTTATTTTTGAAGGGTCTGAAGAGCTTGTTTGTGTTGCCTGATTATAAATCGTTCTTGTTTGATAGGTTCTATCAAAATCTCCAGTTTGACCAAAAACTTGTGAACTTATTAATAAAAGCAATGTTGGTATACTATATTTGTTCATAATGAGTATGTTTTCTGTTATTTTTTATATTCTTAATAATTACTATCATTCAAGTTAATGGTATGATATTTCCTTTCTTCAAGTAGATTTTGATTAGCATCTTTAACATCTTTTAATCGGTACATCAAATCATAATTATAAAAAGTGGTTACATCATTCTCATTGGTAATAGACCTAATCCCCCCTCCATTGTAATAGGTATACGTTTTCATTTGAGCATCATAAGGATACATCCTGATTTCATCAATTAATTGACTGCCCGTAATTAAAATATCTGATAAAGCAGTAACATCTACTACATAATGGTTGATTTTCCATTCATTAGGTGTGGTAATGGATACATGTTGCTTTAAAATAGTAATGCTTGTTCCTGTTACATCAACTGTCTGAGTTATATTAGGTATGCCTTTAGTCCAAAAAGATAAAATATACTTCCCAGTACTTACATTGGTTTGTTTTACAGCAGAAATTGTAAGGTTAGTACTAACATCTCCTGTCCTGGCATCAGGGTTCATAGATACTGGTGCATCTAATGGGGTAAAATCATTGGATAACCCCGTTTCCTCATTTTCAAAACTGGTATAGTACACATTATCTTCCGTGCCATATTGAGCTTGAGCAATTAAAATTTTTGTTGGGGAGTCACTGTATTTGTTATACGATTCAACTCCATTTTCCACTTTAGCACTTAATAGCCTTCCTTTTACATCATAAGCTAAAGATTGATTAACTGGTTCGTAAAATTGTGCATCAAACCCTGCATCACTAAAAACATCAACACTAGAAGGGGTTAGTGGATAAGCGGTATTTAACCGAAGATTGGTTTTACTTAAAATATTCCCACTAAAATCATCAAACACACGGTATCTGCCTGATAGTATTTTTTCATTTCCATTAAAAATAGCTGCATTATTAAAATATTTCACTTCTTCAATAACTGGAATATGAATGTGTTTGGAAAGCATGTCTAGGTGTGCCTGTAAAGGGGGTGTTCCAAAATCAGTAACACGAAAATATTTTATAAAATAATAAGTATCATCACTTGATGATTTTCGTTCTTCTACTAATTGATTATAACCATCATAGGTATATTTTTTTTCACTTGTTATTGGTAAACCCGCATCGTCATAAATGGTTTGGTTTTCATATTCTAACAACCTAGAAATTTTTGGATTGATGGTAACTAATTTTTTATCATACAGGTTAGGGTAATCATAATTATCGACACCGGATATTCCTGTTAAATGATTGTATTCACGACAAGGAATTTCATAACTGGTATTTATTAGATATTGCCTTTTGGCATCTAACAAATCAATTGACTGATTATCAATTACCGTTTTATAGGTATATTCTTCTTTACTTTCGATACTGTAAACAGGATTTCCTCCAACCACTTCATATTTATACACTTCTTTTTTAGTTAATGGAGTAGAAATATAATTGAATTGAGCCACATGTGGTGCTACTTTTTGTTCTAATAACAAAGGTTGTGACCTAGCGAGTTGACTTGCCTGGTCTAAATAGTCTATTGGCTCTTGGTAAAACTGAGGGTATTGTTGGTAAATATCAAAATAATAGATGTTTTTCCCTTCTGAGTTTTGTTCTGAAGATGATATGAATTCACTGACTACACTATACACCATGTGATTATCATAGGATTCGGTTAGCGGGTCAATAATACTAGGAATAATAACTTCATAATCGCATGTAAAGCAAAGGTCATTAGGTAACGTGCCTCCATTGTCTCCTGCTCGAGCAGTTTTCTTATATCGGTTAATTAGAGGACTTTTATTAAATACTACACCACTAGATTGTCCTGTCAACTCACCATTAGCATCTACTGTTTCATAATAATACCATTTTTGAGATAAAAAATTTTGTGGATTTTGAATTGATTCATGTCTTTCTGTAATAAGTTTAACCCGAACACCTCCGCAAATTCTGTTTGCTTCTGATGAAGTAGTTAAATTAATATGATCAAAAAAATCTTTTTCATAAGCTTCATTTAATTCATAAGTATAATCAATGATAGTTTTATCGGGAAATTTAATACTACTCAACATCCCAATTTGAACAACAGAAACATCATTACTTGGATATCTTGTTGTATTGTTATAAAGCAAAGGACCTGTCGTAGCATGCGTTTGCATCAAACCGTTTCTATCTATGTAATTAAAATCAGGAATTAATTCTTGTACATAATCTATTTGATTATCAGCTTTTGCTTCGGTTGATGAATTATTTATGAATCCCCAAGCATCTACATGTACAGTAAGAGGATAGGGAACCCACCCTGATTGGCTTCCATAAGTTTGGGTATTATAATAAAATTTAAAATCTCCTCCGTTAGGTCTATTGTCAAATTCCGGATGGTTTGATATTGGAGTTGGATTAATAAAATTAACATCCTCTTTACCAAATTGAGTCAATGTATTAAGTGCCAATCTTGTATAATGACCAATTCCACTCTTTAAATAATGATGTTGGAGATAATATGTGCTTAGAATTTCTCCATTTAGTCCTTTATAATGAATCTTTTCAAGCACTTTTAAAGGAGTAGTAGCAGGAAATCGTTCATCTACATCAGCTCTGTCTACTGTTTCAAATAAATAACTTCCCCCTTCAAAATGAATTTCTTTTAAATAAAGTTGATTGTACCTATCGTATTGATATTGAGTAGAGAATGGTGCTGTTACAGTTCCTGTAGGACAAGGTGCTACCCAATTTGTTGATTGAGACCCAACATTATTTGCTGTGTAAATAGGAGCAATAATTGGAGGCATTTTATGAGAATTAGGTGTAGTACCATAATCAGCATACAAAATATTTTCATAATCAAAAGAAAAAATAACTTCTCCATTTGGAAGTTTTATTTCATTTAAATACCAAGATTCCATATAGCTAGCTCCATATGTAGTTACCATTTCCACATCATTTTTTCCAGATACTTGACTTTGTCCAAAAATATATTGAATACCGTTTTCATCTGTAATGGTAAACTCAGTAATATTCATACTACTATTATTAGCGGTAACTTTAACCTTTAAATCTTGATAAGGAACTGTAATGATTTCGCCATAAATAGGATACTCTGTAGTCGGCTCTCCAACAAAAACTAATTTTCCCGTTCGTCCTAAAAAGTTAAAACGAAAAATATCAGGGGCAATATCATTTACATGATTATCTTCAAAAAAACTATGAGGGATATTATTAGGTAAATTTACATTGGTCTGATTATCACTTCTAGTATTAAAATAACCATTACTTAGATATGCATCAGTATCATCTGCTTTTCCATTAACAACTCTGGTAATTACTCCTCCTGCTTGTAAATTCCATCCTAAACCTACCCATGAACCAATATCACTGGCTTTTGTTCCTCTGGAAAAGTAATTTAAACTGATATCTAAGTTAACACCACTTATACTTTTGCTAAACAAAGGAATATGTGCTGTTGCTGCCCCTGTATTGTAATCTATGCCTGCACGATGCCCGCCTTGTGCGGCTGAGGCTGCATTAATGGAAGGGGCTTCCGATGCAAAATGCCCTCCTGCGTCTGTCAATTGCCCAAAAAGATAACAAGGAGTTATCATTGTTAAAAAAATAATTATTTTTTTCATTTTATGAATATTTTATGTTATTAATAAGGTTTAAATTTTAATTAATATGTTTTAATTGTTAAGTGTTTTCAAAAACTCTACGGTTCTTTAAGGCTAAAAGTATCGAATCATTATTTTCTTTTAATACCATTAATTTAAAACCAAAAAACTCCAAACGTAAAGTAAAAAACACTAAAAACGAAGAAATAGTCCATCCATCTAACTAACGATCGATTTTGACCAATGAACGGTCATTTTTTTCTTTTTTTAGTGACTTTTTTCTTTTTATTTTTTCTAATTTTCATATAAACAAATAAATATTTTCCATCAAAAACTCACATTAACCTAAAACAACCCTGTATTAATTTCCATCATAGGGATGTACATGGCAATTACAATAAATCCTACAATAACGCTGATAAATAAAATCACAAAAGGTTCGAGGAGTTTTCCAAACAATTCCGAGCGGTATTCTAAATCTTTGGAGTATTGTTCATCTAAGTTTTTGAAAATAGCATCCAGCTTATTCACTTCTTCGGCTACTTTTATCAGGGCTATCATCTTTT
The DNA here is from genome assembly GCA_000961845.1 of Flavobacteriales bacterium BRH_c54. GTDB lineage: Bacteria > Bacteroidota > Bacteroidia > Flavobacteriales_E > Vicingaceae > BRH-c54. Next base: position 28,030 of record LADZ01000006.1, read on the forward strand.
TCGGGAAAATAGGCATGGTTCGCATGCTTTCGTTCAATAATTTTCCATGCATCAAATCATCTTCTACTTTTTCGAGGGCTTGTTGCAAAGGATAATAATCAATCATCTTTTTTACCAACTGAATGGAATTTAATAAAGGATTTCTGGCACTGATCAGTAAATTCATGGAGTGACAAAAACGGGTTAAATATATTTTTTGAGCCATCTCCCCTACTACCGGAATTTTGATAATAAGCGTGGAAGTAATTTTCCTGAACCACGTTTTCTTTTTATTGAGCGTCACAAAAACAATTGCTCCCAATATGAATAATACAATCAACAAAAAATAACTGCTTACGGTGTCGGAAGCATCAATAACAAACTGGGTAACTCCCGGTAATTCTTTATTAAAACTTTTAAAAATGTCCTGAAACATAGGGACTAAAAATTTTAATAAGAACACCACCATTCCAAAAGCAGTTGCTAGTAATACAATCGGGTAAGACAACGCTCCTGAGAGTTTTCTTTTTTGGTCTATTTTTCGTTTGAAAAAAGTGGCTAAATCAGTCAATACTAAATCTACCCGAGAGCTTTCTTCGCCTACTTTTAGCGAGTAATATTCGTATTCGGTAAATTTTCCGGTATGTTGAAGTGCTTCAGAAAAACTTGCCCCATTAATAATGTCATTTTTGATGCTTTCCAGCAACTTTTTATCTTTGTCTTTCTCTGTTTCTTCCACAATCAATTCCAACGCAGTTTTAATGTCTGTTCCTGCGGATAACAACAAGCTGATTTCGGAATAGAATTGTTCTTTCTTTTTATCGGGATAGCTTTTGCTAAAACTAATGTCTTGATTGAGCAATTGCAATATACTGCTTTTCTGCTGCTTTTCTTTAGCTGCCGATGGAACTTTTGTATTAATATGAGATACTTTAATTGCCATACTTATTCTTCAATTTTAGCGATTGCTCCGTAGTTTTTATAAAAAGAAAAATCGTTGTCTTTCACCTTCATTTTTACAAAGTCAACTACTTGTTCTTCTTTAAATTCTGCTATGGTGTTGATTAATATATCCGTTGCTGAAAAGAAAAATGTATCGGTTTGAAAATTTATATTTCTCAATACATATTCATGCTCAAATTGGTAATTAATGATTTTATCTGTTTGCTCCATAGAAATACTGTAATCATTTGTTTTAACTACTTTTTTCGCTAATTCAAAATCACGACTAATGGTAGATGAGAACTCAAAATAATCTCTTACATCAGCTTTGATGGTGTTGAGTTTAATATACTGCTGATTGACAAAAATGTAAACAGAATAAGCCGTGCTCATCACTACCCCGGAGATAACAATAGCAACCATAATTTCTAAAAATGAAAAAGCTTTAATTTTCATTTGTTATAATGTCTTTTAACAATATTATTTCTTTGCTTTCAAACAATTTTTCTTTGTCTTTATAGGCTTCAATTTGCAATATTTTTAACTCACCGGATAAAGAATATGCTACTATCATTTTTTCGATAGTCATGTTTTCAAAAGTGATGGTTTCATCTAAATACCTGCTTTCTTGCAATGTTTCGTTTCTGATGAGTTTTGCCAGTGCTGCTGCTTGCTGTTTTTCCTTGGTAATTCCGGATGAAGCGATGTTAATTAATGTAACAGAAGTCAACCCAAAAGCAATCATTACAATAACCATGGCTACCATAGATTCCAAAATAGTAAATGCTTGTATTTTTTTTAGTTTAACCATTTAATTATTTGATGTTGCTGAATGGCTTCTGTTAATGCTACGCCTACAAAATATTCTGACAATGCCTCTCTGTCTATCACCACATCCATCAGGTGATTTTGATATACAGATGAGGGTGTTTTTAACAAAAAGTTGTTGCAAAAAACACCTCCCGTAACTTCGCCTCTTAATTCGAGCATTTCGGAAGCATAAATTTGTCCCGTTATTTTGCTATTGTTGCCAACACTCACCAAGGCTTGATTTTTTCTATCGTAATTTTCATTGTATAAAAAAACAGCTCCTTTTAGTGTTACATTTTCAGCAATACTGATTTTTCGCTGCGTGGTTGAATTACCTTTTCCTAACACTGCCAAGACAGAAGGGTAATTGAGTTGACAATTTTCTTCAACCACAATGGAATCTTGTGCAAAAAATTGAGCATTGATCTTACTGTTCTTTTCAATGATAATTCCCTTGGCATAACAAATAATATTATTGATGTTGGAAGAGGTTTCAATGATGATGTTTCTATCGGAACGAATGATGATATTTCCCTCAATTGTTTTATTGGCTAACGAAATGGTAAATGGAGAGTACAACACCAAGGTATTTTTATCAAAAGTATTGACAATAGAATCTTGTCCTAAAACAGCTTCATAATCCACAACACTATCGTTATTGGAATTCATAAAACGGTGGTAATTTTCGTCTATTAATTCTTTATTGATTGAAGGAATGTTTTTATTGCTGTTTTTTTTTATCCCATTAATTAAGCGTTGACCAACAAAGCTTTTTCCTTCTATATAAGCTCTTTTTACCCCTGATTCAGGTAAATAGCAATCTCCTGTAATGATGGTAAGTCCTGTTAGGGATAATGGTTTGTTTTGCTCCGCTAAATAGATGGCTGTTTTTTCGCCTGCATTTAAATTCGCACCAATTAATGCTGTTTTTGAGGCGTTTTTGTTTCTCCAAGTTGCTTTGGAAGAAATTACATAAAAAGCTCCCCAACTTTTTTTGGTTAAAGAAACTTCATGTTGAGCATCTGCAAATAAATCAATTTTGGTCGCTTGATTTAATGGAAGTGTTTGATTAAAAACCAATCCATAATTGATTCCTGAATACACATCCTGAAAAAGTTGATCTTGTTTGAATGCTCCTAACACATAAAAATTGTTGTAATAGTTCACCAAAATAATAGAAGAAGTAATGATTGAAATAACAATCACCAAAAACATTGCATATAGTAATGCTCCTGCCTTAATCATCTTTCTTTTTTTTAGTTTTTTTCTCTTTTTGTTCTCCGTTTTTACGAGCATCAACCTTAGGTTCTTTTACTTTTTTGGTTGTTGGTTTTTTGTCCGTTTCATCTTCAGTTTTCTTTTGCCAAAACTTCCACCATTTTTTATTGGTTTCTTTATCTTCTTTAGTCTTAGTGTTTTCTACAGCCTCTTTGGTCTTATTTTTTTTAGTTTTTTCTGTTGTGTTTTTGGGTTCTTTAGCCTTTTTCTCTTTTGGAACTACTTCTTTGCCATTTTTATAGTTGGTAACACTAAAAATAGTATCGTTTTTATAGGTGATGATTTTTCCGTGCAGTTTGCCTTTTTTATACCTTCCTTTTTCTACCACTTCTTCGGCTTCATACTTTAAAAATGAACCGTGTAATCTCCCTGATTTATAGCTACCTTCTTCAACTACTTTTCCATCCACATATAATTCATAATTCCCATTTTTGTAGCCTTTATTCCATTGGTAAATAGTGGCTAGTTTCCCTGTTTTTTCCCATGTTTTCCACTTGCCTATTTTATATCCTTTTTTAAATTCGCCTTTGGTGATTAAGCTTCCATCTGAAGTAATTACCTGATAATCGCCATCTAACAATCGTCCTTTAAATCCTCCTTGGTTCACTTTAATGGCATTGTTCTGATACCAGTAATAATCAATATTGGTACTCAATCTGATTTTCTTCTCTTCTAATAAAACAGTAGCATTAACAGATGAATCTTTATAATGCACACTTATATCTCTATGGGTGACTTCTTTTATTTTTTGAGCATAGATAAATGTTCCAGAAAATAGAAAAAATGCTACTACGGTAATGATATGTTTCACTGCTAAGTTCATTTGTTTATCGTTTTTTGTTCGTCTTGAAATGAAACGGTAATAGTCTCTTTTTCAATTTTAACTACTTTTAGTTCGTTCAATGTTGTTCCTTCTTTTACGATGCGTTCTTTGCCGTCAATATTTACTATTGCTACTCGTTTTTCTGAGTTATTATTTTTTATCATTCCTTTGTATTGTATGGAAGGCCATTTAAGTACTGTTGGAGGTGTGTTTTTTTTAGTTTTTGAAGTACCATTGGTTTTAGTTGCAACTTGATAATTTACTGTTTGAACCCTCTTTTGGCTTAAAAACGGGTCTCTGTAATTGGCAACGATAGAAAAAGTATCTTTTTTTATTTCGTCAATGTTAATAATGGTTTTCTCTTCGGTATTCGAATAACTAGGTGTTGAAAAAAAATAACCGTATAATTGGTAAAACACAAAGCCCCATACCAAAATCACTATGGGCAATAAAATGTAGATATTTTTTTTCTTCTGCTGCATGCTTACTGTATGGTTAATTTTCTGATGTTACTCATAGGTCCAATATTTCCTGCTGCATCTGTAGATTGAACTCTCCAATAAAAAACTCCAACCCCTAATGAATCCTGATGAGATGTGCCAACAGCTTGTGCAGATTTTATCAGGTTAGTTGCTGAAACATCTGAGTAAAAGAAAATATCATCGGTTAATGCTGTTCCTGTGTTTGCTCCTTGTGTCCAGGAGTAAGTATGATAACCATCACTCAATGTAGCATTATCCGCAGGAGCAACTAAGGTAACCATATTCGGAGAGGTGGTATCTATGGTCAATGTTCTAATAGAAAATGCGGTGGAAGTATTTGAGGTAGCATTTCTGCCTTGAACACCCCAAACCAATGTTCCTTCAGGTAAGGTAGTAGTAATTGAATTGGAAGTAGTTATTTGTGGTCCAAAAACTAAGTTTCCTGTCCATGTGTTTTCATGAATTTCTATTAAATAATCATCTGCATTTAAGAGGCTATTCCAAGTAAATGTAATGTTATCATTATTGGTAATATAATTATCAATAGGAGCACTTAAAACTATTTGTTGGCTGCTGATGTCTAATGAACTATCAATGGTTACAGTAAATGTTGAGAAATTGGTTTCACTACCGTTGTTCATTCCTTTTACTCTCCACTGAAAAGTTCCGGGATATAAAGTATATTCAAATTTGTTTTTGGAAATGGTAGTATCCAACAAAAATTTGGTTACCGAAGTAAAACTTCCTTCAACTACTTGCATGTTGTATTGCTCTGCACCATCTAACCAATTCCACCAAAAGGTATGGGTTAATTGTATAGTAGTTAAATTGTTGGCAGGCGCTAACAAAGTAATCGTTTCTTTATCAATGTCTTTTTCAATAAAATCGTTGCAGGCAGTAATTGTTGCCAACAACAAAGTGATGAGACTGTAGTTAACTATTTTCTTCATGGTTTTCAGCTTTTACGTTTTGTAAATAAATGGTAGAATTTAATTTTCTTGTTCGTGTCCTAAGTTCATTATTGATTTTAAAATCCAAGGCGACCAACTTTCCTCCTTGGTAATTATTTTCGATATAATTACTTAGTTTGAGTAATTGGATAAAGTCTCCTTCTACAATTACCAGTGCTGTTTTAGTGGTATATCCTTTATCTGATATGGAGAAGGGTTGAGGAAAGTCTTTCAACACCAAATTATTGGTTTGCACATAACCTGTTACAGACTCCAACAACAATTGATGTACATCTAAATCATGGGCTACTTGAGTGCCTATTAATTGTTCTATTTTGGCTAGTTTTTGTTTGATTACTGCAATTTCTTCAGGTGCATTTTTGTTATTGGCTACTTGTTCTTCCATCACACCGGTCTCCATAGCTAAATCAATGGTATCGGACAAGGCTAATTGGTACAATACCACCATAAATACTCCACTTATGATTAATACATATTGCAACTTTTTTTTGTATGTCAGTTTATTCATCATTGTTTGATCACAATTTGTAATTCAAATTCTCCCGGTGTTTTCAGGTTATCTTGTATAAAAGAGATGATATTAATATCATTGACCCATTCGTATTTTTTTAGTTTTTTTATCCAGTTATTTAATTCAATGCTTCTGCTTACTGAGCCTATAATTTTAACTGCATTGTAGGTAAATTGAATGTCTTCTGCTTTATTAATTCTTTTGGTTAATGGATTAATAAATAACTGATCCAACTGAATGGAAGCAGGCACACTCATAGCAATTTGATCGGCATAGAAAGTAATTTTAGCTGCTTTGGTTACGCCACTGTTTTGAATAAATTCTTCTTTGATGAGCAACTCTTTTTTTAAGATTTCTAACTCATCCACAAATTGTTGTTTGCTGTTTAATTGGTATTGTAACTCATTGTTAGAAGATTCATAACTATTGGCTATCATCATATTTGAAATGGTAAGCACAAAGAAAAAAGCTAGCAAACCAAAACCCACTACCGTATATTTATTCTTATGCAAATATTCTTCCCTGAAATGGGTTACTTCTTCGCATACTATTGGATGAATTTTAATCGGTGAAATAAAATGACTCAATGCTGCACTAAAAGCAATTAATTCATGTGAATTAACAATTTCTCCTTCTATATTATATTCCTCTCCTCCGGCAACACTTCCTAAACTATCTATCTGATTAATATAATTATCTACTATCAGCAATTCATGGGTAGTAGTCGTAATTACTGATTTGTTAATGAGGGGAATACAATTCTCTAAAGTAAAAGGTCCTAAATAAATTTGAACACCAAAAAGATGCAACGATTGTATGGTCGCAACCAATGAATTTAACAAGTCTTTTCTTACAATAGAAACCCAAGATTCAAAAGTAGAGATGACTGCTTGTTGTAAATAAAAATCTTTTAATGTCGCATTTGGAAGTACTTGATTCAACAAATCCTGCTCAGACAAATGCTCGTTTGTTTTTACTTTTTTATGTACTATTCCTTTACCTCCAACTGCAAAGTACAGCGGAGCTTTCTTGGTATTGATTTTTGCTAATTCTTCTAAAGAAACATCTGTAAACTTTCGAGCTACCTTTACACCTTCTTTATTCGCTATTAATTCTAATGCGATGAGTGTGTAACTGTCTTTGGAGTTGTAAATCACCTCAACACCAAAAGCAGTTTGTCCTCTTATGAATTGATATTTATCTAAAAAATTGAGCATTAATAAATTACTGTGGGTTTTATAAAAATGTTAAGTTTACTTCTTGATTTTTCTTTGGTTCTGCTGCTAAAAAACCATTTGATAATAGGAATACGAGATAAAAAAGGTACACCACTTCCCGATTCTCGAGTAGCTTTTTCTTCTAATCCGCCCAACAATACCATTTCTTGGTCTTTCACTCTTATATAGGAGGTAAAGTCTCTTGAAACACTTCCCGGAGGAGCTCCAGGCTCTATTTTTTCAGTAAAATCCGATTGATTTACTGTTATTTCTAAGGTAATTTGATCATCTCCGGATACAAAAGGTTTTATGGTTATTGATAAGTCAGCATTTACTGATTTATAAGTTTTTGTGGTAATGTTTTGAGTAGATGTATTGGTAATTACATTGTTGGTTTGCTCAAAATAATACTCTGTATTTCCAATACTCATCGTAGCTTCATGTCCATTAAGGGTTGCCAACTTAGGAGTCGATTTTACATTCAGAATTCCTTGTGATTCTAACGCCTTAATATTCACATAAAAATTAGGAGTTACTTTTCCCAAATTCAATATGCCATACCCGTTAAAACTCTCTATTAAATCATTAATAGAGGAACTGCTCAACGACATATTGGTTTCCGGGAAAACTTTACCGCCTGTTTCAGCAGGCTCATTACCCAAGCCTACTTCTATACCTGTTGAATTGGCTCTTTTGTTAGAATAATCAACTATCATTACTTCTATCAGTACAACGGGAACCACTTTATCTATTTGTTTAATGAATAGTTCTATTTCTTTGATTTGAGGGTGAGAGCCACTTAAAATCAAACTGTTTAAATCAACAAATTCTTTTACATCCACATTTTGCTTAATGTTAGCCGGAATATTTTCGGTTACTTTTTCAACAGATCGGTGTTGTAACTGAATGACTTTCGTCATCCTTAACCCTTCTGTTTTTCGCTCTCCAATAATGTAAATACCATCTCTATACTCATAAGTGAGTTCTGTACCTTGCAATAAATTTTCTAACAAGCCCTGAAAAGTAGTTGACTGTACATTTACTGTAGTTTTGTCTTTAATATCAGAAACAAAATAGTAGTCTGTTCCTGTTTCATTTGCCACGCTTTTAATTACATCTGCAATTTGCACATCGCTTCCAAATACCGAAATATCTAAATTACTTTTCGCATTAAAACTAAATTCTTCAGCAATACTACCACCTGAGTTACGATTGTTTATTTTATTAGCTTTATTGGTGTTTCTATTATCAGTTTTATTGTTATTATTTTCATTGGTTACGATTTTTTTATCTATCAAATAAAATCCATCTTCTGTTTTAGTAATGCTCAAATCATTAGCGATACCGAATTTTTCCATTGCATTATCAAAAGGCATGTCTTCTATATAGCTACTTACCAGTTTTGGGGTTACTCCCGAAGCCAAAACCATGTTCTTTTTCGATTTTTGAGTAATCAATTTCGCCACTGTTTCCAAAGAATCATTGCTTAAATCTAAAGACAATTTATCTCCATTCTTATCATAATTAATTTGAAGTTCTTTTTTAGGTGTTTCAACAACAATCGGTTGGGGAGGATTGTACTTTACAATAGACATAATACTACCAATAAAGTTAATGCTTAACTCATATTCTTTACAGATAAAAATCAGTACATCGGAAACAGTGGCATTCGCAAAGTTGTTCACCACCTCTTGCTTAATGGCAGGATCAACACTAATGTTCAACTTATGAGCATCTGCAATGCCTCGCATGAATTCTTGAATAGAAACACCACTTACCGACATTTGTACTTTTTCTTCCAATCCCGGCATTTCGGCAGTCATAGCTGAAAGTTGGTTTTCTATTTGTTTTATTCTGTCGTTGGCATAAGTGGTTACACTCCATAACAAGCAACCTACAATTCCTAATATGTATATTAATTTTTGCATCTATCAATAATTACTCATCAACATGGCATAAACTTCATCTATAGAGGTCTCGCCTTTTTCAAACAATTCAAAAGCATTGTCCATTAGTTGATTAATTTGTTTGGCTTTTAATTCTTCTCGCACATTAAATTTTTCATTTTTTATGCATTCTGATAATTCATAATCAATGGGAATGACTTCATATACTGCTTTTCTTCCTTTATACCCTGTGTAAAAACATTTTTCACAGCCTACCGGTTCAAAGTGTTGTTCCACTGCTCTCGGAGCTTTGTAGTTATTAGGAAATAATTTAGCATCAAAGGCTTTTTGTTCTTTACAATTGGGACATAACAACCTTACTAATCGTTGAGCCACACTTAATGTTAAGGTATTTGCCAATAAATAAGAAGGTACTCCCATATCCACCATTCTGGAAATGGTTCCCCAAGCGGAATTAGTGTGGATAGTAGATAAAACCAAATGTCCTGTTAAAGATGCTCTTATTGCCATTTGAGCGGTTTCTCCATCTCTAATCTCTCCCAACATAATTACATCCGGGTCTTGTCGTAAAAATGAACGTAAAGCGGAAGCAAATCCTAATCCGATGTCTTCTTTAAGTTGTACTTGATTAATTCCTTCCAGGGTATATTCTATCGGGTCTTCTATGGTAAGTAAATTGGTTTTTTCTTCGTTTAATATTTTTAGTGTTGCGTATAAAGTGGTTGTTTTCCCCGATCCTGTTGGTCCGCTAATAAGGATAATACCATTTGGTTTTTTGATGCCTTCCAAATAATCGTACAATTGTTTGTTGTCAAATCCCAATGTATTGATGTCAATATCTGTAGCATCTTTACTTAACAAACGCATCACTATTTTTTCACCATGCAAAGTGGGTAAGAGCGAAACCCTTATATCAAACTTACTTCCTCCATTGGTAAAGGTAATCCTACCATCTTGAGGCAATCTTTTCTCGGCAATATCTAAGTTGGCTTTGATTTTTAATTTGTTAACCAATGCAGGGTAATCATTGGCCGGAATTACGTATTTTTCAATGAGTTTACCATCTATTCGAAGCCTTACTCTGCAACGTTCTTCATATTTTTCTATATGAATATCGCTACATCCTAAATCATCTGCTTCGGCTATCAATTTATATACAAAATCTTCAGACTGATTGGCATCAAAACTGATGGTTTCTGCTCTTTTATTTTTATAGGTCAATCTGTAGTATTTCCCTAGTGTTTGATGAATCAGCTGTGTGGACGTTGGAATAATTTTGATGGTTTTACCAAAAATCATTTCCAGTTCATCGCTTAAACTCGAATCCATTTTATCTTCATCAGCATAAAAAACAAAGACATCTTCATCCATACTTTTGGGTACAATATGATAATGCCATGCCTGATCGGTAGAGATGGTTTGCTGAATTTCAGCACTCAATGGTATGTGTTTGCCTTCATTCATTGATGATAAATAAATCTTGATACAAGTGAAAAAAGGTGGTAAACTGCTGAACAAGTAATACTACTATTAACACCAAACTCATTGCTCCTGCTAAAGGAATTAAGGTATTTTTTTGTTTGCGAAAAAGCATTACTCCTCCATAAATAAGTGTTATTAGAAAAATGCTTCCTATAAAAAATACTACAAAATTAATGGGAGAAAATAAGGTGGTTAACACAATAAAGAAAAGTACATCTCCCAAGCCCAAATAACTGTTGATGATGTTTTTAATTTTTCTCTCTTTTACTGAAATAATAAGCGTTACTCCCAACAAATTCACCAACACCAACAATAAATTTATTCCCGAAAAAATGGTAAGTTCTTGTATATTGATGCTCATTACTGCATTGGTAAGCACCACCATTAAAAGCAAAGGAATTAAGAACCAGCTAATGGCTCTGTTTTTAAAATCTTGGTACACTACTACCAATAAAATAACTATTAATATGGCTAATAAAATAGGCTGCATTAGTCTTTTATGGTTTCTGTTAGTTTTCTGTCCTGATTGATTTCCCAAACATTGAACACGCCATCGCCATCAAAATCTTGTACGGCAGTTGCTCTAGCGGTAAAAGTGGTAGTACCTGCTTCTACAATTTCTATTTTGTATCTTGCTCCACCCTCTTCTGTAACCAAGGTTTGTTGGTCAAAATCTATTTCTTCTAAATCGGGTGAGTATTTAGAAAATTCTAAGAAATGTAGTCGCTGTAAGGAATATAAATGTTCTAATTGTGTTTTTGCTTCTCCTTGTTTGGCTTTGGTTACAGCTTTCATAATAGATGGTACTGCCAAAGCAGTTAAGATACCTGCAATTAATATTGCCCCCATAATTTGCAACATGGAATAGGCTTTTAACTTTTTGTGTTTCTTCATTTTTTTTTAGAATTTAGTAAAGTTCTAAATTAGAAGTAGGAGGAGCCTTAAAAATGGAGTGGTTCATTTTTTTTTTTAACGGTAAGAGAGCCAATTTCTGCTGTAAATTTCTAATTCAATAAAACAATAAAAACATTGAACTATATGTATTTTATTTTGATAATATAAATGTAAGCAATAGCATACAAGCAAAGGAATCTAATAAATTTAGAGTGAAAAAGATTGTATTTTTAATAAATATATATATCTTAGCATTGTGTTAAATTGTGTGGAACTTATGTCTGTTCCCTCAGATAAATTAAAGCTAATGATACAACCATACAGTACTCCTAAAAAAGAACATCAACCTATTTTTTCTGCTCCAAACAATGTTTCTAAAAATAAACAATCTGTCCAATTTAAGGACAATCGTCCTGACGCTACAACACAATTAAAGGTACAGCAAATAGCCAACCAGCCAATTCAACGACAAGAGAATAAAACCGGTATGCCCGATAATTTAAAATCAGGCATAGAAAACTTATCGGGAATAGATATGAGCGATGTTAAGGTTCACTACAATTCTTCCCAACCCGCCCAACTACAGGCTCATGCTTTTGCACAAGGTAACCAAATTCATATTGCATCAGGGCAAGAGAGACATTTACCACACGAAGCTTGGCACGTGGTACAACAAAAACAAGGGAGGGTTACTCCTACCAAACAGCTTAAAGGTAAGATAAATATTAATGATGATGCAGGGTTGGAAAAAGAGGCTGATATGATGGGGGCTAAGGCTTTTCAATTTACACTGAAAAAATCTAACAACAACACTATCCAGAAAAAGAGCATTTCAACATTACCTAAATCCACGAACACAAATATTATTCAACGTAACCTAAACACGCATGTTTTAGCTGGAAGCGAATCAGGTATGTTAGGGAATTTATTTGGAACTAGTACATTCTCTGATATCCATAAAGCACTTGATGAGTACCAATCTATAACTAGCTCCCAAACTCAGAAAAAAGAAGCATTATCTAAAATGAAAGCTCTTGGAAACAAGTGGTTATCAGACAACAGCAAAAAAACAGATGGAAACTCAGCAACTAAAAGAACAAGCCTCAAACAACTTCTATCTTTAGTTGAAGATGAATTATCTAGAATAAATGACAATTCATTGTTACAAAAAAAGTCTATAACTTTTGAGAAAAATCTTGGGTTATACACTTTCAATGAGAATAGATCTAAAGCAGCTGCAACAGGAGCAATCAATAAAATGAAACAAGTAATGGGCGTTCAAGCAGACAGAACAATTGCTGGACAGATATTTGGTGGAGATTCTGCGAAGTATGCAGGAGTTGTAGGTAGAGATGTTGATACTGTAATGGATGCTATTGATAATGGGAATTTAAGAGAAAAAATGACTGGTTTTTATAATGCTGCGTTAGGCCCTTTTAAAAATATGTTAGATGATCATATTAAATTAAAAGGAGCAATGCATGGTAATAACTGGACAACTTCTAAAGCAGCGTTAGCAACAAAAGGTATTAATGCTACTGGCCTAAATGCAATAGAAAATCGTAAAAATCAAATTGAATCTTATGACAATACTGGTTCTACAGATATTATTTATAATGCAGCAAAGGCAACGGGGAAAATTGACAAATACAAGGATGTGTATATGGCTCCTCTGGATCCAATTTATAGGGATGGAGATGATGCTTTAAAACAAGGTCAAAGAGGTGTTGTTGCTTCTGAAGGTAGAATGGATGCCATGGATGCTGCATTAAAGTCTCCAGGTAATTATCACTTCAATTGGGATTTATTCCATTACACTATCGCAGATCTACATGGTTCAGCTAGTGGAATATTTGATAAGACTAGTACTTTTAAAACTGTACAAACAGAGCTAGGAACATTTTTAGCAGCCAGTGATCAATCAAATGAAAAAATTATTTCATACAATAAACTTAAATCATCTACAGCTAAATGGTTAAAGGATAACGATTCAAAAACAGATCCTAATTCTGTTACCAAAAAAACTAGTTTACAACATCTAGAAAGAGAATTAAAAAAAATATATGGATCTAGCGATAGAACAGATGCAAATTTGACTAACGGAACGTATAGTGCCCACCTCAGTAATCGTGAAAAAACCTTTATTGCTTCTCAACGAACCGATTTAAGTAAACAAGATGATAGCCTTATAGCTCAAGGAAGAAGACTCTTTGGATTAGATACCCCAAATGTTTATGATCCAAGTAAAAAACTTCCATGGGAAGAAGGGGGTACCCGTTTTGCTCCTAATCCGGATAATGCTTGGGTAAATAAAGCAATTCATGAATTAAAAATGCCTGTTGTAGCTGGACCATCTGGAACAACGGATAGAATGTTGAGAGCACTTGATTTTTTAGGTAATCCAGTACCACCCGTAAACTTCCGTTTATCTCTTTTAGGTTGGATGCTTACTAGTAATGATCATAGCTTTCATGAAATTATGGCTGTGTCCAAATCATTTGGATTACCTTATGACGAAGGGGCTTATGCATACCATTATATTCTTCCACTTACTATACCCGATTTAAGACAGCATGTGTGTGAAAATAGAATGTTTCCTGATGAACTTGTTTATTATTCACATTTAAATGACTTTATTTTAATGCAAGATTCTATTGATCAACCATTAGGGGAGTCTTTTGATCCAAAATCAAAATTTGCTACTCTAGGAGGAGGTTTAAATCAACAAATGAGTCCTGCCTCTTCTGCCTCAATAGCTTTATATACTACTGCTTCTTACCTTATTCAAAATCCTGCAAAACAAAATTCTGAAATGGTAGCAGGAATAAAAATTGGTTCTCATATAAAAAACAAACCTGAGTTAGCTACCTTAAAAGGGAAACAAGATACAAATCCTGATCAGTTTTCTATTGCTAAGCTAATTACTGAAGGCAAAACACATAATGCCGCTTTGGAAAATGCATTAAAAGATTTACCCGATACAGCTCACAACCCAGTTTATAGAGGTCAGAATGATGGTATCTTATCAAGCTATAAAGTTGGTCAAACCATTAGTTATAATAAATTTGTTAGCACCTCTCTACAGAAAAGTGTTGCCAATAACTTTATGAATGCCCCAACCAAAACCAACACTCCTGTTCTCTTTCAAATTAATGCTACAAAAGGGAAAGATATTAGACCTTTTTCTAAATACAACGAAGGTGAAATTTTATTAATGCCTGGTTCTCAATTGCATATAACAGCAGTTACTCCAAATCAACCAGCAGGAGGTGGAATTAACGTAGTACATACTAAAATTGATGCAACACAAACCTAATTTATTTTTCATGAAATTAAATTCCTCAAAAACAGGTTTAAAACATGCCTCACAACAAAAGGGTCATAATCAATCCATTCAATTTAAAGACAATCGCCCCGAAGCTACTGCACAATTCAAAATGCAAGAAATGGCTAACCAGCCCATCCAAAAAAAAGAGAATAAAACAGGGATGCCCGACAATTTAAAATCGGGAATAGAAAATTTATCGGGCATGGATATGAGTGATGTAAAAGTACATTATAATTCTCCTCAACCTGCCCAACTGCAAGCCCATGCTTTTGCTCAAGGAAATCAAATACATATTGCATCAGGGCAAGAAAAACATTTACCGCATGAAGCCTGGCATGTGGTACAGCAAAAACAAGGAAGGGTACAACCAACTAAACAATTAAAAGGGAAAGTGAATATTAATGATGATTCCGGCCTAGAAAGAGAAGCAGATGTAATGGGAGCTAAAGCATTGCAACGAAAAGGTTTTTCAATTCAACTCATCACAAAAAATAATTTATCCTCTATTGTACAAAGAGCAACAAGTATTAACTATCATGCCCAAAGTTTTAATTATGTTGATAGTCATACCCATCATCAAACACAAGAAATTGTTGGTAATAAAATGAGTGCTGTTCTGGATCCTAATCAGCCAATCAAGGGCTCTGAACCTGGTTCTGGTGTACAGTCCGGTATTATGTCTTCTCTTAAATCAATAGGATACAAACGGATGATTCGAGGACATTTAATGAATGGTCAAATGGGAGGATTAGGCATTGCTGCAAATCTCTTTCCCATTACTGCACAAGCTAATTCCAAGCACAAAAGTTATATGGAAAACTATGTAAAAGGACAGTTATATGAAGAACAAAAAAAGCCTATACATAATCGTGATAAAATAAATTATCAAGTTCAGGTAGTCCCTCTTGGTCATCCTAAAGATGTGGGATGGAGTGCTATTGATGTTGCTTTTGTATGCAAAGCTTCTACCTCAAGTGGTTGGAGTCATAATATTAACATTGATTCCCATCCCGCAAAAGATAAAAACAACCTTGGAGGTGAAGGGTTACCAGCTAATAAACCACCAATTAATGGAAGAGCAGAAGGTAAACCTCCTACACCATGGGGACAAGCAGACAATGGTTATGATAAATACAATTCTGACCATAAAAAATCTAAAGATAAGTCTACGTTTTTTTGGGGTGATCATGAAGTAGATCCAAATGATGAAGTATATACTCGGGGGCTTCATTTCAATCAAGGAGAAATAGACGCTGAAAAACTAGAAGTATTTGAGCTTTTTTGGAAATTGGAAGATATCCAATCACCAGTCAAATTAAATAACCATATTTTAAAAGAATCTGATATAGAAACATTTAGTAATACTCAATTGAAACAACTATCTATTTTACTCAAAGAAGAAATAGAGTATCGAGAAAAAAATTCAACAAGTAAAATAGGTAAAGCTAAATTATATTTTCATGATAACCCAAATGTGGCAAAAAACACATTGAGGTCCACAGCTGCATTAGCTGTATCAATTGGTGCAGGAATAATAAATTATACTGATTGGGATTGGACAGGTGGAGCTATAATTCTTGGATCAAGTTTGGTCTCTTCTTATCTGTATAAGCATGGATACTTATAAAAATTTAAGCTAATTTAAATATGCAAACCCATCATTCAAAAAATAAAATACCTGTTTCTGATAATGATAATCAAAATAATAAATTGCAATCCGTTCACTTTAAAGACAATCGCCCTGAATCAACTACACAACTAAAAGTACAACAAATGGCTAATAATGCTGTTGTTGATGCTCCAATACAAAGAAGAACTAACAATACAGGAATGCCTGATAACTTAAAATCGGGCATTGAAAAATTATCAGGTTTAGATATGAGTGATGTAAAAGTACATTACAATTCAAATCAGCCAGCACAATTTCGAGCGCATGCTTTTGCTCAGGGTAATCAAATTCATTTGGCTTCAGGTCAAGAGAAACATCTTCCTCACGAAGCCTGGCACGTAGTACAACAAAAGCAAGGTAGGGTAAAGTCAACCATGCAAATGAGGGGAACAATCAATGTAAATGATGATGTTGTTTTGGAAAAAGAGGCAGATGTGATGGGAAATAAGGCTCTGCAAATGATGTATACATCAGACCAATCTGAATCAAAAGTTGAAGTAACTAATTTCGGTTATAGTAGAAATAAAAGGAATGTTTCTACTTATTTAACTAAAAGTAGAGACAATCAAAAAATAATACAACGGCTGCGAAAAAAGATGAGAGTTAGTAGAGCCGTATATCGCAAAAGATTAAGAAGTACGGTTTACTTATGGTCAGAATTTGTTAGTAATTTAACTGGAGCAACAACAAAGCTTGGACTATTTCAAACTTCTTCAACAAGTCATGCTGAAGAAAACTTAATACAGAGAATAAATAACCTGAATTTAAGAGATGGTACTTTGACAATACACCTTTCAACAAGTCCATGCAGTAGTAGTCCAAGTCATAGAACACGTTGCGATGGCAAAACCGGTTGCCAAGAACGACTAAATGGATTAAAGAGCGCTAGAAATATTAAGGTTGAAGTATTGGCGGATCATCTTTATCAACCAAAAATAGTAGCTGCAAAAGAACGTAAAGCCAAGAAGGGAGTTGGTGACACATCAAATAGAGGAGCAACAAAGGCGCGTTTTAGAATAAGATTCTCCCGTCTGCCTAAAGCTTTTCATAGTCATAAAAGAATTACTAATGAAGATGTGGCACAGTTTAAAACAATAGAACATCCTGATGATTCATTGAAATTATTAGGGATAGAGGAAATTTATATACATGAAGAAAAAGGGGAAAGAATAATCGAGGTGCAGGGAGATTTTGATAAAGAGCAAATAGATGGCATTGATGCAGAAAGCTCAGAGTAGTATGAAGGCGTTATTATTAGAGAAAAGTGAAAGAATCAGATATCATATTATTTTAAATTAATGATATTCAAGACCTAAAGCCTTCTCGAAAAATTGAACAGTTTAAAAATAGCTAATAATCATTCACCTATTTTTTTCTATTTTCCCCAACTCCAACAATACCTTCTAAAATAGAAAACATAGCATCAATTAGAAGAAAAATACCATAAATGCCGAAGAAATGATTCTGGTTAAATTTAAGTTCTCCAGACGCAACATCTTCTCTGATCTGGTAAATACCTATAATGATTAGAATAATAGAGATTAATAGCTTTATATAGCGATTATTTATAATCATTCTTATAAAGGCAATAAGGGTTTTCATAAGATTAGTTTTTCCTATTTACAGTTTGTTGAGACAACTGATCTTTCACCTTTTTTATACCACTAATGGCTTGCAAAGCGGTGATGATGGACTTTAAAAACATGACTAAGCCGTAGAGTGCAATACCATGGTGAATGGACAATCCTTTAATGTTGGATTGATAATTATCAATTAACCCGGTAATACTGGTGTATAAAAACAGTACTGCCAAAAACATATTGACATAAGGACTGTTTAATATCGTTTCCGTTATGTTTAATACTTTCTCCATTTTTTATTCTGCTACTGTACATTGTACTTGACCTGCTGATGTGAATGAAATTTCTCCTCCCCACATGCAATTGCATTTACAACTATTATTTAAGGCGGGTTGTTTCGCAAGTTTTACCGTGCTTGAACCCGGTGACCACGGTGAAGTGGTTGCAGGAATACAGGGTGCCGGAGTATGAACCCCAAGAGCTGCAGCTGTAAGTGCAATTACAGCGGGATTAGTGGTTGAATTGCACATTCCAAATGTGGCAATGTTTACAATGGGCTTATAATCTTGAATATTTGCAGCAGGCATCATACTGGTTGTTACTTTATTCGCTGGCAGCACTACCAAAGGGCATGGTGCCACTCCATATGAGCATTCCATCAATGCTCCCATACATACTTGATCTGGCATATTTTTTTGTTTTAAAGTACTTAGAGTGCCTAAAATTTGGAGTACTTAGAGTTATTTTTTCCTCTAACTCTAGGCACTCTCAATTCTAAATTTTAGGCACTATTTATTATTGTTTTAATTTTTTTCCTATTGATGTAAAAAGTGCCAATATTTCATTGGCTTCTATTATTGTTAATTTTAATTTTTGAGTATCTACCCATTTTAATTCTTCAATTATTTCTAACCAATAAACGGTTTCACTCGCTTCACTCTCACAAATCTTAATTTTATTGGCGAAGTCTGCTTTACTTCTTGAACGATTCGCTTCTCTATAGTTTGCTCCTACACTCGTTCCAGATTTTGTGATTTGATTTTTTATTACGCTACATTCGCTAGTATTAGTTAAGGAACCTGACAACTTAATAATATCAATTGCAAACCTCTTTGTTCTTAGTTCCAGTTGTTTCGCAAACTCTTTATTCTCCATTTTTTTATTAAATAACTCCAAACTCTAAGTACTCTTAATTTTAGGCACTTCTTTTATATCGTTTTATTCGATTTATTATATTCTCTTCTAACACCAATAATGATGTCGTTTAATTCAATTATTTTTTTATTTCTTTTGGCGGCTTCCAATGCACAATACCTCAACACATTAATCATCTCTCCCCCACTCAATTCATAGTCGTCCGATAGGGTTTCTAAATTAATAGCTGATTCTAATTCAAAGGTGTCTTTAAACAGTCTTTCCCACAGCAACTTTCGTTCTTTTTTACCGGGTTTCGGAAAGTGAATCATACTTTGAAATCGTCTGGAAAAAGCTTCATCAATGTTGGTTTGGATATTTGTTGCCAACACTACTAATCCCGAAAAATCTTCTATCCGTTGTAGTAAATATGCTACTTCCTGATTGGCATATCGGTCGTTCGCTCCTTTGGTAGAGGTTCGTTTTCCAAACAATGCATCGGCTTCGTCAAAAAACAAAATCCAGTCTTTGTGCTCTGCTTCGTCAAAAAGTTGCCCTAAATTCTTTTCTGTTTCTCCAATGTATTTAGAAACCACCAGCGAAAGATCCACTCTAAAAACCGGACGATTGGTCGCTTTTCCCAATAAAGATGCTGCCATTGTTTTCCCTGTTCCGGGAGGGCCATAAAACAGCACTCGATAACCGGGTTTTAATTTGTTGTCTAATTCCCATTCGTTGAGTATCAAATCACTGTACAACAACCAATCTTTTACTTCTGTTAGATCTTCCATTACGTTTTGATCTACAATTAAATCTTCCCAATTTAATTTGGTAGAAATTTCTTTGGCTGGGAACTTAGCTCCGAATTGTGGTAAGTATTTTTTTCCTGTGGTCAATAATCCTAAATATTCATTCGATATTTTTAAGGGTTGGTGCAATCCAAAATCCTGTTCGGCATCATAATCCAAAATGCCCATTTTATACATAAGATGTTCTTTCTTAATGACGCTTAAAAAAGTAAATCGGGCATTAAAATCATATCCTCCCAAAATAAAACAAGCGGTTTCAAGGGTTGGAAAAAATCCTGACTTAACGGTCGATTTAACTCCTCCAAATTCAGAAAATTCACAATCCAAGTTTTGATTCTTAATTAAAAACACATCTAAACATTGTGGTTTTACATGGGGAATTAAGGCTAAAATTAATATCAACCTTTCTTCAAATCCTAATTCATATTCTCGGATTAATTGAGTGTAAGGAGAATCAACTGTAACTATTTCTGGTGGTTGATGGGCATAAATGGAATCGAACTCACTTTCATTTTTAAAATAAAGTGTGAGAGCTGTATCTACTACTCTTTCGAACCACATCACTTCGTGGTAAATGGTATGTGCTGATTGTTGTATTATCTCCATTCTATAATTAACATTTTTTGCATCCAACTTAATTTAATTCTGGTGATGTTCCATGAAATCTGATCCAACAACATGTCGAATGCTTTTTGTTCTATTCTTAAAAAATATTGTTCGTTCTCTTCTTCGAGTTTGCCATCTCGCTGTAAAAAAGAAAGCTGTAATCCTTCTATCGATGTTCCGTTTAAGGGTTTCCATTGCTGTGTTACAGCTGTCAATAAACCGTTTACTATTTCTTTATCTGTATCGGATAATTCTATGTTTCGTTCTACTGGATCGGTTACATTCATCCCACACAACAATTTATTAATGACCAATTCGTGTTCTTCTTTTCCTGTTTTTCCGGTAGCTGCATATTCTAATAAGTGAACGGCTTTAAATTTACTTTCTTCGTCTATAAATTCTCCTTGAAGCATTAATCCACATTTCTCGAATAACATTCCTAAATAAGGTGACAAAATAATTAGTCCTGCATTTTTAATAAAAATAGGGTCTAAAAATTCTCTTGGTGTTTCTTCTCCTAACTTTCGGTAATCTTCTTCTTCTTCCTTCTTTTTAATAAGGGCGGCTTCTAATTCATCCTTCTTCATAATGGTTCGGTGCATCTGATCTAATAAAATGATTCCACTTTTGTATTGATCACCCTTTTCCGCCAGCAACTTTCCATTTATTTTTAATAAAACTTCGTTGCTTTTACTTTCGCCCAACACATTTTCCATGCATTGCAATAAAAGTGTACTCCAGTTTTCTATTGTCCAGGCGTTAAAACCACCTGTACTTAGTTTTAAAAGAATTAATTGAAAATATTGTTTTTTTAAGATGCTCAACTCTCGTGACGAAATAAAAGGAATGCTACATTCTATTACTGCCATCGATTCTACTAAAAACTGCTGTTGATTGGTATTTAAGTGAAGGTGAATTAGTTTTAAAAACGCTTGTTCGTCCAACTCTTCCACTAAACTTTCTCGTAATGTGGTTTGACGCAATATATTTTTCCACTCCACAGCGGCTGTTTGCCTCATTTTTTCTAGCTGTCCTAATAATGACAAACTTTCCCATTGTTCAGCAAGGGCATGGTTGGCTAAAAACTCCTGAACAGAAGTAGCAATGGGTAATGTGGTACTTGTTTTTTTGTTTTCAGAAATGTTGGCAAGCTCCTTCTCCCATTTTTGGATTTCATTTTTTAAATCAACCTGTGTTGCTGTTCTCCTTATTTGTTGCATAATGCGAATGAACAGGTTTTTAATAGTGGTCTGTTCTGCTTCGTTAACGGATGATATCCATTGTTTAATAAAGTTAAAAAGTAGCTCACCTGTTTTTGCTGAGGCTTGTTGTTGTGCTAAAATTTTAAAGGCTTGTTCATTAAACTGATGATATTCCTGAAGCGTAATAATTCCTGCTGGTAACATTTGCTGTTTAAACAGCTCGTGGATTTTCACCATTAAAGCAGTATATATTTTATGGGATGATCTGTCCAGTTCTTTCCACACCTCCTCTAAATTAATTTTATTCAATATGGTTGGTAACGAAATCTTTCCTGCTGTTTTATGAAGCAATTGAATTAACTCTTTTTTACCTGTGGAAGAATTCCATAATTGAGTAAAATCAAGGTTAAATTCATCCCAAGAATAAGCCGCTGCCCACCACGGTAATAATCCTTTTTCTAACACGTAATAAACCTTACTGTGTTGATGTTGTTCTTTTTCTTTTGTTGCCACTTTTTGGGTAAGAGTTGTAAAAACGGTAGAGGATTGCAAGTGAATCAATTGCTGATACAATCGTTTTTTTTCGGTAGCTTGCTTTAACTGTTGAACCACCAATTCAAAAATGGTGGTAAACGGAATGTTGTATTTTTTACTGATTTGCTGAAATAGCTCAACCACTTCTTTGCTCCACTCCGAAAATAGTTTCTTCTGATTCACTATGGCTGAAATGTTCTTTTCCAGTAACTCTAAAATTAATGGGCTTATCACTGTATTTTTAGCCTCCAACTTCTTGTTTAAAAAGAAGTCCTTTTCAGTGAGTTCACCTTGTAGTGGATATGAATCTGCAGAAGCTATATTTTGTTGAAAAGCTCTTATTTCCAGTTGCTCTATAAAAGTGATGATCTGAGGCTGTGCTACTTGTTTGATTAACTGACCTTTTAGCAGGATTAATAGTGCATGCTTTTTTAAACCTGTTATTACCATCCATTTTGGTAATTCTTGATTAATCCAATAATGCCACAATTCTACTTCATTGTTATTGGTAAAATCACGAATGGTTTGGGTAATATTTTCTACTATTTTTTCATCTGCTATGGGCTGTTTTTTTTCGGGATGAATGGTAGAAAAAGTAACTAAAAACTTCTCTATTGCTTGATGATATTTTACAGGGAGCTTTTCTTGAACTTCTGTGAGTAACTGAAAAAGAACAGCTTGTTTTGCATCTAATTCGTATTTTAAATTTTTTAGTAAATCGGGGAACACCTCTTTTCCCAAGTATTGCTCACTTACAAAGGAGCCAATAATAAGTCGAGCTTTTTTTACTTCTATTTCATTCCATAAGGCACTCGATGAGGATGAAAGTATGCTTCTGTTTTTCTGAATGTGTTCAAAAAAATCAATGCTTTCGGTTACAAAAGGAATGGAAACATTTTGTATGAGTTGATTCAACACCCTGTCATTAAGGATCGCTAATAGTCGCTCGCTTATCGAAGAATTGATGAGCCAATTGGTGATATGATGAACTAAAATTGAATCCTTGGTGAGAAGTATCAATTCAAATTGATGGTTAAATGCTGTTTTTGAGGTATATTGAAAGTTGGAATGAAAGGATCCAAATTTCAAATAATGCTCAACTTGGTCTATCCATTCTTTAACGGCTATTTTTTTAGTGGTTGACTTTGCTGATTTGGCTTCTTGTTGTTGATGTTCTGTTTTTAGTTCAATAATTATTTTTTTAAACTCTAACTCATTGGAGGCTTTTTGTTCTGAGGCAACTCCCTCCAAAAGAGCATTCAACAAAAACTCATAAGTCAAATTATATTTCTCGGCAATTTTCCTAATCAAGTATTGTAAAAAACTTTTCTTGTTATAATAACTGTTCGATTCAACAAATAAATAAGCCAAAATAACTTCCCATACAGCATTTCTAAAGGTGGTGTATGCTGTATCTATAAAGTGATGTTGTTGCTGATGTTTCAGCATATTTCTTTTATAAGAAATAATGTAGATGCTTTCTGTTTTTGCTACTGCTGTTACAATACTTTCTAGCGGTTCTTCATTGAACTGATAAATTAACCTTTTACGAACGGATTCTTTTTTCCCATGTTCATTCAACAAGTTTACTAAACCTATTCTGTTCTCTACCATCAATTCCTTTAAAAGTGTTGATGGAGCTTTAGCTGCTGATGATTCCCAGTTGAGATGTCCATTTAATATAAAGTGTTCAAACTGTTCTAATTTACGATCATTCAACACAATTACTTTCCCACTTCTTAGTGTTCCGTTGTCGGTAATATTTGCATTAAAATATTTGGTCAATTCTTCTTCTAAGCGATAAACCAACTCATTTTCATAATTGGCTTTTCTAATTACTCCTAAATCCAACTCTATGCTATCAAACTGATAAATGTTGTCTTCATTAGAAAATCTATTTAAAATCGTCTCCAACAAACTATTGATTCGGGATTCTTGCAATACACTAATTTGAGATTGTACTTGATGTGCTTCTTCTTCTTTGTCAAGTACAATATGATATTGCTGTGCTTTGATGATATGTTCTATTTTATCGGTCAATTGTTTTTTTGGTGATAATGTTGTTGAATTTTGGTGATGAGTTCGTAAGCATGATTCATTTGCTCTTCTTCATGCTTATTATTTGAAACTAATCCCAACCATTTGTAGTAACTTTTCTCAAATTCTGCCATCGCCATCAAATCCAACCAATACGATTGAAAAGCAATGTGTATCGGTGCTTGTTCGTAGATAATATTCTCTAACTTGGTTCTGAAATTATCGTCCTGAAATCGTACCGGCCATGAAGGCATTACAATGCTCATTTGAAATGAGAAAAATGTTTCATCTACTTTATTCTCTCCATAATGGGCAAAATAATTTACTGAATTTTTAAACTGACCGGGCTCAAATGTATAGAGTTGTTTTACGATATTGTCAGCTTCATCTTGTGCGGCTTGTTTCTCACTATAAGTATTAGTGGTTTCGGCCAATTGCTCTCCTGCTTTGGTAAGTATCTGAATCATGTAATGATCTTCTTTACCAATTACCCGCAATTGTAAAGTACCTGCTCCTATTAAATTATTGATGATGGTATTTACACCCGTATTTCTATCTCCGTTAGATTGTAATTTTACCTGATTAAATTCCACTTGTTTTCCATCTGCTAAAGGAACCGCAATAGAAAATCCAAAATAGTTTCCGTGATACGGAGGTGCTAATAATAAGTGCTCAATTAAATAAAGTCCTTCACTTTTTTGATTTAAATCTACCAGAAAATTAATGGAGTAATCAATAGCTTGTTTGGCTTCTTCTTCTGAATCGGAAATATGAACTACACTGGATTGTTTTTCGCCTTTAAATAACACATAAAAGGCGTTTTTTTTATCATTGGTTGTTTGTTTAATTTGGTAATTTTCTACCTGAACTCCGTTTTTGAGTACTTCTTTTAAAATATGACCTGAATTTCCTAAGTAATAAAAAGAATCTCTGAGGTTTTCGACTGTTTCATCAATAATAACAATATCATCTATGGTAGTTACCTCAATGTCTGCTTTTGAATAAACAACTTCCAGCCTTTCGCTGATGATCTCCATCCCTTCTTTTTTCTGATATATTTTGATACCGGAATCGGCTACTACTTTGGATAAAAAACGGGTTTTATAATTTTTAATCCCCATTAAAATAGCTGTTTTTTGAACAATGCCGGGGGTAATACTGTTTCTTACATCTTCTGCCTCAACATCATCTTTTATGGTTAATTGTTGAGTATAGTCATAAGCTTTTGCTCTATTATAGCTTAACTGCCCGTAATTAGAAATTAAAGTTTTTTTCCATCCCAACAGGTCATCTTCAAATTTTTGGGTGGTTAATTTTTTTCCGTAACAATTAATGTGAATCTTTTTTAGGGAATAGATAGGAAATTGCTCTCCAAATCTTGCCAGTATATGGTCTGCCACTTTATTTAAACGTTCAAGAGCTGAAGTATCAATGCCTGTATTTAATTGCTTTAATGTGTTTTTCCAGTTAGTTAATGCATCTTCATTGCTTTCTTTTTCGTGGGATTTTATCAAATGAACCAATTCGGGCATATCTTCTAATTCCTGATAGAAATAAGAATGGATGTCTTTTTCGTTGGTATCATAAATTTGATAAATATTGGCAATTTGAGCCAAAAAATCAGCCATTAACTGATCGAAAGGCATTAAATATCCTTTTAATTGATTGGCTTGTGCATACCTGCTTTCAGGAAGTCCGGTAGGTAATCCAAACTCTCCTATTCCATAATTTAATGGAAATTGTTCTCTAATGGAATAATAAGAAGACAATCCTAATGGCTGTCCTTCTGGTATCTCTATGGTATTATATGATTGTGCTACGGATTTAAAACTTCCATAGTTCATTGCCTGAATATAAGAGAGTTGTTTTTGTACTTCTGAAAGGTCGGGAAAGAATTTTACTCCATCGTGCTCCAACACCAAATGACTGCTTACTTCAGGGAATAATAAAATAGGTGAAGAGTTTGCCGGAATAGGAATGCTATCTTCTGTAATAACAGTACGGCTCTTATTATTGGTGGGATCATTTTCATACGATAGTTCAAAAAAATCGACACTAATTACTCCTTCTACTTTTGCTATAATCTTAACAATGTCTGATGGAACAATCACATTTAATTGGTCTTTTAATTCGCTGTCGGATATAAATCCATTTTCTAATAAGGGTCCGTTAAAAATGGTATTGATATCCTCGTTTTTATTTTGCAGTTCCCACAACGAATAAAAACGAACTTCGTGGGTAAGGTAATCGTTTACTTTAAAAAATATTTGGGCAAACACTTCTTCTCCACTTGTAAAATCGCCTAAAGTCAATTTCAGTTTCATGTGTAACTGAAAGGGTTTTAAAATGGTAACATCGTACAAATCTTCACATAAATTTCTATGTGCATGATACAGTTCTCTTACTTCTCCAATAATGCGATTTTCTTCTTCCTGAAGGGTAACAGGATCGGTTGCGTAATCATACATTTCAACAAAAATATGGTACAACCCTTTTAAGTTTTTTTGATGTTGGTGTTCTGAATAATCATCACTTTGTTGTATTTGTGGTTGTAACCAAACGTTCTTTACATTGGTAATGTCGTCAATAAAAATTTTCCTAAAATCTTCAATCGTAACGGGATTGGTGGTTAAAATATCGGAGGGTATAAAAAATCCATTGTCTCCTGATTCAAGTTGGTCGCCTTTAGATTCTGCCAATATATCTTTAATCGGCAAGTTTGCTTTGTAGGAAAGATTGGTCATGGTGTACACAATGTTTTCCAAAATGGTAACTCCCGGGTCGTGTTCGTTATAATCTGTCCAGTGAGCACTCGAAAGCTTTTGAAGCAATTCAATTCCTTCTAAATAAAGGTCTTCGTATTCTCCCGAACCTTTGGCTTTTTTAGTGATATATCCTTTATTGATTGCTTCCGACATTTTACTTATTGTTGGTTAAAAAGTCCCATTATTTCATTATCCCAAAGTTTGGTGATGTAAAATTTAACTTCCTGATCGGCTCCATAATTAGACCTGGTTTTTAATTGTAGCGAATAATTGTAAGTGGTACCTGTCCATCTTAACGCCAATTTATTCCACCACCAGCCATAATGTGCTTGTGTGGTTTTAATTTTATTTCTCGATTTGCCAAATGTGCTCAATGCATGTGCATGCAACAGTGCATATTTTCCTGTTTTTTCTTTGCCTACCTGAGCCATTATTTCAAAAGCACAACATCCGTTTAGTTCTGTAATTACATCGTGCCAAGCTCCATCTGCAGGGATGGTTGAAATTTTATAAGTTCCTACTCTACTATTGGTTCCTAATATTCCATTTACCTCAAATGTGGTTTGGGGTTGAGAGGTATTTACACCTATGTTTCCTCCTTTTTCAAAAAACAACCTGGTTTTGGTTTCGGTGGCGGTAATGGGTTCTGTAATTCCCAAGCCTTGTTGTCCTTCCTGCACCAATTCTATTCCCCACTGAGGCAAATCGTCTTGTATTTTTTCATAAAAACTGACTAAACGGTCTGACTCTTCTCCTTCGGGAGAGAGGATTAATCCATCTTTTAAATTTTTAGAAATTCCATCATCTACTTTATTTACCATCGAATCAATAAGACTTCCGAAATTATTCTCATTCGGCCTGCTTCCATTACTGAAAACGGATTTTAAGCTGTCTCTATTAAGTGGTTTTTCTCCCATGTTTTCAATTATTTATTTTTAAATACTAAAATCGCATCATTGCTAACCTCTGTTTCCTTGTCTTCCGGATGAGTAGCTTTTATTAATGATTGAACTACAGTAGCATTATCGTTATTATTATCTCCCAAAATAAGATCCAATCCTATTTCCATATTACCCACTCCTACGTCTAACAAGTCGTAGTTTTGATTTTTATTTATGACGCTTACAATGTGATGCTCTTTTACGGGTGATAATATGGACCACGGTTTGGTGGTTTTAATTTCTTCTCCATCTTTATACACTCCCAAAGAGTAATTATTAATGCCTTCTCTTACAATGTGTTCTATGGTTAGTTTTTTTATGTTTTGAACATAGGGAAGGTTTTCTAAAAAACTGACCAACATGGTTGGTACTACACTCCCTCCTATTCCTCCCAATCCATTATCAATACTGGACATGGGTGACAAAAAATCTGAGATATTTTCATTTAACAAGTTCAGGTAATAACCGCCATTGTCTTCTGGTTTAAATTCTACTACACAGTTGGCCAATAAATATTCTACGGTAGGATTCACTACTTCAATATCAACAAAGGGTGTAGATAGTTTTTTTAAGAAAGTTTTCATTTGCTGAAGTCGATCTCCATCAAAGTAATGGCGTTCATCATTGGTCCAATTTGCACTTAATACAATTATTTTTACTTTGCCCGGCAAAGGGTTAAATGTTTCATCCAAATTGGTGCATTTTACCACTTTTACATCGTTAAAATTGCTGAGAACTAAATGTTCATGATCCCAAATCGACAATGCTCTTCCTTTGTGTCTTAATCTTTCGCTTATTCCTGTATAAAATTGATCTTCTGCTTCTTGCAATACGCCTCCTGATGAATTTACAGGCTGGGTTACTTTTTTAATATCGGGAAATTTTCCCACCAATTTTGTAATACTTTCTGCGGGTACTTCTTTGCCCATTACCAAGCCATCATCACTTATACAAGTTGCTTCTACAGCGTTTAAATAAATGCCTTTTATTTTAGGATAGTAAGCGGTATTTTTTGGGGTAGATATTCGTATCCAATACAGTTGTTGATTTCCTTTTTCTCCAATGCCTTCTACTTTTGGCAACAGAAATTCTATAATTCCTGATTTTATAAATCCATTGGTTTTATCTAAAATAATATTGCCTTCTTCAAACTTTACCCATCTGTTTACCTGAAAATACTCCCAGGTCAATGCATCTTTGTCTATATTTATTCCGGTGCTGGATTGTAAAAAATGAAAAAAGATAGCTACTGTGGTATTGCTTTTTACTCCTTTTAATCCTATAAACAAATATCCTTCTTGCTCGTAATCGCACACCAAAGTGTGCTCACTTACATTCTGATTGTTAATGATCTCTTCTATGCCAAATGGTGTAATGTGCATAAACTCCGGTGCAGCTTCTAACGAAATGGTTGTTTTTGATAATTCTTCATTAAAAACTAAGGTGTCAGATGCTTTATAATCAACCGACAGATCTTTTATTTTTGGAATAAATGGTTTGTTGGGATAAGGAAGTTGAGTTTTATTTTTAGCATTATAAGTGGCTACTTCTATATATTCTTTCTGATACAAATCACTTCCAAAACCAAAATTAGGGCTTGTTAACGTGAGTTTAATAAATCCACTTTGAGAGGTCACATCATATTTTAATGGGTCTTGTAAATTAAAATCCTGAGTGGTTCCCAGTTCACTAAACTGAGTTAATTCAATGTCAGTTGAAGGGTTTAATTGAACGCTTTGATAACCTTCTGGGGTAATACTGTTATGGGTGGCAAATAAATTAAATGTAGGTGCAAATTTAAGGTCGGTTGGTAACCAATAATTATTGGAAAGTGCTGTTAGTTGAACATTGAATGAATCATTGGTAATCTCTTCTGGATAGGCATCATAATAGGTATCAAATCCTCCAAAATCATTAGGAACGGAATCCCAATCTAAATGGATAGACATTGCTGTTAGTTGTTTTTTGAAAAATTCGCTCTTACCAATCATTAAAAAAGAACCTAGGGTTGGAACAGGTCCAAATAAATCAAACGCCTTTCCTAAAGTCATTTTACCAATATTGTTATACAGTGAAAGGTTTCGTATCCGCTGAACATCTACATCAATATCAATGGTATTAATGGTTAATCCTTTCCAAAAAGAATAAAGATAAGTGGGTGCAAATTCGTTGAGCTCTACTTTTATGGAAGGCCATTTTAATGGTTGTTCTATTTCAGTACTTGGTTCTAAGGCAGGATCAAAATTCTCCAGTACCAACTGAATGGTAAAATAATTAGCTGCTTCATTATATTCAATGGCATACTCATTAAAGTTGACCCATCCTTTTTTGGTGGTATATGAAATTTTAAGGCTTTGATCAAAAACAGCTGAAAAAACGGTGTCCATTCCAATTTTTCTATTGGTTTTGATCTGATTTAAGAGGTTCCAAAATGTATTTTGAGCTGAGACAGGTTCCATGTTTACCTGAATGTCTATTGTTCTTTTTCCTTCACTTAAAAAAAGTACGGAAGAGCCTATTATAAATCCTAAGTTGGCTACTTTCCCTTCATTAATTTGGGTATTCTGAAGTGTTTGTTTGTTGGCTCCAAATACAAACCATTCATCCTGCGGAGCGACTTCTTTGCCCTTAATAATTAAATCATTTTTGGATATGGATGAAACTAAGGGCTGGTCTGTCCCTACCCGAATATAGGGATTGGAATTAAATGTTAATGTTTGCAGTTCTACCAACTCCATTTGGTAAGCCACAATGGGTTTTTCTGTTTGAAAAAGCACATCGGTTTTACTGCCAAATAATTTTCCGGCTGTAAGTTGAGCTCCTTTTTCTATTAATGAGTATTGAACTGCGGGTAATAAATCAAAGCTAACGGTGGTTTTAGTAGGTAACCCTTTACTTTTTTTCTGTTGAAGAATGTCCTGGTAATAAAAATCTAAATGCCTTTTTGATAGCGAATTTATATCACCTTGTACTCGCTTTAATAGTAATGAAAATGCAATGTACATTGCATTATTAGGCATGTGGTTATTGGCTGTTAAAATATTCTGTTCTAAATAATCTTTGGTAAAGTTTTGAATGTGCATAATTACCTTTTGGAAGGTATGGATCATTTTATCCAAATCAACATCTCCCGTAGGTTTTGGTGGTGGAGGCATTGATTTTAACAAATGCACCTTTGGAGTCGATTCGGTTTTTTGTTGTTCTCTAATTAACTTTTGTTGAAATAACAACAGATTATTTTTAGGGTTATCTAATACATCGGATAATACATTCTTTATCTTGTTTGCTAATCGGTGTTCGCCTTGGTTAAGAAGATTTTTATACCATTCGTTAATCTTATCATACCAATTCAATAAATTGGTTGCCATCTCTAAATTATCAACGCTACAAACCTTGGTCTCATTTACACTCTGAGCCATTTGGTTTAAATCGGTTAATGGTTGATTAATTATTACCACCATATAAATAATAGGATCTCCTTCTATCATAGCTACCCAATCTCTACTCGGCTGATTATGGAGGTCGTAATAATTAATTTTTTGCAAATAAGAAGATATGTACCCCATTATGTCCCAAAATGATCGTTGATCAATTTGAAAGGAATTGTCTAAAAGATCCTGGTTTAATCTTTTATTTCTAATGGTTCCATTTCTTCTTTCTATCATAGTAACTCTTGTTCTGATGCTACCACACTTTGTGTAACTTGTTTATGATATAATTGTGGGATTCCTGTTCCTTCTACTTTATAGTAAGGAAATACTAAGTTAAATCGGGTATTGGTCGTTTCTATCGTATAATCCAATTTAATCCGAATAATGCCATCTTGATAGTTAGAATGATCAATAATGACTTCATGTAATTCTATTCTAGGTTCATAATTAAGAATAGCTGACCGAATCATTTCTTGCAAAAGATGCATTTTGGAATCGTTAATTGATTCAAATAAAAACGATTGTAAATCACAACCGTATTCGGGTAACATAATTCTTTCGCCTTTGGTAGTATTCAACAATATTTCTAATGATTGTTTAATGTCCTGTTCTTTTTCTACCATCTCCACACCAACAATTCCGTTGTTATGAAATGTGGGTGGAAAGCTCCATCCTTTTCCTAAAAATGAATTATTTTTTGCCATAATTAATTTATTGCTACTGTTGATCCTTTTATTGCAGTAGATCCATCAGCACTTACTGAAATGGAAGCTCCCTGAACATCTACTTCTTGGGCTGCTTTTAATGTAAGTTTAGATTTACTGTTGATTGTTATTCCGCTGCTGGTCATCTCTATTGTATTGTTGCTTTTATCTGTTAGCGTAATTCCAGCATCTTTCATTTCTATTTTATTCTTATTCTGGTCGGTTACTGTAATTCCTTTATCCTTATCGCTAAATACCATGGTATTTCCTCCGGGAGTAAGAATTGTAAACACTTTGTTTTCATCGTCAAATTTTAATTGGAGTTTGCTCGATGTTATCAATGTTTTAATGGTGTTCTTCTCATCAGGTGTTTCCGGGGCCGGAATTTTACTACTAAAAACACTTCCTAAAATAATGGGATAGGATGGATTATCATCCATAAAACCTAAGATGACTTCATCATCTACCTCCGGCATAAAATAAGCTCCAAAAGTATTGCCCGCATAAAAGGTTGACAATCTTGCCCAGATAGGGTCACTATCATCTCCTAAAATTGGCAGTTGCACCTGAACTCTAAACTCATTGTTTGGATCGGCATTTATTTTTTTTACAATTCCGGTTTGTAAGCCATGCACCGGTGGACTCACTCCTTCTGATCCGGGATTTAATAATTCGTTCTTTTCTGCAAATGATTCGGAAGACATTCCTATTTCTGCGGTAGTTGTCCATCCACCACCACTAATGCTATGGGTAATTCCTGAAATATAGGAATCGCCATTAAATCGATCACTTAATCCCAACAGTTTAATCAATGAATTAACTTTTGCTTTGGGTGAACCATGAAAGGTAACAGTTCCTGTAAATTGAGATAGACGTAATCGTTGTAATGTAGCATCTGCCCAGGCTTGTAATTCATCCTGAGGTAAGGGTGCTGATTTAGTGAGTTTTAAAGGGTTTGCCGATAATACGGAAGATAAGGTAGATCCTGTAAGGTCACCTTCTTTATTTACTGTTGGATCTTTAGCTGTTGCCGTTATCATTTTTTGAGTTGCCGGGTCAAATGCACTGCATTCTACGCCTGAATATTGTTCTGTTGCATTTATTTCAGAATCAAACTCAATCATATCATATCCAAACTGAATCTGTAGTTCGGGGGTAGCTGAAACATCAGGAACAGCCACTGTTACTTTACCGGCATCGGTTGTCACTATCATTCCGTTTTTTTCTGCCAGCATATTAATAAAATCCCAATCTGATATTTTAGGTTTAACTATTTCTTCGTTCACCAAAGTGGTAGCTGTAACATCAGCTGTTAAACCAGAAACATTTCCAATAATTTCTTGAATAATTTCACTGTCTTTTTTCTTTAAATAAGTTGCTTTTTCTTTGTTCATTGTTAGCACTTCTGCCTTGTCTTTACAACTAATTTTCAAGCTAGAGACACTTCCTTCACTTACCGTAATACTTTCTTTGGTCACTACTCCTTTAAAAATGCTATCATTTTTAGATTGATAGCCTAATTTAATTTCTATTTCGGTACCCGGCTTAAAGGTGTCTGAGTCTGTTACCTCAAATGTTTGGCTGGCACTGCTTCCGTCTCTTACTGTAATTTCTGCACTGGATAATTTACTAATCCCCATCGTTATATTCATTGACATTATCTCATAGGTAGAAGGTATTTCACTTCCAGCAGAAAGAATACTGAAAGAGAAAACATTGGTTTCTTCTATTAACGGGGAGATTGGCATATTTTTATTTTATGGGTGGTAAATACAATTTTGTACCCGGTACTAATTTTCTAAAATTGACCAGGTTATTATATCGGGCTACTTCCATATAATAACTGGGATCGCCATATACTCTGTTACAAATTAAAGGCAAGGTGTCTCCTTGTTTTATTTCTATTAAATGGGTTAAATCCGGAGATTTATTATTGGCTTCTTTTGCGATTGTTGCTGCATCTATTGCTTTTATAAAAGAGCAGGAAGCTTTTGCTCTTAATGGGATTCCATTTTTTTGAAATAAAGTGTATTCCACTTTTAAGGAGGATAATTTGCATTTAAAAACCAACGAACCCCAGTTGATAATCAAATAATTAGGTTCGTGAATGTCTCCATTATATTCAAAACATACTTTTTTGAAAAGGGTTATTTGTATGCCTATGGGTATTTTGTTTACCGGCATTAAGGTAGGTGCTTCTATTGCTCCTGTGGCATCGAAATAAATATCAAAAGAAATGGTTTCCGGAGGCATTCCTTTAAACATTAAAGGGGTTCCGGGTGCTCCAATGGGCACATCTTCGTTATAATTAACTTTGTGTTCATGGGTATAAGATGCCGGATTAATGACTACTACAGTCGCTAATTTAGGAGGCAAAGAATATTTGTTATCCTTAAACGCAGCTATTTTTAATCTGTCATGCATCTATTACCTTTCTTTTTTTCTGTTTAGTTCTCTCTTAATTTCTTTTTTACATTCTTTTAAAATCGATTGTTTTATTTTTTCTATGTCCAAGCGTTCATTGGTTCCTTGTACTGATTCTTCAATTTTAACTTTAATCACTAATTCTCGAATTTCTATTGCCATATCAGTTGGTGGATTAAAGAATTTTAAAATAGCTATAGGCAAACTCAAGGGTTTCTATGGCTATTTCATTGTTCATTGAATTAAAATCGGAAATAGACCATTTTACAGGCCAGGCATTTACAAAACTCCATGATTTTAAAGGGGTTCCTTGCTCATTTAATAATTTAACCACAATGTTTTTTGTGGTAATGGTTTCTGTTA
This sequence comes from Flavobacteriales bacterium BRH_c54, assembly GCA_000961845.1. Taxonomy (GTDB): domain Bacteria; phylum Bacteroidota; class Bacteroidia; order Flavobacteriales_E; family Vicingaceae; genus BRH-c54. The sequence continues at coordinate 62,853 of LADZ01000006.1, forward strand.
ATGAAACAGGTCCTAATGAAATCCCTCCTATAGGGTCTAAACACCATTTAGCCACTGCAGAGTCTTTAGCTACCAACCCTCTTTTCAATACCAGGTTGGTGTATTTTACAGCAGTGGGAACCCGATGAATGTATGGATTCCCACCTTCTGTAATTTCTTCTATCCCTCTTTCCAATGATATTCCTGATACTTCTTTAAAAGAAGCATCTGCTTTTCCGGTAACACCGGAAAAAGACAACTGGAAATAAAATGCTACTGGTGGATATATTTCACTCATTTATTAAGCATTTGCAATGGTTAATCCTTCATGAGCTAATTCTAATGTTTCCACTGCTACTTCATTCGCATCTGATTTCATATCAGGGCTTGAAATTTTAGTAGGCCAGGCATTAGTTAAAGTCCAGGTCATCGTAGGACTTCCTTTCTCATCTAATAACTGAATAGTAACTGTTTCCCTTTTAATGGTATTCATTTTAATGGCATCATACCATTTAAAGAAATTATTGTCTTTTACAAAAACGCCTTTTTTAAGGGTTACATTTCCTGTTTTAGCGATTCCGGGCATTTTAATAGTAGAAAATTGTTTACTATCTCCATGTCTGTATTCAATCGCTTGTGTTTCTGTTTCTAATCCGGAAATTTCCTGGAATGAAACTGTGTTGTCTTGTGAGCCTAATTTTACGGTAAAGTAAAACTTTGGTAGTGGCCAATTACTACCTTGAGCTGATCCATCATCTGCCATAATATTATAGTTTTAAAATTTATAGTATTTAATTAATTATTAATTTGATTATCCTTTTTGCATTTCTTGTTGGAATGTAATTTCAATGAATTCTGCAGGATGAGAAACAGCTACTTTAACAGCTACTCTCATAATGCCCATAAGAATGTCTTCTCCGGTCATTGTACTTCCTAATCCTACGCTTACTGAAAATGCGTCAGCGGGCTTAGGTCCTACTAATCCACCTTGTTTCCAAAGTCCGGTTAAGAAACTATCAATCATGCTTTTTACATTTACCCATGTTCCTGCATCGTTAGGTGCAAATACATAAGCTTTTGCAGCATCTTGTACTGATTGTTCGATGTAAATTAATGTTCTTCTTACGTTTACATAACGCCAATCATTGGAGTTTCCATCTAATGTTCTGGCACCCCAAACAAGGTTTCCTCTACCTGTAAATGCTCTGATGGCACAAACTGATTTACCACTAATTGGTACATTTAAATCTTCTTGTGCTGCATGATCTATTTTAATAGCAGGCATAATAGTGCTTTGTATTCCTACATTTGCCGGTGCTATCCATACTCCTTCATTGTTATCTACTGAAGTATAAATTCCCGCCATACCTGCACTCGGAGCCATCAAATTCATATTTGACATAATTGCTCCTGTTAACAATTGGTAAGATTTACTTAAATTTTGAAGTATTAAATCAGCTTTATCTAAGGTGGTTTGTTGAGGATTTTTTGTAGGATCAGATGTAAAAGCTGAAATGATTTTACTCATATCCGGATTTAATACTCCATTTTTATCCGTAAACTCTACATTCAGCATACTCGTTACCACACCATAAGAAGCTTTATTGATGTTTTGATAAGATATTTCTGATGTTTGGTAAACCGTAGTGTGTAACCAAGGGTAATAAACGGCTGCATAACTATTAAATTTAGGGTCTAATGGTTCTACACTGTTTCTAAATTGTTGAACGCTTGTTGTTCCCACTAGTGGTTCACTGTAACCTCCAGGAATATCTAAGATAGCTACTCTGTTCATCATTTCACCGCAATGATTAATCATTTCATTTTGAAGTGAATAAGCATTCGCATATTTATCTTGTAGATAAGTGGCAGAACTAGGATCTGCTGTTGGATCCATAATTTCTACTAAATCAGGAATCACTAACATGGTAGGTTCTGTTTCCTTTTTCAACAAGGTAATAGCATTCATGAAGTCTGTAGTATCTGTAATGGCAGTTTTTGAATAATCGTAAGCACCAATACTCATTATGTAACAGTCTCCTCCTCCATTTTCATAAAAGAATTTGATACTACTATACATTCTGTAATTAACGGTAGTGGTATCAATATTATAAGCAAATCCACCGGTTGAAAAATCTGCATTTAAAGCAATATTATCCAACGTTGTTTGTGCTGCTTTTACAGCTGCTGCCAATTTACCGTCTGCATCTGCTAAAGTTGGAGGAGTTGCTGCTGCAGCTGCCTCTTGAGCTTTAGTTAGTGCTGCCTGAGCAGCCAATAAAGCAGCGATATTTGTATCTGCCTGAGCATTTGTTAACGCTGTTTGTGCAGCCGTTAAAGCTGTAGCTGCTGCTGTAGCCGCATCCGTTTGAGCCTGTGTAGGTGTTTTCGGGGGTGTAGCTTTAGTATCTGTGGCCTTCGCTACAGCATTATCAGCGGCAGTTTTTGCTGCTGTAGTTGCATCTACTATTTTCTGCAAATTATCTATCCGCTCGGGTAAAATGGCTGAAGTGATTTTATATTGAACCTGCGGTGCAGTAGGTCCAAAGATCATTAAAAACTCGGCTAACGAAGTAACCTTTACTGCTTTATTCAACAGACTTTTTCCGTTGAAAGATGTTTGTGCTGTGTATCCAATAAATGCCGGTACGGCAGTTGGAACAGGTACGACAGCATTCCCAAAGGCATCCAGTTCCTGGATATAAACCCCGGGGGTTTTCATAGTTGTACTCATAGATTTAATTTATTAAAGGGTTAAACATACACTATTGTTGATGAGAAGAATGATCCTTCATTCTCTCCTTGATTATACTTTTTTATTTGTTCTGCATTGGGGTTAGGCAACTTAATCTCCATCTGATTTTTTCTGTTAGAGAAATCGTTGGAATAGGTTACTTGTAACTGGGGACTTTCTTCTAATTTATTTTGTAATGGTAAAGGATTAGCCGTAGTAAATACTTGTGCTGTTTGTCCTCCTATTATCTCTTGTTCAACAGGTCCCTGATATTTTTCATCAGTGAGTCCTGATATATTCATTTCGATTACTTTAATTTTTCTGTTTTTTTGAACCACTACCTGATATTCCCAAAAAACGGAACGTGCATTAAAATTGATGGTATAAACTGTATGGCTAGAATATTGAGCAATAATTTCCTGCATATTAAGACGAACAATGCCTATACAGTTTTGAGCTACTACTTCGTCAGACATAAAAAATGTTTGTTGTAATTGATCATCTATCCATAATTGATAAATGCCGTCATCATATTGTTTTAAGCTGATTAAGTAATTTTTAACTTTAGTGCCATCAATGGTTGTTGTTGTAAGCACTTCGTTGTTATTTGTTTTTATTTCCACCAGCACTTCTTTATCAGGCAATTGTATATTAAATGTTTTGGGTTTATATCCAACAAGGTCTTGCTGAGTTACGAATGCTGATTTCTGAAAAAACTGAGGGTTAGAGGTATTAACAGCATTTTCAAAATAATAAAGTTGTTGTTCATTGACTGATGGAATGGCTGTATAGTTAAAAAATAGTTCATCTTTGTTTACCAGCTGGAAGTAGAGATCTGTTAATCCATTAAAGTTGGTATTGATGGCAAATGATTCCTGAATATTTATTCCTGCATAAAACGAAAAAGTACTTGCTTCTTTTTTCATTAAAATCTCATAATTTTTCATATCGCGTGAAGTACTTTTAAAGGGTATCATCCCAAAATCAGCACAAACCCCTTCTGTAAAGTAATTGTTCATTACTTTCAGCTGCATCCATTTATGATAGTTTAAATTCATATTAACTGGTCTTTGCTTGAGGGTTATTTTGAACGCCTGATAATCCCGGAACTTCTTTCGTAATTAAGTCTTCTCTTATACTAATCATCCTTACTTTATAAACTATGGAAGGCACATATTTGGCTCCTATTCCACTCCAGATATGACTGAGTTCATTAATGGGTAAGTTGAATATTTCAAAGGTTAATTTTTCTAATGGGGATGGCATTGTTGGGTTTTTCTGTTGGGTGAAATAAGTATTTGCCTGAAATACTCCAATAACTGTCGAAAGCATTTTTAATGCTTCTATATAGTTTCCTGAATCGTAATTTGCTGAGATAAGTAAGTAAATATTTAGATATACCGGAGGTGATACTTTTCCGAAATTATTATTACCTCCATTTACATAATTGCCTTGAGAGTTTACGGTTGTTTCATGCTCTAAGTTAATTACCGAAATCACAATTTTATTTTCTATGTTTTCCGTAATGGTTCCATCAGGGTTTATCAAACTACTTATCACCACACGATCTTCATCAATACCATAAGACATCTTAATTTCATGATTAAGAAAGTCGGATACAAATGTTAATGCTTTTGATATCATCGTTTTAGCTTTTTGGCTTGTTTGCCATTAAATTAATTGCTCCCACAACTGTTCTTGTAAAATAAATACCTGCCAGACTTACTGCATAAGCTCCTATAAATAATGGCTTCCCGTTTAATAGTTTATTAATCATTTCCATTATTTTTTCAGAACTATATGTTTCTATTATATAAGTAATTATCAATCCTATTGGCAACCCAAGTAGCAATACAAATAGTACCCATAGAAATTCTTTTGCAAAGAATTTTTTAATGGTTGCTATCAGTTTTTTTAGCTTACCTTCTTCCTGTGCTAGTGCCGCTTTTTCTTTTGCTATTGTAGCACTACTCATGGTACATTTCTATTCAGTTTCTCAATCAACTTATTCACAAAATAAATCGCTATTGCTCCTGCAATAAATCCTATAATAAGTGCTACTAATAAATCGGTAATAATATCTGTCCACCTTAAAACAACTATTAAAAAGAGCAATACAAAACTGGTATAATAAACTCTGTATGCCATGTTACTAAAAAAGAACATTCGAGTATTGGGTTGGAACATTGCAATGACAAATCCTGCTCCTCCAAATAAAACCACCAAAGTCATTATAAACAGTAGTACTGTTTTATAGTTGGTCACCTGTTGTAACAGAGCTCCCACATTGGTTATCGTAGCCCAAAAACCTGTTGTATCACTACCTGCTGTACTACTTGTATCACTATTTAAAGTATCTGTATCATTGGTAACAGTTCCATTATATTTCACTGTTGTATTGGTTAAATTATTAGCTATTGCTTCCCATAGGTTAGAGTATCCTTTATCATAACCCAAGGCCCATATGCCCATTCCTTTTAACTTTTTGTATTTGATTAAGTTTAATTTAATGGCTAAGGTTGAGTCATTGTCAAACCAACATTGTCTGTAATAGGTACCGTCATCATCTAACACATAACTACACCAAGCAGTATGACTTACCGAATCATATTGAACAGGAGCTACTTTTCCGTCTACATTAGTTCTAATATAATCGTAAGTTCTGTTTCCAATAAATTTTTTAACTTTCGATACTTTATCGCCTGTATCAGTATCCCACATGGTTCCATAATATGGAAGTGCCATAATCAGTTTAGAAGAAGGAACTTTACTGGCTAAATAATAATCAATTGATGTTGTCAGGTTATACGGCTCCCAAATCTTACCGCTTTCTGATGGAGCAACAGGTCCGGCAACATTACTGGTAGAACCATAATAGCCATACCCCATAATCACAAATTGATCTACCACCGGAATTAAGGTTTCAAAATCTAAACTTTTTGCCCAATCTACACTGGGAACAGTCATGTAGATTAAATAATTAGAGTTTTCTGCTTTCAACTCCTGACTGAGTAATGAAATAAATTTCGCATAAGCAACTTTTTGACTTCCAGTTACTCCCTCAAAATCAAGACAAACACCATCTCCATTTCTTTTTTGAAGCAGTGATTTTATTTGTTTTATAAATGTGCTTATGGATTTATTATTTTTTAAAAACGTTTCGTTATTAGATTGATCGAAATTAGTGACCGTTAATAACACTTTTACTCCATTTGCTTTAGCAGAATCTATTAAAGGAGTTGTTTCCCAATCGTGTATTGTTGTTGGATTGCCTGTGGATGGATCCAAATTATAGGAAAAGTAAGCAATGGTGGTTAGTAATGAATAATTTAAACTTTTATATAAATCTGCCTCCCAATAGGGATACCATCCAAATACTTCGTATTCTAACTTAAATTTAGTTGATGCTTGATAAGCTTGAATTTTTAAATTTAAACTGTCGTGATCTACGTTATAGGGGTAATCTTTTTTCCCTTTTGTTAATTGGTGCTGCTGATGAACATATTGTTTTGCTAATTTACTGGAATCACTATGATGGAAGAAATTTTTAAACGAAAGTGCTTTCTCTATTTTTTTTAAGTCTTTTTTAAAAGCACTCTCTTTTCCTTTTACTGCTACATCATCTTTTTTTGTTAACGATGATTTATCATTATCTCCTATTATTTTATTTCCATAAACAACAAAAGAGATAAATATTAGAAAAAAACACAAAAGTGTTTTAACACCAAAACTAATAATATGATAATCTTTATTCTTCACTATCTGATTTTCTATTTATTTGAAAAATATTGTATACAATAAAGTTCAAACGTAAACTAAAAGATATTAAAATCAAAAAAATGGTCAATCCATCTAACTAACGGTCGATTTTGA
>LADZ01000043.1 GCA_000961845.1 Flavobacteriales bacterium BRH_c54
GTTATGTCCGTGGCAAAGAAAGAATTAGCAAAGATTATCGAAACCGACAGAATTATACTTGCGAAAAATGTTCCGTAAGACCAAAAAGCAACCTACATAAACGTTGGTGGCATACACACCATGTGGACGGAGACAAGACTAATAATGTTCTAAGCAATCTGAAGTGCTATTGTATAGTATGCCATTCAAATGTTGACGCGAGACATAGAGAGAATTTTTCAAAGGGCTCAATGATTAGACAAATAGACCATTTCAAAAAGGAATACCAAGACGAGTTAAAACGGGTAAACAATCCATATGTATAATCCAACGCACAGTTCAAGCACATTGCAATCCTCGTTCCTGCGGTTGCAAAGAGCTTTCACACCAACGCACAGACGAAGAAAAATAAAGCACGAAAGCACAACAATGGCTATACGTAATGCGGGCGGAAGTGCTGATATAAAAGTAATTACATTAAATAAACCAAGTGCTAGATTGAAAGGTAAGTACCTTGAAATCCCGCACTCCGCATAGCCGGAACGTTTACCAAGAAAATAACTAAATTTGTATTAATCTTGATAGCAAAAAATTGTTCTTTTAAATGGTGAAAATGTCGGTGGTCTATTTAAATTGCTGGAGAAGGTCAATTTAAATTGGTATTAGGTGGTCTATTTGAGTGCTATTTGCATGGGGATAAAGTACCCGATGAAAAAACGGTGTGGGCTTTTCGTGAAGCACTTACCAATAAGGGCTTAGTAGAGAAATTGTTTGAGCAGTTCAGAGATTATCTTGTAAGTAAAGGATTAATAATGAATGAGGGAAAGATGGTAGATGCCAGCTTTACAGTAGCACCACGACAACGTAATACAAGAGAAGAAAACAAAAAAATAAAAGAAGGAAAAGGGGATGAATTATGGAACGACCAACCGAACAAAAAGAGACACAAAGACGTAGGTGCTAGATGGACAAAGAAAAATGGAGAAACATTTTATGGCTATAAAGACCACGGAAAAGTGGATACCAAAAGTAAACTTATTGATAAATATAAGGTTACAGATGCTTAAGTACACGATTCACAAGCATTAGATGATTTATTAACCGAAGAAGATAATGAACAGGAATTACATGCAGATAGTGCCTACACAGGAGAAGAACAAGAAAAAATTGTGAAGAAATATAAGATGAAAAACAAAATACATGAAAAAGGCTACCGTAATAAACCACTCACAGATGAACAAAAAGAAAACAACACAGAAAAATCAAAAACAAGAGCAAGAGTTGAACATGTATTTGGTTTTATCAAAATGAAAAAATCAATTTTTAGAACCCACCTTAAATCTTAAAAAAATGAAAATATTAAATATTTTGACAATAGCAGGTTTGGGCATCATATGCTCAACAAGATTAACCGCTCAAAACGTGACCATTAACATTGATGCACTCAATGTAAACCAAACAATGGAAGGGTTTGGAACTTCCCTGCGGGTATTTAATGACCCTCATGTTATTGGAGGTACCACCTCAGCCCCTATAACAGCAGGACTGATAATAAGTACCGCACAGGAAGACACCATTTTGAATTTGCTATACAATGAACTGGGATTGACCCGTGTGCGACCCGCTACCGGTGAAGACGGACCCATTGAAGACCCCAATGACAACAATGACCCTGACAGCACGGATCTTTCTCAATTTGATTTTTCATGGAAAAAGATGGATGCTCATATTGATTATATAAGCAGGGTAATTCCCAGGGGAGTAGATACCTATTTCCCTTCTACCATTGAAATAGAAAGCTGGATGACTACATCTAACCCGGAAGAATATGCAGAATGGGCTTTTGCCATCATTAAAAGATGGAAAGATCAGGGATACGAACTGCCCTACTATGCCATTATGAACGAACCGGGATATATCAGAGGCGGAATCTGGCCTGGAACATACATCAGGGATTGTATTAAACTTCTTGGTCCTAAGTTGGATACTGCTGGTATTAGTACAAAAATTGTAATCCCTGACGACCTGAATGCCGATGAAGCCTATACAAGATCGCAAATAATCATGGCAGACACCGTAGCGCAAAAATATGTCGGAGCATTGGCATATCATCTTTATGGTGGAAGTAATACGAATAAAACAGCCATGATGCAGCTTGGGCAACAATACAATGTTCCGGTATGGATGACGGAGTATTCTCGTTCCAATGCGTTTGACTGGGGAAATCAGATACATGATGTCATTGCTAACTACAATGTTTCAGCAGTGGATCACATGTGGGGATTTTTTGGAGCACAGGAAACCAATGGAACACAATTCATCAGCCTGAACTTTACCGGCACGAACTATACAGGATATACTATCAACAAACAATACTATGTAACTGGTCAGTATTCCAGGCATGTAAAACCGGGTTCACAGCGCATTGATGCCACGTCTTCTAACATTGATGTTCGTGTTACAGCATATAAGGATGGAACTGATATAGTCATTGTTGTTATAAATAATCATAGCAACCCTCAAACAGTTGATTTTGCTATCAATGGGTTGAATAACCTGTCAACACTAAAAGCAGTAAGAACCAGTCAAACAGAAAACTGGGCGATTTTACCGGACATCACCGTAGCAAATGACAGCTTCACAACAACATTGACTGCCAACAGTATTACTACTTTTTATTCTGAGCCGTTAACCACATCGGTGCAGGACTTTTCAGATAAATCACCCTCATTTATAATTTATCCCAATCCTTCAACCAATCAGTTAAACATCAGACTCAATGAGTTACAAGCCGTAACCGCTACACTATTGATTACCGATATCAACGGAAAAATTGTTAGGCAGGAAAGTGTTCAATCAACAGATATGAAGGTGGAAAAGAATTACTCACTTTCAGGTCTGCCTGACGGAACTTATTTCATTTCTATTGAAGCAAACGGAACGAGAACAACACAAAAAATAATACTGACAAGATAAAAATACGTTAGCATATTTTGATAATGACCTTTCTATGCGGAATACTGACATCTGGTTTGCAAGCACAAACAACTGCAAAAATAAAGGGAGAACAATTACCTAAAATAATTCAGACAACGCTGAATAAAAAGTATAGCAAATACCGTATAAATGAAAAAATGCAAACAAGTTCTTAAACCAAAAATAGGCGACTGTTGTGATTATTGTAGTAATGGAAATGTAAAATGTCCATCTATTCAGGAGAAAAATTGTTGTAAATAAAAAGCCGACACACACCTGCAAGCACATTGCCAAAGCCACACAAGTCAACGCTGAGACAAAAGCATTGTCAAAGAACTTGCAAGTTTTCTACCCGAGAAAAAATTGTTTTTAAAAAATTTCCTTGCCTTCAAAAAAATAAAAATACGCAAACACACAACCCGACAGACAACGAAACTCAATACTGACAATGGTTTATAAAGACGGTGGACAAGAACACCAGCTGCCAACAGCGTGTATAAGAAATAGCGGGTTTAGTGTCAAATGAAAGGTCATTGCATTTAATAAAGTTTGCTCCAAACTGAAAGTGAAGTGCTTTTAAATCCGCTACTTCTCATACACGCAAACCGTTAGCCCCAACCTCACCCTTTCACAAACTCCAAAAAAGTATTGAATTGAAGCTTTTTATCAAAGTTATTGATAGCAAATTGGTAGGCTTTGTTGCCCATTTCGTGGCGTAAGGTTTTATCGTTAATGAGTTTTTCTATTTGGCGAGCAAAAACTTTCACATCAAAAGCTGGCACTAAAAATCCAGTAGTGTTGTTATGAATAAGCTCCGGATTACTGCTGATATCAAAAGCAATACAAGGTAATTGATGTGCCATGGCTTCGGCAAGTACAAAACCAAAACCTTCCCATTTAGCAGTAGAAACAAAAATGTCTATGTTATTCATAAATGCATTCATGTCTTTTACAAAACCCAATAATTTTACCTCGTTTTCTAATTGATTGGCTTCAATTAACGCTTTTAGTTCATTATGCCTTGGCCCGTCACCGGCAATGTGAATTTCAAAAGGGATGTTTTTAGCTTTTAAAATTCCAGCGATATCTACCAAGTAATGTTGTGCTTTTTGGGTAACCAATCTACCCGCATTCCCAATAATTATCGTTGGAGAGGAATTGGTTTTTTCTGTTGTGGTAAAAACCGAAAAATCTATGGCATTATAAATTATTGCCGACTTTTTGGTATTGATAATGTCCTCAAAATTCTTAACCATTAAGGCTTTTGTGGCAGCTGAATTAAAAATAAAATGCGTGATTACTTTTTTAAATAACCAAGTAGTAAGGGTTTTCTTTTTTACCTCAACAGCAATACCTCTACGGTAAATAACTGTTGGCACTTTAGCAATATAAGCTGCAAGTCCGCCTGTTTTTAAATCAACCGGACTATTAAAAACTACCGTAGTAATTTTATTATCTTTAAAAAATTGAGCTAGCTTTTTTACTTTAGCCACAGATAAAAACCCCAACTTGCTATTGCGAATAGGAAATTGCACCACCTTTGTTGAAGCTAATTTTTCATTTAATACACTATGTGGCGATGACACAAAAAATGTTGGGATACCTTGTTCACTTGCCATAACAGCAGCTTCATAATGCCATTTTTCTCCTCCGCCCCAAAAGGTGGTCGTATTAAAAAAACAAATATTTTCCGGTTGCAAATTCAAGTTATTTTTTGCTTTGGTGTAAGTGCTTAAGTTTACTATATTTCAAATATTTAGCGTAAGCAGAATTTTTACAAATAATGTAACCGTACTTGCCATCTAACATTCCTAATTTTAAAATGTAATCTCTAAAAAATTTGAATACCGTTTTATAAACTATTTTAAAGTCATTACTCTTTATGCCTTTTTCGAAAGCAGCTTTTGAGCTGATATCTGTAAAGTAGGCTATTTGTTTTAAATGCTCATCAATACTATTAAAAGAGTAATGTAAAATGTCTACATTTATGTGCTGCGTAGTTGTTTGAGGCTGCATTATTACTTTATCGTGCGGATTAACACCTCCCCATTTTCCTTTGTTTTTGTTCCAAAGGCGTGTTTTTTTATCGGGATACCAACCGCAATGTTTTATCCATTTGCCACAAAAATTGGTTAACCTATTAAAACTGTAAGCCTCTTTTGTGCAGTTGGCTTTAATGTGCTTCACCTCAGCTAAAAGCTTTTCAGAAAGAGCTTCATCAGCATCCAAGGAAAGTACATAATCGAAGTTGGCTTGAGCAAGAGCGTAGTTCTTTTGCTCAATATGTCCTTCGAAAGGGTGTTGAATAAACGTTACTTTATATTCAGAACAAATTTTTTGGGTATTGTCGGTAGAAAAAGAATCTACAACAATAATTTCATCGGCAATGGGTAAAACAGACTTAATGCAACGCGCAATGTTTCTTTCTTCATTGTAGGTAATAATCACAACCGAAACAGGTGTTGACATAAGCTGCTGCTAATGAATTTGTAAAAAATAGACTAATTTTTGATTAAAAAATCGTCTTTTTTAATGGTAATTTCATCAAAAGTAGCAAATTGGATGTAAACAAACAATTCTTTGTTAATGTTGGCATACATTCTATCTACATCATATTCAAAAAGTTCGCCTGTTACAGGGTCTAATGTTTCTCTGAAATTAGGCATGTGGTAAGCTACTACTTCATTAATTTCTCCATCAACATCAGTAACCGAAATTCTTATAAAAGGTTGGGAATTAAGCACAGAATCAATTAGTTCTGGTGTCGATTCGGTATCAACCATTTCGTAATAAATTTTTTCGTAGCGTTCTAAATATTCTAAAATTCTGTTAGCAGGAGCTTTTACTTCTTGATTATTCTTATCTGTCATTATAAACAAAGTATCTTTTTTTGTAATAGTAAAAGATTGTTCAGGTTTTTCGTAATAAGTAACTTCTAATTTTTGAATGTCTTGAGGTTGATATTTAAAAATAGCAGCATCTCTCCATTGCTGGCTATCAGTAAAAAAACGAGAATTTAAAAAGCCTCTAAAACCAGGAATATGCATAATAAAAGGAACAGAAGATTTTACACCTTCTGTCTCTAACAACATATATGTTCCTGTTTGATCCATAGTAGAGTTTCCAATATAATAAACTTTTGAGGGCTTTCCTCCACCTTGATAGACTTCTACTTTAGTTCCTTTTGTAGCAATGCTTTTTATAATATTATCTTGAGCTGATTTAGGTACTGGAGCTTTTACAGCTATTCTACTAAACGTTTTCATTAGTAACCTAATATTATCTGGTCTGGCATCATACTTATTGTTTACCAACCATGATTTTTCGCCTTTAACCAAAGTAACGTGCTCCCCTTGATTGTCAACAATAAAAATTTTGGTAATAGAGCTAGTATCTTCAACCGAAAAATCCATTTTTGCTCCTTCAACATTATAAGTAGTTTTACCCTGATTAAAATACAAGTAAGCGGCAACAGCCACAGCTAGTAGTAAAACAAGAATGATTAATTTGTTGTTATTTTTCATAGTAATAATTTTTATTTAGTGTATTTCCATAAAGTTGAGAGGCTGAGTTATTATGTTCGAGTTCGAGGCTTTCGCAGTTTTAAAAAATCAGGAGTTTACTTTTGTAAATGACTGGTTTTTAAAACAAGTATAACGATGAAATCGGACATAATAAACAATCTTATTTGGTGTATTTTCTCTTTCTATAAAAGAAATGAGCAATACCAAACAGTAACATTATTCCTACAGGCAAAACAGTATTAAAAATTTGCCATGTAACTCTTTCATCTTTGACAACAGTATGGTCTAAAAGTCTTATTTTAAATTTCTTTGTTCTAACACTCATTAAACCATTATCGTTACACATATAATTCATCACATTAAGCATAAAATCTGCATTACCATATTGTTGTTTGGTATATCTATCTAATCCTAAAGCCATATATTCATTCGTTCTTGGATTAACAGCATTTTTAGCAATATCTCCATCAGCAATAACTACCATTTTGTTGGGTTTGCTTTTTTCTCTAAAAGCAATTTCGTTGGCTTCCAAAATTTGTGGTGGCACTCTGTTTTTAAATACAGATTCAAAACTACCTTCGAGCAATGCTGCTGCTACTTGATGCCCTTTGTTAAATTGACTTTGATCGGGTTCAAACCTTAAAAAAGATAAGCTTACTCTAGTTGGAGCACTTGAAACTTTGGTATATTGAGACGATTTTAAAAGCCCTATTTTAGTAATTCCTGCTTTGTTAATCGTATCAATAGTACTTGTAAACTCTCCCTTAACTGCATTAAGGTTATTTACTATAGGATGACTGTTTGCCGGAGTTAATAGCGGGAAAAAATACCAAGGATAAAGTTCTGTTTTAGGTTGATTCCCCACCATACCTGTAACAATTGGTATAGGTACCGATTGTAAATCCTGAATAAGATTAGTATTAACTCTAACGCCATAAGTAAATAATTGGTCGTCTAAATTTAAATCTTGAGGAATAGCCATGGTAACATCGGAAGTCCTTAAGCTATCCATGCTAGCAAAAACAGGGTCTATCATCCAAACTACTTTTCCGCCATACATAATGTATTGATCAATGATAAATTTATCTTTTTCGGTAAATCTATGAGTTGGTTTAGCAATAATAATAGCATCATATTTCGGTCGAACAACAAATTCCTGTGTGGAGTCTTTCATGGTTCTTTCTGTAAGGCTGTATAGCTCTCCGTTTAACTTAATTCTATCAATACTATAAAATTCTGCCAATGAAGTGGATAAAGAAGCTACTTCATATTTATTCAACTCTCCATGTCCGTCAATAAAAGCAATTTTAGGTTTTAATTCTGTGGTGAGGTTATAAATAGCATTGGCAATTTCATATTCCAATCCTTCAATAGAGCTATTTATCATGTTTACCGGATTGCTGCCTAATTTACTTTTTAGCAACTGAACAGGAATTTCTTTTCCTTTATAAAAAAAGATAGCTCCAGGCCAAATCAGTTTATTAGAAAATCCATCTGTAGTTTTTTCGTTTAAATCTGTAGGTTGTAGCCCCTGTTTAAAAAGCTGCTGATAAATTTCTTTGGTAATTTTTTCATCTCCACTTTCGGCAGGGTTGATAAATTCATAATCTAAATTATCGTTAGAATATGCCCTGAACTCATCTAACATCTCACGCGTTTCATCACGCATTTTTTTGTAAGCAGCAGGAAAATCTCCTTCTAAGTAAACTTTTACATAAACAATGTCATCTAAGTTTTTCACTAACTCTTTAGAGGCATTAGAAAGCGAATATCTCTTTTCTGAGGTAAGGTCAAAACGTTCAAAAAGCAATGATGCTGAGAAGTTGATTAAGACAATCAACAAAATTCCTATTGCTAAAGCAGATAAATCTCTATTTCTATTTGCGTTATTTTTTACCATTTTCTGCTTGCCAATACGGTTTTCGTTAATAATAAAAACAAAAAGATAACACTTAAAAAGTAAATCACATCTCTGGAATCAATTACTCCTCTACTCATGGAGCGGTAGTGTTCGTTAATTCCCAATTTAATAATAAATGCATCAATAGATCCGAAAAGTTCTAACGCACTAATAGCATCAAAACCTGCATAGCAAAAGAAACATAAAAACACTGCTATTAAAAAAGATATGATTTGATTATTGGTAATGGCACTGGCAAATAAGCCTATGGCAACAAATACGCTTCCTAAAAATAACAAGCCAAAGTAAGAACCCCAAGTTCCTCCAGTATCAATATTTCCGGGAGGGCTACCTAACTGGTAAACAGAATAAAAATAAACTAAGGTGGGTAAAAGTGAGAAAAACACCAATGAAAAACCAGCAATGTATTTAGCCAACACAATTTGGAAGTCGGTAATAGGCTTGGTTAACAACAACTCTATGGTTCCTGTACGGCTTTCTTCTGAGAACAAACGCATGGTAATGGCAGGAATTAGGAACATAAACACCCAAGGACCAATAAAAAAAAGTGAACCAATGCTAGAAAATCCATTATCCAACACGTTGTAGTCGCCAGGGAAAACCCACATAAAGAGACCAATAGTAGTAAGAAACACAGCAATAACAATGTATCCGACTAATGAGCCTAAAAAGCTTCTAATTTCTTTGTTGATGAGCGTTAGCATCTATTTATTTCAGGTTTTTGTTGAAAAAATCAAAAGTACAATTTTTTATGCGACTTAAAATTTAAAATTTGTTAATGAAAAGCCACTTTTCTAAAAGTTTTTAAAATAATGCTTTGTTATCGATTAAAAAATCGTAAATTTGCACTCCATTTTGGGAGAGCGAGACAACTTTATATAAAGATATATCGCGGGGTAGAGCAGTTGGTAGCTCATCGGGCTCATAACCCGAAGGTCGTCCGTTCGAGTCGGGCCCCCGCTACTAGAAACCTCAGAGAAATCTGAGGTTTTTTGTTTTTAAAAAATTGCACTTCACTGATTTTTAAGCTATTTTTTTATATTTTTGAGGAGATATATGCGTAAGTAAAAAGTACGAATATTACAAGTTGGATAACATATTAGTAATCCCACTCCGAAAAAAAATATAACAAAATAAAACAATAACTTTACGACTTTAATAAAATAGATGAAAATAACAGGAGAACAACTATATAAAAAACTAGTAGACGAGTATAAAATTATTGGGGAAAAAGGTGTGATTAATTTCTCTCTAAAAAATTTAACGATTTCTGTAGAAACAAAAGACACCGTTGGAAATTTACTTCAAGAATGGTTAAAGGCTTGGATGATGGTAGAAAAAGTTGAGTTTGAAGAAAATACAAACTCACAAACATTTCCTGATTTTCATCTTGATAAAGAAAACAAAAAGAAAGGGCTTTTAGAAGTAAAAACGTTTGACTGGGATCGTGGTCCAGGTTTTGACCTTGCCAATTTTGATTCTTATTGCAACTCGCTTCTTGAAAGTGCATATAGAGTTGATTCAGATTATTTGATTTTTGCATACCAAATGAAAGGTAGTCAAATAACAATTAAAAATGTATGGTTTAAAAAGATTTGGGAACTTTCTTGCCCGAGCGGAACATATCCTATTAAAGTTCAAGAGAAGAAACAAGTAATTTACAATCTTAGACCAGGGGTTTGGTATTCTGCAAGATCAAGGTTTAAGCCTTTTAAAACAAAAGAAGAATTTCTTTCTGCACTAAACGAAACAAGATACCAATACCCACAAACGAGACACAGCAATGGGCATTGGTTAAAGAATGTTCTTAAAAACTATGAAGCACATACAGGCGTTTCCTTAATTGTTAAATGAAATTGACTTTCAGACATTAAATCCGCTACCCTTGAAGTGACAAACTCAACAACAGGAACAGCTACAGTATTTCCAAGTAAATCAAAAGCATCATGTTCTTTTGTTGGGATTTCATACCATTCGGGATAACCAAACAAACGCAATCCTTCTCTAATTGTTAGTCTTCTTAAGCCTTTTCCATCAGGAACCGCAAGGCGTGAAACATCAGTTGCAACTAAAGTTGGTGCAATATCATTAGGGTCAAGAATTTTATTTATTTCGAAACTCAATTTACCCGTTACAATATTGTACCCTTTTGGTTTTGTAACATCATAATCTCGATAAGATTTAATGCCATTGGGAGTTTGTTCTTTGACAAGCTTTTTGGGGTGTTCATACTTTAAATATCCTTTTTTAACCAAATCATCGAGCAGCAATTTTAAATCATTTTTTGGCTTATCTATAAAAGTGTTTATTTGTTCAAGCGTTAAAGCCATCCCATCCATCCAATCAATGCCAATTTCTATTGCCCATTGTTTTTTACGTCTTTCCTTAAACAACTTATTCAAAAGTTTGCATTGTTCATCTGAAACCTCACCTTTGATACCAATATCCCAACTATGTATATTATTATCTCCACCTCTTTTATCCTTGATTGATTTACCATACAAATCTTCAATTTCAAAGTGAGACAATAATTTATCTACAAAACCAGATTTTAATGGCTTAAGACCTTTTTCAAGGATGCTTTCAAGTTTAGCAAATTTCGGTTCGTTTCCGTTTAAATCAACTCTTTCATCTTTAGTTCCTACTATAAAAATTCGCTTACGAGACTGTGGCAAACCAAATTCTATAGAATCAAAGACTTTCCATGAAACCTTATACCCTAAATCATTTTCAAGCGTGTGTAATATCGTTGAAAGAGTGCTTCCAATTTCATCATTTTTATTTTCCAAATTGTGCTTAACAAGTCCTTCAACATTTTCAAGAATAAAACCATACGGCTTTTTATCTCTTAAAATACGTTCTATTTCAAAAAACAATGTTCCTCTTGTGTCAAGAAAACCTTGTCTTTTACCACCTGAACTAAAGGGTTGGCAAGGAAACCCACCAAGTAAAAAATCAAAATCAGGTATGAACTCATTTCTAACTTCAAAAATATCTCCTGCTAAAAAGTCATGTTTGAAATTATGTTTTAACGTCTTTACAGCGTAAGGTTTTATTTCAGAAGTCATTACACATTCCGTTTCGTATCCAAGATTTTTGAATACATTTTCAAAACCAAGCCTTATACCTCCAAGACCTGCAAACAAATCAATGAATTTAACTTTTTTATTTTCCATTGCTTGACTTTTTATTATATTCAACATTTGGTTCGGCTGCGATTAATAAAGAAGGCTCATATTCTTCAATTTCAATTTTTGAACAACCAATAACTGAGAGACATTGTATAAAAAAACACGCACTAAAACTTCCACGACTAATTTTACTATCTATACTAGCTTTAGTTTCATGAACACCCATTTCATTCAACAGAACAGCCAAATCAGTGTTTGACACGCCACGTTTGACAAGTTCAGATTTAAGAAGTCGTTTAACTTTATCGTTCCAACTGACCATAATTAACAAGTTTGTATTAGCAATATTAGCATCATTTTATCATATATGCAAATTATTTAACAAAAATAAAAATACTACACATGACAACATCTACACAAAACCTACCCCAACCAAAATAACCACCATCAAACAAGCCTTTTAATACTTTTAAAATAATAGCAACTTTTTATTTCGTTATTTTGCATTTTATTTCAATTTTCATAAATGCATAAATCAGGTTTTGTAAATATTATAGGCAACCCCAATGTTGGAAAATCAACATTAATGAACACTTTGGTAGGCGAAAAACTATCTATTATTACTTCTAAAGCACAAACTACCCGACACCGAATTTTAGGAATAGTAAATGATGAAGAACATCAGATTATTTTTTCTGATACACCCGGTTTTGTTGATCCTAAATACAAAATGCATGAAGGAATGATGACTTTTGTTCGTTCGGCCTTGTCTGATGCTGATGTGCTTTTATTTATGGTTGAAGTGCAAGAAAAAGAACTGAAATACCAAGAAATATTAGAAAAGTTAAAGAAAACCGATGTGCCTGTATTGGTATTAATCAATAAAATTGACTTGGTTGACCAAGCTTTTTTAGAAGAAAAAGTAGCTTATTGGCAAGCAATATTGCCTAATGCTAAAATTTATCCGCTATCGGCTTTGCACCAATTTAATGTAGATCAGATTATGCTCGAAATTAAAAGTTTGTTGCCCGAAGCTCCTCCTTTTTACGATAAAGACCAACTAACCGATAAGCCTGAAAAATTCTTTGTGGCAGAGATTATTCGTGAGAAAATTTTAATGCACTACCAAAAAGAAATTCCTTATTCTTGCGAAGTTGTTATTGAAGAATTTAAAGAAGAGCCTAACATTATCAGAATTAGAGCGATAATAATGGTTATAAGAGAAAGTCAGAAAGGAATAATTATCGGACATAAAGGAAAAGATTTAAAACGTGTAGGCACTCTAGCTCGTAAGGAAATGGAGCAGTTTTTCGAGAAAAAAGTCTTTTTAGAAATGTATGTTAAAGTAAACAAAGACTGGAGAAACAACGAAAGACAGTTAAGAAACTTCGGTTATTTGAATTAAATATAAAGCAGAAAATAAACAAATAAAATGGGTAATATAGTTGCAATAGTAGGTCGTCCGAATGTAGGAAAATCCACCTTATTTAACAGACTAACCACATCAAGAAGTGCTATTGTTGATGAAGCAAGTGGTGTAACGCGAGATCGCCACTACGGAAAGGTAGAGTGGAATGGAAAAGAATTTTCTTTAATAGATACCGGAGGGTACATTAAAGGTTCTGACGATATTTTTGAAGATGAAATTAGAAAACAAGTGCTTATTGCTATTGAAGAATGTGATTTAATCATTTTTGTGGTAGATGTAGAGGTAGGAATTACCGATTTAGACACAGAAGTTGCTAATTTATTAAGAAAATCTAACAAAAAAGTAGTGTTGGTTTCTAACAAAGTGGACAACAACGAACGAATTTTAGACTCTAACGCTTTTTACGGATTAGCCATTGGCGATGAAATTTTTAGCGTTTCTGCCATTAGCGGTAGCGGAACAGGAGATTTGTTAGATGAGGTTGTAAAACATATTGACGACAATCCTATTGAAGAGGAAGAAAGCGATGTGCCAAAAATTGCTATTGTTGGAAGACCTAATGTAGGTAAGTCATCTTTGTTAAATACCCTTATCGGAAAAGAAAAAAACATCGTTACCAATATAGCAGGAACCACCAGAGATTCATTAACCACCAGGTTTAATTCATTTGGTTTTGAATTTGACTTGGTTGATACTGCCGGAATTAGAAAAAAAGGTAAAGTAAATGAAGACATAGAGTTTTACTCGGTAATGCGTTCTATTAGAGCAATAGAAAATGCTGATGTATGCTTGCTTATGATAGAAGCTTCTGAAGGTGTTATGGCTCAGGATATGAACATTTACAACCTTATTATTAAAAATAAAAAAGGCGTTGTCCTGTTGGTAAACAAATGGGATTTAATAGAAAAAGAAACCAACACCTCAAAAGAGTTTGAAGCTGAAATAAAACACAAATTAGCGCCATTTACTGATGTGCCTATCTTATTTATTTCTGCCATTAACAAACAACGTGTTATTAAGGCTTTAGAAGAAGCTACTAAAGTGTATAAAAATAGAGTTAGAAAAATAAGTACTTCCAAACTTAATGAGGTAATGCTGGACATTATCAACCAAAGTCCTCCTCCATCTATTAAAGGAAAATGGATAAAAATAAAGTTTGTAACGCAATTGCCTACCTATTCGCCAGCCTTTGCATTTTTCTGTAATTTACCTCAGTATGTAAAAGATTCTTACAAAAGGTTTTTAGAAAATAAATTGCGAGAAAATTTTGATTTTAAAGGAGTTCCTATTCAGATTTTTATGAGGAAGAAGTAATAACGCTATTCTCACAACGTAGTATGTATCCCAATTTGAAGTTGATTTTTACCAACAACATTGGTAAGTTGCCTCATCATTCCTGCTTGAAATTTTAAATTTTCGGTTAATTGATAGCCTAGTGCCATATAAAATCGATTTCTATCAAATAATTCAACCTTTCTATCATTCCCTATAGAACGTTCTCCATTGATAAACAATTCGTTGTACATAGAAAAATAAAAAGTAGTTGGTATCAACTTTTCTTGATTCAAAGGAATATTTACAGCAAAAAAATGCCTCCAACGTGTTCTAAAATCCTGATTTTGTACAAAGCACTGCTCATAACGAAAACGTTGCGTTACATAAACCCTTGAAAACAATTTGTTGGAAAATACGAGTTGCTGATAAACTCTACTTTCATAAGATTTGGAATTATCATCCACACCAAAAGTACCGGAAGTGATGTGTGCATATCCTAAAGTCAATTTGGTCTTAGTTTCCGAAAATTTATAGGACAATCCTCCCCGCAACATTAATTGCTCTAAGTCTCTACCTGCATCAAAATTTCTATGCTGAATATCACTTTCAAAACCAAAGTTACTTGTTTCGGAGAATTTACCATCTAAAAACAGCATGTACCAAGCACCCAACTGGTTTTTATCTGTTTGAGCTTTAACAGAAAATGAAAAAAATAGGGTTAAAAACAATAGTGAAAACCTGTTCATTTTAATAGTATTTTGGTCTATTTTCAAAATTATTAAAATGAAATGTTTTGCCCTAACCTGCCCTCTAAGATTAACAATTATTAACCTTTAACGACTATTTTCTAGTCAGCTTTTTTCTGATAATATTTTCCACTTCTGAAATAGCTACACGTTCTTGCTGCATAGTGTCTCTATCTCTAATGGTTACTTTGTTATCTTCAAGAGATTCGTGGTCAACAGTAATACAAAACGGTGTTCCAATAGCATCTTGTCTTCTATAACGTTTTCCAACAGAGTCTTTTTCATCATACTGACAATTATAATCGTACTTTAATAAATCCATTATTTCACGCGCTTTTTCCGGTAGCCCATCTTTCTTTACCAAGGGCAAAACAGCTGCTTTATAAGGAGCCAAAAATGCAGGAAGTTTTAATACAGTTCTTTCTGAACCATCTTCTAATTGTTCTTCTTTATAAGAAGAAGAAAGTATTGCTAAAAAAGTTCTATCTAGCCCAATAGAAGTCTCTACCACATAAGGCACGTAGTTTTGATTAATTTCCGGATCAAAATATTGCAGTTTTTTACCTGAGTGTTTTTCGTGTTGCTTCAAATCGAAATCTGTACGAGAATGAATTCCTTCTAACTCTTTAAACCCCATCGGGAAATTAAATTCAATATCGCAAGCAGCATTAGCGTAATGAGCTAATTTAACATGATCGTGAAAACGATAATTTTTTTCATCAATTCCTAACGAAAGATGCCAATTAATACGTTCGTTTTTCCAGTATTCATACCACCTCATTTCTTCACCAGGACGAACAAAAAATTGCATTTCCATTTGTTCGAACTCACGCATACGGAAGATAAACTGACGAGCAACTATTTCATTTCTAAATGCTTTACCAATTTGAGCAATTCCAAAAGGAATTTTTAAACGACTCGTTTTCTGCACATTTAAAAAGTTTACAAAAATACCTTGAGCGGTTTCCGGACGTAAATAGATTTTATTAGCCGCTTCGGCAACAGAACCTATTTCCGTTGAAAACATGAGGTTAAACTGTTTTACATCTGTCCAATTTTTAGAACCACTTAAAGGACAAGCTATTTCTAAGTCTTCAATTAATGTTTTAATGTCAGCTAAATTATCATTTTCCATAGCAGTTTTAAACCTGCCTGTAACTTCATCTATTTTAGCCTGATTTCTTACTATATTTGGATTAGTAGCTCTAAATTGAGTTTCATCAAAATTATCAGCAAAACGTTTTTTGCCTTTTTCTACTTCTTTTTCGTTTTTTAAACGAATTTTTTCAATGTATTCTTCAATTAACACATCGGCACGGTATCTTTTTTTGGAATCTTTGTTGTCAATCAATGGGTCATTAAATGCATCAACGTGTCCGGAAGCTTTCCAGGTCTCCGGGTGCATAAAAATAGCGGCATCAATACCTACAATATTTTCGTGCATTTGCACCATAGATTTCCACCAAAAATCTTTAATATTCTTTTTTAATTCAGCACCTAACTGTCCGTAATCGTACACAGCACTAAGTCCGTCATAAATTTCGCTTGATGGAAATACAAAACCATACTCTTTGGCATGGGAAATAATTTTTTTTAGGTTATCTTCATTTGTTGTCATGCCGCAAAATTATACTAATTGTTCACGTTAAGAAAGAAATACAAAAAAAATAAAATAACTTAAAAGATTGGAGATTATACCCTAATTTTGTAGCCTCATGAAATGTCTTCTTAAAAACATATCGTTATTACTTTTTTTCTTACTATCATCAGAAATAATTCAAGCACAATGTGCTATGTGCAAAGCTGTTGTTGAGTCTGAATCCGAAAGTGGAGGAGCTATAGCAAAAAGCGTAAACAACGGAATTTTATATTTAATGATTTTCCCTTATTTATTGGTTGGAGTTGTAGGCTACTTTATCTACAAAAACTACATTAAAAAAAGCACTAATACGAATTAACACTCACCTAAAAGATGAAACAAACTGTTTGTTTATTAATTTGTGTGTTATTTTCAAATTTATTAATTGCCCAACCCGAAAAGGTTGAAAATGAGTTTAAAGAAAGTTTTTCTAGCAAACCAAAATTTGAATTTAAATTTGATTCTCGTTTTTCGTTTTTAAGAAATACTGAAGTAAAGACAACGGGCATAAAAATTGGACTAAGTTTTAAAAGAAAGTTCAATGTAGGATTAGGAATAAATCAGTTGCTAATCCATTCTGAGTCTGAAATAATAGAACAAAACGATACCATTCCTGTTAACCTTAATTACGGTTATTTTTCTCCTTATTTTGAGTATGTATATTTTTCGTCAAAAAAATGGGAATTTAACCTATCAACCCAAATAGGAATAGGAGAGGCTAGTTTTGAATATACCAATGCTGAAGGAAAAAAATCTAAGACAGACAAAACCACATTAATTTCTTATGAACCGGCTATGTTAATTGATTATAAAATTATAAAATGGGTTGGAATAGGTACAGGAGTGGGTTACAGATTAATTTTATTTAAAAATGGAGGTATAAAAGAAAATTTTTCATCACCAGTTTATGTTATAAAACTAAAAGTTTATTTAGGAGCCATTGTAAGATCTATTACAGGGAAAGAAATTCCTGCCGAATGATTTTTTGAATTAAATTAGCTACTAATTTTGGAATATACTTACCTTTGAAACCTATGAACGAAAATTTAGACGCAAATAAAGCTAACATGTCTCCTACAGAAAAGGAGATAGAAAAAGTGTTGCGACCATTAAGTTTTGATGACTTTACAGGTCAGAAAAAAGTAGTGGAGAATCTAAAAATTTTTGTTCTAGCTGCCAGCCAAAGAGGAGAATCTTTAGATCACGTTTTACTTCATGGTCCACCAGGATTAGGAAAAACAACATTAGCAAACATTATTGCTAATGAACTTCAAGTTGGATTTAAAGTTACATCAGGACCTGTATTAGAAAAGCCCGGAGATTTGGCGGGATTGTTAACCAATCTAGAAGAAGGTGATGTATTATTTATAGACGAAATCCATCGTTTATCTCCCGTTGTCGAAGAATATTTATATTCAGCAATGGAAGATTACAAAATAGATATAATGATAGATTCAGGGCCTAACGCCCGAAGTGTACAAATTGAATTAAATCCTTTTACCCTTGTTGGAGCAACTACCAGAACGGGCTTGTTAACAGCTCCTCTTAGAGCTAGATTTGGTATAACTTCTAGATTAGAATATTACGATGCTGATTTGTTAACTAAAATTATACATCGTTCAGCAGACATTATAAATGTTGGCATAGAACAATCAGCTGCAGAAGAAATCTCAAGAAGAAGTAGAGGTACACCCCGAATTTCTAATGCTTTATTAAGAAGAGTTAGAGATTTTGCTCAAGTTAAAGGAGATGGAAAAATAACCAAAGCAATAGCTTTGATGGGATTAGATGCGCTTAATGTTGACAAAAATGGGTTAGATGAAATGGATAATCGTATATTAAGTGCTATAATTGACAAATTTAAAGGAGGTCCAGTTGGTTTAACCACTATAGCTACAGCTGTTAGTGAAGAAGCAGGTACTATAGAAGAAGTTTATGAACCTTTTTTAATCAAAGAAGGCTTTTTAATGCGAACTCCTAGAGGTAGAGAAGCTACCGAAAAAGCATTCAAACATTTAGGTAAAGTGTTTTCTAAAACCGATCAAGGAAAATTATTTTAATACTTTAGGCATCCAATCTAAGTATTTCTACGTCATGTGCATGCAGTGCACAAAACTAAACTATGAAATATTTAAAATTAATTATTTTATTAGTGGTATTTCCATTAATAACTAAAGCTCAATCTCCTTGTAATTTATCTAATTATGGTTCAATACCTAAAATATCGGCAACAAGTTATCCATACTTTAGTGCTGGATCGGGAATTACAGTAAGTGCTAGTACTGTAGGAGTTTCTACCCTAAGTGACGTTTCTTATTCTTGTAACGGACAAACTTTTCCTACATCAAACCCAGCATGGTGGTTAAATAGTGCTGCTCAATCTATTACTTTAACTTTTAGCGCTCCTGTTTCATCAATATCTGTTATTTTTAATGGTACAAATAGTTGTGAAGAATTCTATTTTGCATCAAATTGCGGCACAGTTTCATTATCAAATTATTGCGGATCAGGATATTCATTAATTAATGGCGGTACTGGATTATTGTATAACAATGCTACTACTACAGGAAGTATGGTTACAATATCTGTTCCAGGAGGAGCAACAGTTTTTACTTTAACTCACAACGGGTGTGGAGCGGGTTCAAGAATTGCTTTGATGGATTGTATTGTTCCGGCAACAGGTGGAGGAAGTACTACCATCAATCAACCTGCTAACATCACCGTTTGTAATGGTGCTAATGTTCCTGCTTCTAATTTTACTTCTACTCCTGCTGGAGCTACTTTTACATGGACCAACTCTAATACTGCTATTGGTTTAGCAGCCTCTGGTAGTGGTAATACACCTGCTTTTACCGCTACTAATACTACTACTGCTCCTATTACAAGTACAATTACCGTATCTTCTCCTGCTAGTGGTTGTAGTGGAGCTCCAACCCCAGTAACTTATACTATAACTGTGAACCCCTCACCTGTGGTTAATCCTATTGCTAATATTACGGTTTGTAATGGAGCTAATGTACCTGCTTCTGCTTTTACTTCTACGCCTGCCGGGGCTTCTTTTGCTTGGACTAATTCTAATACT
>LADZ01000032.1 GCA_000961845.1 Flavobacteriales bacterium BRH_c54
CCTAAATCTGCTGTTGTTGATGTTAAGTTAGTTACAGTTAATGTTGATGGATCTGGACAAGCAACAGAAATAGCTACTGAATCTAATAAAATACCTATTTCAAAAGGTGCCGGAGCTGTAGTAGGGTCTGTATTTCTTATAGATAAAATAAACTCGGCACTTGTACTATTTAAAGGAATAGTTACTGTTTGAGAAATCAGTACTAAATTTCCTGCTGACACAGCAGCAACATCAATATAAGAGTTATAAGTCCCATAAACAGCATTTGTAGCATCATAATAATTCGTTCTCAATTCTCCTGAATTTTGAGCTGCAACCCACATTTGAATTAGATAAGTCTCTCCAGGAACAACAGTTAATGGTTGAGTAGTAAACCTGTTATGTGTTGTGTTTGCGTTTATTAAGGAAGCTGTACTCGTTCCATAAGTGGCAGCTCCTGTTTTTTCAACTACTCTAGCTGAAGCAAAGTTTGTTGAACTCCCCATCCAATCGGTTGGGTCTCCAGATGCCCAAGAGCTTAAATTACTCTGGAAAATAATTTGCCCAAAACCTAACGTTCCGATACAAATTAATATTAAAAGTGTAGATAATTTTTTCATAATACTCTGATTTTATTAATATATATTATTTTTTTAGATACGTATTAACAAAATTAAGCTATAATAATCAGCTGCTATAACTTTTTAAGGTAAAACCTTCTTCAACTTATTAACAAAATGTTGATAAAATGTTAAATTATTCAATCAATTGCATTATTATTAAAAAGATGTACATTTGCCTTAATGCAACCCAAAATTTCTATCATAACCGTTTGTTACAATAGCGAAAAAACTATTGAAGATACTATTCAATCGGTAATCAATCAAACTTACTCAACTATTGAATATATTGTTATTGATGGTGAGTCTTCTGACTCAACACTTTCCATAATAAATAAATACAAAAACAAAATTTCACTTATTATTTCTGAAAAAGACAAGGGTATTTATGATGCCATTAACAAAGGAATTGATTTGGCTACCGGTGAAATTATAGGAAATTTAAATTCTGATGATTTTTATACTGATAATAATGTGATTGAAGATGTAGTAACCCAGCTACAGCAAACTAAAGCAAACGGACTTTACGCTGATTTGATTTATGTTGATAATGAAAACACCAACAAAATAACTCGTCTTTGGAAATCCAATGAATATAAAAAAGGCATGTTCTTAAAAGGCTGGATGCCTCCCCATCCTACTTTTTTTGTTAAAAAGGAAATCTATCAACGATATGGCAAGTTCAACCTTGATTTTACTTCTGCTGCCGATTACGAATTGATGCTTCGCTTTATTCATAAACACGAAATTTCATTAACCTATTTACCTCGTGTTATTGTAAAAATGCGTGTTGGTGGAATTAGCAATGCAAGTTTAAAAAATCGAATTCGTGCTAACAGAGAGGATAAAAAAGCTTGGTTAATAAATGGACTAAAACCCCATCCTTTTACTTTAATTCTTAAACCTATTTCTAAATTAAGTCAGTTTTTAAAAAAGTAAAAAAATCCTATTAAAGATGATGATACTTTTCTCCATTAATAATGGTGAAAGCCCTGTAAAATTGCTCTACAAAAAATAACCTTACCATTTGATGCGAAAAAGTAAGTTTAGATAAGGCAATTTTAGCACTTGCTCGTTGATACATGCCTTCTGAAAAGCCATAAGGTCCGCCAATTACAAAAACCATGTTAGTACCCGCATTTAGTGCTTTTTGCATAAAATTCGAAAATCCTACAGAATTGAACTCTTTTCCATTTTCATCTAATAAAATAACGACTTCATTAGTAGTGATTTTTTCTAAAATAGCCTTGCCTTCCAATTCTTTTTGCACTTCAATATTACTTTTTTTACCCAATTTCACATCATTAACAATAATAAATTCAAACTGAATATAATGCTTTAACCTCCCCAAATACTTGTCTATACCTTCTTTTAGATAAGTCTCGTCTGTTTTGCCTATTGCAATTAATTTAATCTTCATGAGGCTAAATTAAAAAATTAATTTACATTTGTTTCTATAAAATATAGCTATGGTTTAATGGCTTAGTTTTTGCTGACTTTTGAAAAACAAAAACACATGAAACAACTAATAAAAAAATCACTACTCATTATTACTTTATTTGTTGCTCTTACAGCATTTGTAAACCCTATTATCAACGAAAATATTGCAAAAGCCTTAAAAAATGGTAATGCTGCTGCTATAGCAAGTTTTTTTAACAATACGGTTGATTTAACCCTCCCTAAAAATGAAGGTGTTTTCAGCAAAGCTCAAGCTGAAATTATTCTTAAAAACTTTTTTACCGCTAATAAACCTTCCGATTTTAAGGTAGTTCATGATGGTGAATCTAAAAACAACACCTTATATTCTATTGGTAATTTAATTACTGCTAATGGTGTTTTTAGAACCTATATTCTTTATCAGGAAAATGGTAATAATATTGTAATTCTTGAATTAAGAATTGAATCTGACGAATAAAAAAAAATCAAAATAGTTTACCTTAATGGATATTAATAATTTAATTGAAATGGCTATTGCCGAAGATATTGGCAGTGGCGATCATACTTCTTTATCTTGTATTCCTGCCAATGCTGTTGGGAAAGCTCAACTTTTAGTAAAAGAAAAAGGCATATTAGCCGGGATGGATGTTGCCAACATGGTTTTTCAACGCATTGATAAAAATTTAGTTTTTAATCCTTTGTTAAAAGATGGAGACTTTATTACTCCCGGAGATACCGCTTTTACTATTGAAGGTAAAAAACAATCTATTTTAAAAGCTGAACGTATTGTGCTTAACTTTATGCAACGAATGAGTGGTATTGCTACTAAAACCCATCATTATATACAACTAATTGAAGGTTACGACACTAAAGTATTGGACACCAGAAAGACTACTCCCGGCTTACGTTTAATAGAAAAAATGGCGGTAAAAATTGGTGGAGGACAAAATCACCGAATGGGTTTGTACGATATGATTATGATTAAAGATAATCATATTGATTATGCTGGTGGAATTGCAGCAGCTATCAATAAAACTAATGCTTATCTTAAAGAAAATAACTTAGATTTAAAAATAGAAATTGAAGCTCGTAATCTTTCCGAACTCGATGAAATTTTAGCGGTAGGACATGTGGATATTATTATGTTGGATAATTTTTCTTTTGAAGACATGCGAACTGCTGTAAAAAAGATTAACGGAAAGTACAAAACAGAAGCTTCTGGGGGTATTACCGAAACTACCATCAGAGATTATGCTGCTTGTGGAGTAGATTTTATTTCCGTAGGAGCATTAACTCATCAAATAAATAGCTTGGATTTGAGTTTGAAGGCGATTTAATCTACTAACTCATTAACCGCTAGCCAGCTCATTAAACCTATACTTGTTTCTATAGCAGCTTCATCAATATTAAAAGTTGGTGTATGCAGACCAGAATTGGGTTTGTCTTTAAAAGCAGTACCTAAACGATAAAAACAAGCCGGCATTTCTTGCGAATAATAAGCAAAATCTTCAGCCGTCATTCTTACATCTAACTCCACCACATTGTCTTTGCCTAAAAATAGTTTGGCAGCTTCTTGTGCTTTTGCTGTAAGTTCCTCATCATTCACCAAAAAAGGATAGCCTTTTCTAATTTCTACTTCACACTTCCCTCCCATTGTTATTGCTGTTTGTTCGGCTATGGTCATTATTTTTTCATGAGCAGTTTTTCTCCATTCCTCATCCATCGTTCTAAAAGTTCCTTCCATATAAACTTTATCAGGAATTACATTGGTAGCTCCATTGGCTTGAATTTTTCCAAAAGAAAGTACAGAAGGCGTAATTGGATTTGCTCCTCTGCTTACTACTTGCTGAAGTGCTACTAATGTTTGAGCTGCAATCATTATCGGATCTACATTTAAATGAGGCAAAGCTGCATGTCCGCCTTTACCAATAATGGTTAAATACAATTCATCGGTAGAAGCCATGTACATTCCCTTACGAAAACCAACTTTTCCGGCTGTTAATTGCGGATAAACATGTTGTCCAAAAATAGCAACAGGACTAGGGTTTTTAAGTACACCTTCTTTTATCATCAAAGAAGCACCACCCGGTAATTTTTCTTCACCCGGTTGAAAAATACATTTTATTGTTCCTTCAAATTTATCCGTTAATTCTGATAGTATTTTTATAACTCCTAACAGTGAAGCAGTATGAACATCGTGTCCGCAAGCATGCATTACACCTACATTTTTCGAACAATAATCTACTTCATTTTCTTCTTGTATGGGAAGTGCATCAATATCTCCTCTTAAGGCAATTACTTTTTTATCAGGATGCTTTCCTTTAATTAAAGCTACTACACCTGTTTTTACAATTCCTTTTTGAAACTCAACTTTGTATTCAGTTAATTTTTGACAAATAAAATCAGCTGTACTGTATTCATTAAAAGATAGTTCCGGATGTTGATGTAAATGCCTTCTTAAAGCAATTACTTCTGCTTTATAATTGGCTGCTTTTTGTTTTATTAACGATATAATTTCGTTCATTTTTTAAATATCTAAACTAAGTGAAAGATAAAAAATAGGCTTTTTATTAGATACTCCATTCTCTACTCCCCAAGCCCAATCTGCTCTTACAAAATACCCTAATAAAGTTGTTCTCATTCCAAAACCATAACCTGCTACTATTGGATCTATATTTTTAAAGACAGTAACTTTTATTGGTCCATCAACAATTACATCTTTGTTAATTCTGTTTTCCTTATCCCAAGGATTCACACCATCCCAGGCACTTCCTGCATCAGCAAAAGCTATTAGCTGAAAGTTTTCTACAAATTTAGAACGTATTGGTCTTCTAATAAAATATTTAAATACAGGAACTCTCAGTTCACTGTTAATTACCGCAAAATTTGACCCTCTACGAATATTTTGAGGAAATCCTCTTAAATTGGCTGCCAATGCTTGATATCGGTAGTTTTTAGTAAAGTCTATATCTTCCTGATTGATAAACCTGTTTTGACCTCCTAAAGGAATCCATTCATCCACACTCCCCATATAATAAATCAATTTTTCATTTCCGAATGAAGCACTTGAAGCCAATCTGTTTACCCAAACAATTTCTCTACTCAATTGTAAAGAATGTCTTAAGTCTAACCCCAATACTTGTGTGTTTCCAATTATTCCATCTCCTGTTGTATTGTTTTCAAAAACTTCTTGATAATATTCTCCAAACAACTTAAACTTAGTACCAAAATAGATGTTGGGCATTTTATGTCTGGAATTATCAAAAACATAAGCCAATTTTATAACTCCTCTAAATTCATTTAAATTACCAGCCTCAAGAGCAAACTGATCAGTAGATTTTACTACTATATTATCATTTCTGACACTCGCTGTACCTCTTATACTGGCCACTTCACTAAAAGGGTATTTTAATGAGTAATGTAAGGTGTTGGTAGCTACTCCAAAAACATTTAACCCATTAGTAGCACTAAAAGTAGTTCTGGCAAAAGTGTATTCTTTATCCCATCTTCTTACCAAGTTCTGATAAGTCATAAAATACTCTCTTGTTCCTGACGAAATTCTTACACCTCCATAAATCTTATGATCTTCAAACAAATCTACGGTTCCTAATTTTACCAATCCTCCTATTCCTGGCCCATTAAAAGCGCCTCCGGTAAACAGTTGATATTCCCCATTAACAAAACTATTACTTAACCTTAAAGCTGAATTATCATTAAAAAAGGACAAGTTGTAATTCCGTTGGTTGGGCATTTTAAATTCTTCAGGTAAAGAATCTATTTCAGATTTCCGTTCGCCAATTACAATGGTATTTTTCTGGATGGGTGTAGTTTTCTCACTATCGAAAACATAATTTGTTATATCAACAGTTTCTTGATCTGTATTAACTACTTCTGATGAATACTCTACCGGTTTTAATAAAATAGAATTACTTCTATCGGGCAAGTTTGTAGGCAATTGTTCATTTTGTAACGAATCTTTTTGTTGTTGTTGACTAATACTATCTAAAATAGGTTCGTTAATGTCATTCGATAATAAATGATATTTAAAATTATCCACTAATACAGTAGTAGAAACACCTCTAGAATTTATAAAATGTTCTTTTATACCTCTACTAAAAATAGTTTTTGCAGGCTTGGCATCATAAAAATGATGGTAATGAATACTAGTATCAATATGTGTAATAAAACTGTCTTTTACTGCACTAAATTGGGTATTTACTCTATTTTGCTCTCCTAAGTAGTATAATGCTGAATCATAGCCATAAGGTAGACTTTCTGAAAATCTAGTAGATTCCGTAACTCTTGAAAGGGTTTTATCTTCTGAAAGGTAATCTAAAATCCAAACATCTCTTTTATTATAAAACAACTCTAAGTTAGCAGGTTGATACCCTAAAGAATCGGTTAATCTATTAGAAGTAAAGATAATTTTTGTTGAGTTCTCAATAAATTGAGGCTCTATATCATCAAATAAATCATTGGTAATCTTTTTATGAGAATTAGCTCCTATATTATAAAGATACAAATCCGATTGTCCTTTATAAACACCTGAAAAAACCATTTCTCTACCATTATCATGGTAATCCATTGCAGTTACCTTCTCTAAATTAAATAAGGCTTTCACTTCCAACCCTCCGGAATTTATATCGAAATAATACATTTTTAAAAAACCTTTTTCCTCTGTTATAAACGATAATATTTCGCTTGCCGGGTGCCATGCTAAAACGGGATAAGAATGATCATTTACCCTATCCAACTTAAATTCTTTTTTAAAAATTTTGTATTTTTTATCATTATCCTTATAATAGATGTAAATCTTATACTGCCCTAATTTATTGGTTACGTATGCAAAGTTATTTCCATCATTACTAACTTTAAATTGAGAATAATCTCTCTTTTTTTTAATCTTAAACAATTCATTCTTTTCATAAAACTCTTTAGGGGTTTTATCCAAGTTTTTAAATTCAGATTTGTAAAACTCCAGCCATTCTTTTGTAAGGCTTTTGGTAGAAACTCCCAATACATATAAAAATCCTTTGTCTACACTTTGCGTAACTCTTGTCATGTATAAAATGTTAGGGATTACAGCCTCTCCATAAGTAGCGGTAATGTAAGCCCAAAGTGAATGACCGGCAACAATAGCATCTTTATCAGATAATCGGTTAAACTTTTTATATTTACCCGACATTACACCATCTCTAACACTATTTTCAATTTCAGAATCCCAGCCTTTAGAAATGTAAGAAGTTAACCCTAATTGGTACCAATCAGGCAAGGTAAGTAAAGTAGAATTTTTTATTACTTGTCGCCAGTTGCTGCCATAAACTTGTTGATTGATAAGTACTCTTGCTATTCCTTCTTTAATCTGAATATCAAAATCTTCATGATTGCCATTAAAATAAAGAAAAACCTTCTCTCCCATTATGGAGGTAATTCCGCCCAACTCGCCATTCTCTAAAGAAAGTCCCACATTACTTTGTTTAAAATGCGATTGTTTGTTATAAATGATAAATTGAATTTTGTC
>LADZ01000014.1 GCA_000961845.1 Flavobacteriales bacterium BRH_c54
GACAGTGGCTTTGCTTTTTGTGGAGAAACTTACAATAATACCAATGGAGAATCGGATGTGTATATTGTTAAAACAAATAGTTTAGGGGATACCCTTTGGACTAAAACCATTGGAGGAAACTTGGTTGACAGGGGAAACAGCATTATGGAAACGACTGATAGTAGTATTGTAGTGGCAGGAATGA
This sequence comes from Flavobacteriales bacterium BRH_c54, assembly GCA_000961845.1. Lineage (GTDB taxonomy): Bacteria > Bacteroidota > Bacteroidia > Flavobacteriales_E > Vicingaceae > BRH-c54. The sequence continues at coordinate 185 of LADZ01000014.1, forward strand.
CAACTACCTTAACAGACTCTGTTCAAATGTATATGATAAAACTGACTGCTACAGGTAGTTTAATTTGGGACATTGCTTTTGGTCCTTCAGGTTATGAAGAAGCCAATGCAGTTATAGAAACAGCTAATGGAAATTATGTTTTAGGAGGAGTAACCACTAGTTTTACCCCAAATAATGATAAAGATTTTTACATGATTAGAACCGACAGTAGCGGTAATGCTATTTGGGGAAATTATTTTGGAAATATTGGTGAAGAAGTTATTTATGACTTGGTGGAATTGGCTAATGGTAATTTTTTTAATACCGGACATACAGCCGCTGCCGGAAATGGTGGAAAAGATGCCTTAGTATTTTTAATTACACCGGGAGGCTTTTGGGGAGGTAGTTCTTCTACTTTTGGAGGTACTAAAGAGGAAGAAAGTAAAAGTATTTTGTTAGAACCTAATGAAGCCTTAAAAATTGCAGGGTTTACAAAAAGTTATGGGAATGGTCTTGAAGATGTAATGCTTATTGAAATTGATACTGTTGTTACTAATCATCAATTTACTTTAGATACTATAAATGATTTTATGCCTTTAAAAATAGATGACTTAACCTCTTGGAAACCTGATTCTGAAAAAAAGGTGCTTATTTTCCCCAATCCCTCTACTTCTTTTGCCAACTTTGATATATCTAAAATTGAAGTTGAAAAAATATTAATTACAACTATTTATGGACAAACTGTGTACGAAGCAAATGTCTTAAATAAAGAATTATTGCAAATTAATTTTGAAAAATTTTCATCAGGAATTTATAGTGTGCAATTTTATAATAAAAACAAGCTTATTGAAGCACATAAATTAATTATTAGCAATTAACTTATTATTGTAATAAATGCCTTTCCACCGACATTTAATTAAATACAGCTATCTATTTTTATTGTATCCAATATTTGTATTGTCTTATGTCGTTTCAGAAAAAACAGGAAAATCCTTTATACCTGAAAGAATCATTTTTTTGCACCTGCTTTTGTATTTTGTTGCTTATTTTATTTCTAATAAAAAACTAAGCTCTATTTATGTGCGTTTTATATATCTTAGCACATTAGTAATTACTTTTTTTGAAGTTGCTTATGTTTCTATTTATAAAGAACGAATTACACCTTCAACCGCATTTATATTAATAGAAACAAATTCTTCTGAAACTTCTGAATATTTAAAAGAATATTTCAATACAGAAATTTTTATTTGGTTACTAATATTGCTAATACCATCTGTTTTTATATTAATTGGAGTTAATAAGGCGATTCAGCAATATACACTAAAAAGTTCATTTAAGGCCATTTTTAATGACTTTCGTAAGTTGGTTTTATTTATAGAGTCTCTTTGGGTAAGAACACAAAATACCGTATGGAAAAAAGTAGTTTTAGGGTTAGTTTTATTTGTTATTGGGATAAGTCTTTATTTTAATGCTAATCACCATAAATATCATGCTGTTTTTCAAATTTTTAATGGATATGAAAGGTATAAAATTGAAGTTGAAAAATATAAAAATTTCTTTGCTGCATCTAAAAAAAGTAAGCAATTAAAAACAGTTGTAAAAAAAGAAGATGATTTAAAAGAAACAATTATTATTGTTATTGGCGAATCCACTACTAAGCATCATTTAGGAATTTACGGTTATCATAGAAATACCACACCAAATCTGGCAAAACTGAGAAACGAACTGTTAGTTTTCAACGATGTTATAAGTCCGCATACGCACACTATTCCCTCATTAGAAAAAGTACTTACCTTTGCAACTACTGCCAACCCTGAAGCCAAAGAATATGGAAGTTTGATTCAATTAGTAAAAACAGCAGGTTACAAAACCTATTGGATATCTAATCAAATTCCGGTTGGGATAAATGAAACTATGGTTTCTATTGTGGCAAAAGCAGCAGACTATTCCTACTTTACGAATTTAGGTGGAGAACAAGAATTGCGTTCATTAGATGAGCGTGTACTGCCAATTGTAGCAAAAAGCTTAAAGACAAAAGATACTAAAAAAGTACTTTTTGTTCATCTTTTAGGAACACATACACAATATAAAAATCGTTATCCGGAAAATTTTAATCAGTTTAAAGATACTCCTTCAACTCCATTTGGAACACAACAAGCTTTTGATGCTATTAATCAATACGATAATGCTGTTTTATATAACGATTTTGTAATTAGTGAGATTATTTCGTTGTTAAAAGCGAACGCTACCCCAAATGAAAAACAACAAATGATTTATTTGTCCGACCATGGTGAAGATGTTTATCAAACTGTTGATTTTAATGGACATAGTGAAGCCATAGGTAGTTATCCTATGTTTGAAATTCCTTTTGTATTTTGGAGCAATCAAAAATCCGAATTGGAAAAATACAGAAGCTTTACAGATAGAAAATATATGGTAGACGATTTTATTTATAGTGTGGCTGATATTTTAAGTATTACGTTTGAAGGAATGCAAAGCGAGAACAGTATTTTCAGTCCGAACTTTCAGTCTAAACAAAGAATTGTAAAACAGCACATTGATTTTGATGTTGAAATAAAACCTGTTCAATAAATGCAACTTCCCATTAAGAAAATAGTGATTTTCGGTATTGTTTTAACAACGTTATTAATAATTACTTATCAAGGGCTTACTTCCGATTTTCTTTTAAAGCAATTACATGCTGATAAAATTTGGGTGCACAGAGTAAATAGCATTGAAAAACTACAAGAAGTTAACTCCACATTTTCCGGAGTAGAATTAGATGTAGTTTTTAATTCAGGGCTCAATATTTTTGATGTTAATCATCCTCCAGCTGAATCTATAGGGTTAAATTTATTGGAATATTTAAAATCAAATAAACAAAGTGAACTAAACTTTTGGCTCGATTTTAAAAATTTATCTCCGGAGAATGCTTTACAAGCATTAAAAAGGCTAGAGTTTTTATGTGTTGAATTAGCTATTTCAAAAGAACAATTTATTGTAGAAGCAACACAACCTGAGTTACTGAAATTATTTGCCAAAAGCGGTTTCCAAACAAGTTATTATTTGCACTGGCCCGGGTTATACCAATTAAGCGAAGAAAATTTAAATGAAACCATCATTCAAATAAAAGCTAATATTTTCCCTGAATTGTCTTATATTTCTTCTTCTTATCATGATTTTGAATTATTAAATCAACATTTTCCCAATCAAGAAAAATTATTGTGGTTAACAGAAAATGAAACTAAATTTTCATCAACAATTAAAGAACATTGTCATAGAATGAAAATAGCTAACCACCCTAAAATTAAAGTGTTGTTAGTACAAATTAACACCAAAGCAAGCAATCGTTGAAAAAGAGCTATTTGTTTATGCAATTTAGCTTATATTTGTCCGTTTTTTGAATAAATTTTTACGCTTTTCATGGTCAAAAACATACTGCGCAACTTACTCAACTTTTTACACTTGGATGTTACCAAAAACTTGCATTACGACCGCCTGACCAAAAAAATCATTAAAAAAGTAATTTTGCCCAATTCAAACACCATTGATATTGGTTGCCACAAAGGTGAAATATTGTCTGAATTAATAAAACATGCTCCAAAAGGAAAACATTTTGCTTTTGAACCTATTCCTGATTTTTATAAGGTGTTGAATGAAAAGTATGCTGAAAATGCTTTTATATATCCTTATGCCTTATCTACCGAAAACGGAACAACCACTTTTCATTATGTAAAAAATGCTCCGGCATATAGTGGAATAAATAAACGGAAATATGCTATTGACAATCCCGACATTGAAAAAATTGAGGTAGAAGTAAAACGCTTAGATGATGTTATTCCAACAGATCTTCCTATCCATTTTATTAAAATTGATGTAGAAGGCGGTGAGTTTGATGTAATGCAAGGAGCTAAGGAATTACTTCTTAAAAATCAACCTACCATATTGTTTGAATGTGGACTGGGAGCTACAGAATATTATAACACCAAAGCAAAAGACATTCATTCCTTCTTGACTGGTGAGATAGGCTTACAAGTGTTTACCTTAAGCGATTGGATAGCACAAAAACCTTCCTTAACCAATGAGCAGTTTTGTAAGTTATTTAATGATAATACAGAGTATTATTTTATTGCTGATAAGGGTTGATGATTTTACCGCAAAGGTACAATGACATAAAGAATTTATATGTGTTCTTTTTAATGAAACACGAATAACACTAATGAAGCGGATATTTACCGATATTGTTGCAAAAGTCTAAAAATGAGTTTTTTGATGCGTTGTGGGTTATTTTTTATATTTTTGGAGGGGATATATGTAAACAAAACCTACACATATACACCCAGAATAGGTTAGGGAAATGTTAACTACATATATAAACAAGTTAGCAGTAAGGCTACCACGACACACCAATATAACAAAAATAGACAAAATGACAGAAACAAGATATGCAATTCTCATAGGTATGGATAACTACAGTTCTGACCCATTACCATATTGTGTTAAGGATGTAAATGACTTAGAACAAACACTTGTTTCTCATTGTAGGTTTTCGACAGACAAAATTTATAAAGTAATTGATAGTAATAAACCTGTTAAAGAACAAATTGACGAAGCTTTTTCTGCAATAGAAAAGGAATTTAAACCCAATCAAGATTTGTTGTTTTTCTATTTTTCAGGGCACGGTGAATACGACAAGGACGAAGGAAAATCAAAAGTCCTATTTCAAGACGAAACAGAACTGACAGTTGAGGATATTTTATTAAGATACTTTTTGAAATTAACTCCTAAAAATCAATACTTACTTATTGATGCTTGCCATTCCGGTTCAAACATTTTTTTTAAAGGAACCAACAATCCCGAAAAGGAGATTAGAAGACTTAACTATCATTCGTCTGAATTATGTCTAATGTTTGCAACTGAAAGCAAGAAAAAAGCCGTTCAAGGAAATGATATTCAAAATAGTTATTTTACATACTATCTATTAGAGGCAATTAAAAAGCAAAATCTATATGATGAAGACGGTTTTCTATCAATCCAAGCGATTGATAATTACATTAAGAAAAAGGTTGTTGAAAAAAGTGCCTTCTTACAAATTCCTGTTAGTGAGATTAGAAGTTCGGGCTACAAAGTATTTTCCTTTGACGAAAAAGTTATCCAAGCTAAGACAGTTATGAAACCAACTATTGTGAAAAAAAAATCTATCACAAAAAAAGAAACCGAAAATTCTCCTGATGAAGAAATTTCATTTGAAGACGGTATACTTCCAATAAATAGGAAAAAGGTTCAAGAAAAATATTCTGCTTTTATTCAGAACTCATTTGATATTCTAATTGGAAAGTTAAACAATACAGAATTAGAAGTGGTCAATTCTAATCCGTTCAACGATTTGGAATATTCCGACCAACAAAAAATTTTCAAAAAGGTTATAGAGACCTCTAGGAAAGATGGAATTGAAGCAGTGAGCGGGCTTTTTGAAGTTGAACTAAGAGAAGAACGGAAATTGAAATTTGGAGGTTTGGGGTCAATACTTGACCATCTTTATGAAAAATCTAAACCAGAATTTGATTATAGAATTGAAACTTATTCAGATGATATGTTTACCGTTGGCTTATCTGTAAAGGCTAAAAATATTTATCAAGTAGGTGGCGGACTTTTTGCTTTATTTTTTCAAGCTAAATATGGATTTGCTATTTGCATTGTGAAATACAATCATTCTTGGACAGGGACTTCTGACAAGGAACTTAAATTTATAAATGTTATTATTAAACCATTTTTGCTGAACGAGAATAATGAAGATATTATCTTACAATATCTAAAATCCAATGTTGACAATTTTGACGAAACATTAAAATCTTGGAATGAACAACGACAAAAGGAGATAAATGACTTTAAATCCAAAGCACAAGTAAAAAAATGAATCTTGACAATAACCACAGACGAGAAAGTCCAGCTGCAAATCGTTTCACATCACAATGAAAGAACAAATAGAAAAAATATTGCAAACTAATGACAAGAAACGAAAATGGCTAGCAGTCGGACTGATTGTTTTTATTTCAGGATTGTTGACACTTTGGGGTATCTATGGAATTGGACAATATGGAATTGCCTTGTTTATTTTCACACCTTTATTCATTGGTGCAGGTTCGACAATTTTATATGGGCTGAAAAATAAAATTACTTACAAACAGGCTAGACAAATTGGCTTTTTGACACTTGGAGTTTATACTGCCGGTCTTTTAATTTTTGCAATTGAAGGGGTAATTTGTATTGCAATGGCTGCACCAATAGGAGTTCTTTTGACTTGGCTTGGTAGTTTAATTGGTTACGTAATTAATAATAAAATACCGAACAATGCACCAACAACAATGTTATTTTTAATTGGGATTATTCCGACAATAGCATTTATAGAAAAGGATAGTGAGCCAATTTTGGTTTCGGTTGTGACTTCTATTGAAATTAATGCAGCCCCACAAACAGTTTGGAAAAATGTTATTGAATTTCCTCAACTAGATGAGCCAACCGAATTTATTTTTAAGACAGGAATTGCATATCCGATAGATGCAACAATTGAAGGAACAGGAGTTGGTGCAATTAGACATTGCAATTTTACAACAGGAAGTTTTGTAGAGCCAATAACAGTTTGGGACGAACCACGACTTTTAAAATTTGACGTTATAGAACAACCCGAACCAATGAAGGAATTAAGTTTTTGGGATATTGACGCACCACACCTGCACGACTATTTTGTTTCTAAACAAGGACAATTTAAATTGACTGAACTTCCAAATGGGAATACACTTTTAGAAGGAACTACTTGGTATTATCATAACATACAACCAGCATTTTATTGGCAACTTTGGAGTGACCATATCATTCACAAAATTCACGAAAGAGTATTGATACACATAAAGAAAAATGCTGAAAATGAGAAGAAAGCAGTAGTTTAAAGTCAAAATCCAACTCTTCACTAAAACTCTTTATCTTCTTCCAACTCATCCTCATTAGGGTTGGCAATTTTATCTAAAAACTTACGCAAGCCTGTTTTTTCTTTCTTTTTCTCACTCTCTTTTTTCTTTTTAATATCTTCTTTGGTATTGTTGTCTTCGGCTTCTTCCCATTCAATTTTTAACCCATCTTTTTTCTTGGGTTCTTCTTTGTTAAGGGTGGTATCTTTTTTAAACCATCCAAATTCTTTGTTTAAAATGCTTTTTAAGGTTCTTTTTTCTTCTTGTATGTTTTCTTTCATGTTGCTTTTTAACCCTTCGGTATCGTAGCTTACTTTGTAATTTTTTACATTACCCGTAATTTTTAAAAATACCGTTCCTTTTCCTAAGCCATCATCTTCTACATAACCAAATTCTTCATTTTGTTGTTTGCGTTTTTTGGCTTTATCCCATAGGATTTCGCTTAAATCTATCTTTACACGGTAATCTATATCGTTATTAAAATGGTGGCTTCCCGAAAGGGTTAAATTAATAGCCGAAGATTGTATTTCGGTTTTTGCAATAGTGATTACTTGCTTATTAATTTCTATAGCTGTTTTTAATTGGTTAAACTTAATGCGTTTCAGTTCCTCTATTTCTATAAATTTACTCAATGCCATAACAGGCTCGTAATCTAACAATTCTCCATTTTTAATAATAATGGTAGAGGAAACATAAATTTTATCCTTATTTACGTTTAGGTGTCTATCCCAAACGGAAGCAAAATCCACCGCAATGGCTGCTTTACCTTTCAGGTTTTCGGCATCTAACGCTTTTTGTCCAAAATTCTCAAACTGATAAAACAGTTGGGTAATATCAATATCGAACATTTTAGCATTGCTGGTAATAAGCAACTCGTTGGGGTTTTCGTTATCTAAGGCTATACTTCCTTTAATATGTCCGCCCATGGCGTTAAAAGAAACATCGGTAGCCGAAAGTAAGTTGTCTTCCAATTGGATAACGCCTCTAAAATTTTGTGCTTTAAATCGCCTGAACAGAAAGGTATCTATTTGTGTTGTAAAGGTAAAAGTGATGTTGTTGGGCAAGCTCACTTCTTGCTCCGATTGGTTGGAAGAGGAAGATTGTAATAAAAAATCTTCTAACATAAATTTAGGAGATGTAAAAGAAGCGGTTACCTCCAGTTTTTCATTTTCTACAAATAAATACGCCAGTAAATTTTTAAAAACTCCCGAAATATATACCGGAGAATGATTTACCGTGGTGGTTAATGAATCTATTTTTATAAGGTTGTTGTTAAATTCAAAATAAGCATTGGCATTAATTAATTGGTAAGGTTTCGATTGCCATTTTAAATGCGTGTTGACGAGTTGAGCATTACCTTTAGCATTAAGCTGCTGCAATTCCGAAGCTTTAATTTTTTGCAAATTGCTGATGTAGCCTTTGTATTCCACATTTAAAATAAGCTCTCCTGTGGCGGTCTCCAACGAATCTAATTTAAAAAATTCTTTTGCCATGGCAATATCTATATTAGCCTCGGAAGTGAGTTGAATATAAGGGTTTTGGAAGTTGGCAATTTCATAATTTCCTGAAATATGTCCCGCACCGAAATCGGCATTAAAATCGTTGATGTTTAACTTGGTAGTTTGTGCGTGGTTTTTAGTTCCATTGTTGTAAATTCCCGAAAAATGGATATTAGAAAGTTCGTATCCTGATTTTTTTTCTTTTAAAATTCCTGATTTTACCTGAAAATCGGCTTCTACATGAGGTGTTTTAGTAGCCGAAAATACGCCAGAAACTTGAGCTTGATAATTAAAAACGCCTTTTGCATCGTAAGCAGCTAATGATGCTTGCATTTGTGCCGGAAGTAGGGAAAAAAGCGTAGCAAAATCTACATCCGTTCCTTTAGAGCTAAGCTGTAAATCTAGCGCTTCGTTTTTATCTAAAACAATGCCTTCTAATTTAAAAATAAGTTCTTCTATGCTTATTTCTCCCGATTGTATTTTGTAACTTAATTGTTGTTTGTTCACCTCAATTTTACCTTCAATAGTAATGTCTTTATCCTTTAGGAAAGCCTCATTTTTACTGTTTAGTTGGTTAATGTGTAAAGCAATGTTGGTCTCTAAATGATAGTTATTTTCATTAAAATTTCCCGAGAAGTTCATTTTGGTTACCACCAAGCCCATGTCTTGCTGTTTGTAGTTGTTGAGGTAATTAAGATCCATATTTTTAAATTGCACATCCGACAATTCAAAAGCAATTGGTTGGTTGCTACTTTCTGGGTTGGTTTTCCAAAAATGAAAATTATCTTTTCCTTGTTGATCTATAAAAATAAGGGTGCTGCCATTTTCTATGCTTATTTTTTTCAGCACATATTTTTTGTTGAGTAAATCGATAATATTAAACTGAAAGTAAACCGATTTTGCTTTTAATAACGCTGATTTGTGGTTGGTAGAAGCAATTTCCACCTCTTTAAATTCTACCGAAGCGTAGGGAAATTTTTTAAGTACAGAAAAGTCAAGGTCTTTAACATTTATAGGCACATTTACCTGTTCGTTTATGGCTTCTACAATGTATTTTTTAATTTCTTTTTCATAAAAAGAAGACATTACAATGCTAAAAGTGGTAATTAACACCAACAGCACTATTAATGAATATCCAATGATTTTAAGCCAACGCATAAGCTATGAAACGGAAATATTGATTTTCTATTTTATCTGTATGATGGAACTTCCAATTAATCATCTTACTATTTGTTGAATGTATTAAAAGTTCGTTTCAAAATTAATTGTGTTTAGTGCTTAAAAATTTGCTTTAATAAGTTTTAATTAACAATGGGTTGTGAAGGTGGATAGTTTAGTTTATGAGTTTATGAGGTAGAAAAGTATCATACCATGTCAATCAGGAGGAATCCTGTTGAGTGGCGGTAAGGAAGTCCCAAATTATTTATTGAAGGAAACTTGAAAGGAATACTCAACGCACATTAATTATGGAATAATTCTATTAAACATCAACGCTAAACTAACTTTGTCTCTTATTCTAACAAGGTTCCTCCTGAATGACAAATAGGGAAACCTCAAACCTCAAACTTTCAACACTTTTTTATACCTTTGCTCTATGCAGCAATCGCAATTTATAGAAAGTATTAAAAATCCCACCATGCTGAGCCAAAATACCAATGAACTCAAGTTTGTGGTAGATGAATTTCCTTATTGCCAAACTGCTCATTTAATGTATGCCGGATTACTCAAAAAAAATGACGATATTTTATTTGAAGAATACCTTAAGAAAGCGGCTGTTTATTGTACCGACAGACAACATTTGTTTTATCAATTGCATGCTGTTGTTGAGAAAAAAGTTGAAGATAAAATAGTAGAAAAATCAACGATTAAAGAAGAGAAGATTGAAGAAAAAGTGGAGTTGGTTGATGAGGTTGTTGAAGAAAAAGCAACAACAAAGCAAGTTGAAGAAGAAAAACCAAAAGAACCTACAAAAATTGATGCTTTAGAACAACAATTAAGAGCTGCAGCAATTAATAGTTATATTTTACTGGAAACGGAAGAAGACAAACAAAAATCGAGTACTCCACAACAACCAATAACTGAAAAAGAGGAGGCTAAAAGCAATCAACCCACTTTTGATGTTGATTCACCACATTCTTTTGCTGAATGGTTGTCGCATTTTAAAGGCGATGTTCCACTTACTAATGATGCTAAAACCAACACTTCTAACATCGATAAATTTGATTTAATTAATAAGTTTATTCAAGAAGATCCTAAAATTCAACCTAAAAAGACCGAATTTTACTCTCCAATAAACATGGCAAGGCTAAGTGTGGTAGATAATTCTGACATGGTAAGCGAGACGCTAGCCCTTATCCACGTTGATCAGGGACATTATCAGAAAGCGATAGAAATGTATGAAAAATTAAGTTTGAAATATCCAAAAAAAAGCAGTTATTTTGCAACCCAAATTAAAAATTTAAAACAAAAACAAAAATAATGTTTACACTTATCACAGTTTTAGTTATCATCATCTGCTTCTTGCTTTTGTTGATCGTATTAATTCAAAACCCAAAAGGTGGTTTAGATTCAGCTTTTTCTGCCAATAACCAAATTATGGGTGTTAGAAAAACAACTAACTTTTTAGAAAAAGCAACTTGGACCTTAGGGATTGCTTTGGTAGTATTGAGCATTGCTTCATCTGCTGTTAACCCAACAAAAACGGTTACTGATGATGAGGCAGGTGATTCAAAAATTCAAGAATTAATTGATGAGAAAGCTGCTCCTACAATGCCAAACATGAATAACGCACCTGTTCCGGCTCAAGAGAATCAAGAGGAAAAATAATACATAATTAACTTTCAATAAAAGCAAGGGTTTAATTATCCTTGCTTTTTTTATGCCTTAAAAAATGTTTGAAAAATATAAATATCATTTTTGGCTGCACATAGTGGTGCTTATTTTCGGGTTAACCGGAATTTTAGGTAAATTGATTTCTGCCAACTCGTATTTATTGGTTTGGTATAGAGTTTTAATTGGTGTGGCTGCTATTGCTATTTATTTTTTAATAAGTAAACACTCTTTTAAAATCAATAAAAAAATATTGAAACAAACTTTTATGGTAGGGTGTTTAATTGCCATACATTGGGTAGCTTTTTTTGAGGCGATAAAACAATCTACTGTTTCTATAGCATTAGTTTGCTTATCGAGCAGTACTTTATTTACCGCATTGATTGAACCACTTTATTTTAAGCGAAAAATTAAAGGGTATGAGTTGTTTTTGGGTTTGCTAATTATTGTAGGATTAGTATTAATTTTCAATTTTGAATTTAGCTATTTAACAGGAATTGTATTGGGTATTTTAGCGGCAGTATTTAGTTCTTGGTTTACGGTAATTAATGGTGTTTTAGTGAAAGAAACTAATTCCAAAACACTTTCTTTTTATGAATTATTAGGGGCATTAGTCATTTTATCGAGCTACTTAATTTTTATGAATTTAGGCAATATGGAGGCTTTTCTTATTCCTGTTTCAGATATAAAATGGTTATTAATTTTAGGAATAATCTGTACTGCTTTTGCTTTTATTATGTCGGTAGAAGTAATGAAAAAAATTTCTCCGTTTACGGTAGTAATTTCTATTAATTTAGAACCTATTTATTCTATTATTATAGCTGTTTTGTTGTGGCCCGAAAGTGAAATAATGTCAACGGGTTTTTATGTAGGGATGGCCATTGTCTTATCGGCTATCTTTTTAAATGCTTTCTTTAAATTTAAAGCGGATAAAAAAGCTAAAAGCGTTATTGGGAAAGTAATTGAATAAATTCTGCTTTTTTTCTTCGGGATACCTCAAGCTTAGAGCCATCACTCATTATAACATAACCACCATCTCCTCTAACATACTTTTTTACATGGCGTAAATTAATGTAATAAGAACGATGAATTCTGTAAAATTGTTCATTAAGCAACATTTCTTCATACTCGCCAATTTGTTTTGAAGTAACAAAATGTTTGTCTTGACCAACCACATGGACATCAGTATAACTTCCTTCAGAATGAAACCTGATAATGTCTTTTATTTTAATAAAATTCAAGCCTTCACCATCATGGATAACAATTTTTTGTTCTTGACCATTGCTACCAGAAGATAAATTGTTGAGTAGTGTTTTTAGTTTGTTATTGGTTAATTCTTGGTTTCTAATTTTTGATTTAAACCTGTTTATGGCAGCTTCTAGCTCATCCGCATCAATGGGTTTTAACAAGTAATCTAACGCACTATATTTAATGGCTTTTATAGCATAATGATCATAAGCAGTGGTAAAAATCACATCGAAATTGATATTTTCTAATTTTTCTAATAAATCAAAACCATTTTCTCCTGGCATTTCAATATCTAAAAATAACAAATCGGGTTGATGTTCTTCAATAGCGGTAATAGCTTCTTTTGCATTGGCAGCATGAGCTTTAATTTCTATATCGAAAAACTCTTTTAAGATGGTGGCCAAATGTTCTCTTCCACCTTTTTCGTCATCTACTATAATTGCTCTATACATAATACACTATTTTAAATTGGTACATATAGTTCTACCCGTGTTCCTGCGGGTTGGTTGTTTATTTTAAGGTCGTTTATTTTTACCGAAAGCTGATTGCCATTAAGTGAGTTTAACAGTTCTACTCGTTCTTTGGTAATGTTCATCCCAAAAGAAGGAGAAGTAGTGTTTTGCTTAAGTTTAATAGCGTTTTCACGTCCAATTCCGTTATCTTCCACTACGCATTTTAATAAATGTTCACTTTCCGGTAAAAACTGTATTCTTATTATTCCATTTCCCTCTTTATGCGATATTCCGTGCCAAATGGCATTTTCAACGTAAGGCTGTATAAGCATTGACGGTATTTGTTCGTATTGTGTATCTATGGTTTCATCTACTAAAATTTCGTAAGAAAATTTGTTGTTTAATCGTAACTGTTCCAACTCTAAATATAAGGTAAGTGTTTCTATTTCATCTTTTAAAGAGATTCGCTGACGCTTAGTATTGGCTAATGTGGCTCGCATTAGTTTAGCAAATTTACTCAGGTAAATGGAAGCATCTTTGCTTTCGTTTTTAGAAATAAAATTTTGAATAGAGTTAAGGGTATTAAAGATAAAATGTGGATTCATTTGCGAACGAAGAGCTTGTAATTCTGATGCTAATGCTCTTTGTTTTTGCTCTTCAATTTGTTTGTTTTTTAATTGATTTTGCTTTTGGATTAAAAAGTAAATTAAGAACCCTATAATAATTACACCAAAAACAAGCGTTAATAAAAACCATGCTGACATGTAAAATGGAGGTTGAATGGTAAATGAAATAACTGAAGGTACGGTACTCCAAATTCCTGAATCGTTCATGGCAAAAACTTTAAAAGTATAGCTGCCGGGAGCTAACGAGGTATAATAGATAGAGGTATTTACGGTATAAATCCATTCTTTATCAAATCCTTCTAACATGTATTTATATTGAATTCCGGATGGACTATTGCTTATTCCGCTAATATTAAATTCAATAGCGTTGTTTTCATGGCTCAATTCATAATGACTTAATGTGGTGGTGTCTTTACCGTTAATTTTCACACTGTTTATAAAAACCGATGGAGGCAAAGAATCTTGTCTAACTCTATCTGTTCTAATGGTTTTGGAGTTGATTGGCTTTTCTGTTTGCTGGTCAACAGGTAAATTTTTTAAAATAAACTTGCTTTGTACTTTTTCGTTTTCAATTTCTGTAGATGAAAAGATAGCCGGAGAACTATAGGTTATAGTTGAGTTAGCATCAATATGCTCAAACTCATTTTCTAGTTTAAAAACACCATTCCCGGAAGTGCCAAACCATAAGTTGCCTTTAGCATCTTCAGCCACAGAAATAACGGTTTGATTTCCTAAATATCGGGTAATATTGGCTTCTTTTAAACTTCCATCAGCATAAGAAATGATACCGCCACTATTTAGTGCAAACCAAATTTTTCCTTGTGAATCTTGAAAAATAAACTCCACATTTTTTTCCACAAAAATTCTATTCAAGAAAGTAGTATTGTTAAACCTTATCACTTCGTGTTGTTTAGAGAATAAGTAGGTTTTATCTTGTAGTTGAACAACATTTGTTCGGGAGTTTCCTGCTGCTTCTGCTAATGGAATAGTAAAGCTATTGGAATTTGTATTTACAAAAAGTTCGTTTTTAGAAGTGTTTTGGTTGTTTCCGGAAATTAATTTGCCGTTAAACTTTACAACAAAATAGGGGTAAGGATTTAGTTTTAGGTTGGAAATGGTTTCGGTTTTTAAGTCAATTTGAATTAAAGTACTTCCAACTATTGTACTTATATAAAAAGTAGAATCAGCAAAAATAACGGAGTTAATGATTTTGTTTTCTACTCGTTTTTGTACCAATTTATTAAAAGGAAAAGGAACGAGTTGATTGTTTTTTATTTCAAAAATTTCTCCATAAATACTCCAAACGTAAAGGTTGTTAGGTGTTTTTATAAATTTAGAAAGGTTTTCTTCGGTTATAATTTTGGATAAGTTATTGTTTTTTATTTCAAAAACACCTTCGCTGCTAATAAATAGCATTTTATTTTTATGTTCTACAATATCGTTAAATTGCAAGTAAGGAGAAGTGGAAGATTTGTAATTACTGAAAGAAGGGTTTTGAGCGAATAAGATTTCACTAAAAATAATTAGTTGTATGATGATAATTAATCTTAACAAACCTCCAAATTTTTGATGAAAAGTAGTGATTTTTTGTTTTACAATCAACAACTAATATAGTTTTGGTCGATTTTAATATACAAATGGTAGGGTTTAGTATATAAAAGGTTATTTGTTAAATAGAAAAACCAAGTCTAATACCGGTGAAGTATGGGTATAAGAAAACAGTACGCTTTTAGATGAAAAATCATAGGCTGTAATTGTATTTCCGTCAATTACGTAAAGCTCGTTAGAGAAAGCATCATATTTTATTTTATTAGCGTTTATTCCGTTTAAATAAGGTAAAGTAGAGTGTGTATTAGCATTAACTAGCACTAAATTTCCGTTTTGAGCAATTAAATAAACTCCTGTGCTAATTTCTTCTGTATCAATAATTGTTCCTGCTGATAACCCAAAAGGAGTCGATTTTGAATTAAACTGAGCATCATAAATTTGTATTTTACCATCATTGGTAGTATAGTCATTAGCTAATAAAACTGCTTTATTTGGAGTGAAAGCAAAAATATCAACTACATCTTCTGTTAGTTGCAACTGATGAATTATTGTTCCTGAGTTAGTCCAATATGCTGTAATAAATCTGGTATTATTTCCTATGGCTTTTTCTTCAGAAATGAAAACATTATCATGAACTAAACCATTTTCGGGATAATAGTTTGTTTGAACATTTGAAAAATAAGTAGGACTTCCATTAGAGTTGTAGGCTCTGATTTCACTGTTTCTTATTCCTACATAAAGTTCTTTATCATGAAAAAACACATTGGTATAATAAGGAACAGATGAGTTTGGATAAGCTGTATTCCAAGCCAGGTTTCCTGTGGCTATATCATAAGCCATAATTTTAGCTGTATATTTTCCAACAGTTATTAATTGTTGACCATAAGAGTTGGCAGCTCCACCTAAAAAATCTGAGTTTACCGTTTTAAATAAGTTGGCACTATTCCCATTTAACTGATAAATAGAGGTTGAATTTCCTGAGTTATCGTAAAAAAAGACACCTGTTCTCGTTTTTGGGATTTCGCCATAAGAAATATTAATGTATTTACTGGTTGTATTATTGCCATCACTTGCTTGAATACTAAAATAATATTGCCCTGAAGGCATGTGCAAATCATCAAAAAAATAGGGATCGTTAAATGAAAAAGATTTTTCATTTGGAGAATAAGTAATAGTGGGTAAAACAGGTATGTCATTATTATTTCTTAATGAAATAGAAATGCTCCTTATAACTTTATTATCACTAGCTGTTCCGGTAATAAAAATGGTATCATTACCATTTATTTGCTGATTATTATAAGGCGATGAGATTGAAATTACAGGAATTTGTTCGTCAGTAATTTTTTCGCAAGAATTCAAAAAAATTAGAAAACTCAATAAAAGCAATATGGATAACGTATTTTTCATAATTAGAGTAAAATTAATGCTTTTTTTAGAAACCAAAAAAAGCAAGTGCTAAAAACACTTGCTTTTTGGTTTGTTGTGAAAGGAAGTAAGATTTTATTTACTACTGCCTATTCTAATCCCAATTTTCAATGCTAGTCTTAAATCTACCGGAATCTCATTTCCGATATAAGGAGTATAATCACTTTCATTAAATTGTTCGTCAGATAAATCTTCAGCAAAGGAATCACTATATTTAACATTGTTAACTATAAACTTCCCTATGCCGAAGGTAGCTTCTAAAAATAAAGCACCTTTAGATTGCCATTTATAGCCTGCTAATGCGCCCAAGCCAAAAGCTGAGGTAGATACGTCTGTTTTTCCAATAATTATATTATTGGCATCGTTTGGATCTTGAACAGCATAAGCATTATCTTTTGCATTGGAACTTCTATATTTTCCGTAAACGCCAATATAGACTCCATCATTTCCTTTGTTAGGAGTTGCATAAAATTTATACTCAGGAATAATATTCATTTCAGAATATTTTTCAACATCTCCATAAAGTGATTTGCCATCTGCAAACATATTGTCTGACGCGAAATTAATATTTACTCCTATAGAATTGGAACTATTCATTAGGTAATCGTAGCCAATTCCATATTTAGAAAAAGCAAAACCTAAAACATCTGTACTTATGTCGTGTTGTGCTTTTAGTCCTAACCCTGAGAACAATAAAGCGGCAATTATTAATTTTTTCATCTTAATTTAGTTTAAATTAAACAAAAGTTACCAAAGAGATTTGTAGATAACAGTATCTGGTTGACCATTTCCATAAGCTACACCTATGTCTCTAACAGCTTGAATCATTTCACTTTTTTGTTCTTGGTCTTTTAAGATATATTTCCATTCTCTTGCATCAATTTCTTTAACTCTGGCTTCAATTTTACTCATTAATGCTTTTACTTGAGTAAAGCATGATGTTTGAGGCTCAATAGTTGAAAGAATTGCTCCTGCTTTTTCAGCTGCTTCAATATCTTGAGCTGCATTCCAAATAGTTTGAGCTTCTTGTAATTTCAATTTACAATCTCTTTCAATTTTCTTTAAATAAATAGGTTCAACAGCTTTCATGCTTTTCTCAAAACATTCGTCACAAGCATCTGGCACACTACTTAATAAGAAAATAGCTTCTTCAAATTGGTTCTGAGCTTCTAAGTTTTTAGCTTTTTTAATGATTAAATCACAGTTGTTGTTATAATAATCAATTATTTTAGCTTTACCTTCTTTAATAAATGCTTGTACTTCTGGATGAGCAGGTTTAATCATTTTAATTCCTGCCATATATGCTTTGTTTTCATTTACACCTACTCCTTTAACTGTAATGGTTTTACTTGCAAAAGAAGTTCCTTCAAAACCATCACCAATATAAAGTGTTACATCTAACGTGTAAGCATGCATTGTTGGAGGCCCGGGAAGTATATCTTTTGAAGCAACAGTGATGTTGGCAGAAATAACAAATCTGGAGTTAAAAGGACTAGCTGAAATTCCATTTTTAGTAATTACTTCTTTTAATTTATTTGTAAGCATGTTTTTTGCACTACTTGGCATTCCTTCAATTTGTTCAGGAACCCAAGCAGTAAGCATTAATCTGCTCATTTCTGAATCTGATGCTTTTGATTGAGCAAAAGCATTACTACTGATGAATAACATGGTTATTGACATCAATAAAAAGTTTAATTTTTTCATAGTAAATTGGTTTTATAATGTTATTATTTTCCTCCTAATATAATGGTTGCTCTACCTAAGCCTTTAACAACTACTTTATTTGGAACACCAAGACCAGCTAGATATTTACTTAACTCTCTAGCAAAACCTCTTGTGTCTAATGCTCTTCCTTGTGCATTATAAAGTGGCATTCTAACTTGTTCAAAAGTCATCATGTTCTCTGTTACATCAAGTACGCTAAAGCGGTTTTTAACAGTATTAGCAGCCATCCAATCTTCAATTACATATGATAATTCATCACCATTTACTTCGGATTCTAAATCAAATTCTGAATCACTCCATTTTTGGATTTTAACAATAACTTCTCTTCCATTCTCAAACATGTCTTCAAAATGAGTTTGAAGAGAAGCGTTAAAGTTATCAATATGTGCAGTTACTGCTTCTTGTAATAAAACAGGGGTTTCTGCTGTAAATGATGGTGCTCCTGTTCCTTGAGCTCCTGCAATTTGCTTATCAGTATAAGCATCTAACCCTTGAAGGATAAATGTTACTGATTTTTTTGGGCCTGTAGTATTTACTGTCCAGGTTAGTTGCATAATAATATCTGCCTTAGCCACTTTTTTAAGTTTGTCCATTGGTGTTTCCTCAATATCACTTCCTGAATCTTTTGATGTCATCATATTGTCTTCAGCAGCATCTGATTCTAATGTTTTTAACACAGATTCTAAGTTTTTTAATGGGAAGCCTCTTTCTGTCATCATGTTATTGATGGCACTAATTACTAAAAGCACATCAGAATCTTCTTGTAATGCTTTTTTATAATCAGGTATTTTAATTGTTGTTCCTTGGTTATCAAATTCCATGAAATAACCATTTTTAATACACCAATTATCACTTGGCACCACCATAATGGTAGGTTTTTTTGCTTGTCCGAATGTAGTTGAAATTGCTGTTAATGCAATACTGCAAACTAGTAATATTTTTTTCATAATGTTTTAAATTAATTTTTTAGAGGGTTATATTATTTAATTATTTTATCTGCTATCATTCTGTCTTTTAATTTAGCTCTTTGAACTCTAATGATAACGCCATAGGTTACTTGATCTTCATATTTTTTTCTACCTTGAACTACAGAAAAATGCATATCTGAGCCATCTTCTCCCGTAATAAATTCTTTGTAAGCTCCTTGATCAGCAAAGAAAGCATTAAAATAGTCTTCATATTTTTCTTGGGCATTAACTTCAAAAATTACCGGTTTCGTGTTACAATCTTGTTTTCCGTTATTAATACCTTTAAAAAGCACATCTCTAACACCATTCTTTTTAGCTTGTTCAACAGCGTCTTCTCTGTTTCTACCCATACCCCAAGCTTTTACTGTTTGAGAACCATCCATTTCAACTCCCATACACTCGGTTTCGTAGGTATAGTTTCCAGACATATTTCTTTGTGGGTCTCCACAAGACTCCATAACGGAAGTGATTACAAAAATTGCTAACGCACTTCCTAATATAATTCTTAGTTTTTTCATTTGTTAATCTATATTATTGTTAATACTAAATTAGAAGCCTGATGATAATCCTTTAATAATTCCTGCGTCCTCTAAATCCTTTCTTAAAAGATCCACCATTACGGTTACTACCACGCCAATTTTGTACTCTTTACCAACTTTCATTGTAGTTGGAGTACCATCTCCTGATGTTGAAACAAATTTCATGTATTTGCCTTCATTTTTAAAAAAGTCTTCAAAAAATTCTGCTTTTTGTTGTTCTAAAGCAGGATCGTTAGTTAAAGGTTTTTGGTTAGTACAACCTTGAGCTCCACCTGCATATCCTTGAAAAATAATTCCGTGAACTGCATTTTTCTTAGCTTGATTAATAGCAATTGTAGCTTTTTTAGAATAAGACCAAACTTTAATTACTTTGGTTCCAGGCTTTCCAATACCAACACATTCGATTTCATACCTCCAGTTTTCGGTATCTTTATCTGCTTTTTTTTGTTTATTAATTTGTGCAGTTGATGTGAACACAAAAAATAACATAAGAGTTGAAAATAAGCTTATTTGTTTCATCATTGTTTTCATGGGTTTTTAGATTTTATATATATTAAGTTAATTAATTTGTCTGATTAACATTCCTGGGTAATAACCTTTACCACCTTTAAAATGGGTAAATTCTATATTATTTTCGATTTCTATTGGGTTGCCTTCTTCATCTAAAGGTTCTTCTCCTATATTGTATTTATTATTCCAAATATTTTTTTTATCTACCTTTATAATTCCTTTTCTTTTATAAGTAATTCTTCCTTCTGAATCAAACTGTTGTTCTAAAACTTCATATTTATCTCCTCCTTCTAGACCTTCTTTCAAACCAATTTTAGCTCCTAATGGATCAATGCTAACCAATGGTGTTTTTGTTCTAAAAGGTTCAAATTTTCTTTGAAGTTTGTTATAAACTGAATTGATAGATTTTAAAGTAGCATTTTCAATTATCATTTCTTCACTTTCTGCATTTGAACCTAATCCTGAAATTAATGCTCTTGTTTTTTCGTACCCTAAAAGTTTTAGTTGAAATAAATCTGAATTATCGAACATAGTTTTTTTAGCTGGATCTACAGAAGTGGAATCCATCCACATGTCCATGTAAAAAACAGCTTCAATAGAGTCGTTCCATTCCATTTGATATAGGTAGGCGGTTGTCCATATTGAATATCCTTGTCTTGCTTTTTCATAAGCTTTTTTTGCTATTTCAAGAGCTGATTCTTGCAATGCTGCAGGAAGTTTAGCAGCAGCATCCTTAGCTATATCATAAGTAATTTTTGCGGTTTCTTCATTACTTACAAATTTTGAATAATTTACCACCACAAAAGTGTTGTTAATTAATTCAATTCCAGCATCTTTTAACATATCCAACCCTCTTTCTGTACTTAATGCCATATCAGCCGCTTGAGCAGAAGCATCATAAGCTCCTCTTTCTTGAATTAATGACATATCAAAAGCACCGTCTTCACTCCTGTTAAACCACTTAGCAATCATTTTATTAGCTAGTTTAGTGTCTTTAAAATATTGCTCAATAGCAGCACTAAAATCTTTGTCTTTGGCTTTTTTGCCTTCTTTAATTTCGTTAATTTTATCCTGATAGTTCTTTATATTAA
Organism: Flavobacteriales bacterium BRH_c54; assembly: GCA_000961845.1. Lineage (GTDB taxonomy): Bacteria > Bacteroidota > Bacteroidia > Flavobacteriales_E > Vicingaceae > BRH-c54. Next base: position 21,589 of record LADZ01000014.1, read on the forward strand.
AAGATTTAGCACCTACTGTATGATTATTGTATTTATCAGGAAACTCTGCATTTTTAAACGTGCTAAGAATTAAGTCTTTTTTAGGAAGATTGTCATCTTCAATAATCATTGTATGTAAGGAACCTCTTCTGTACCTTACAATCTCAGTATGCTTATCTGTTTTTTGAATTTTAGTTATATTATCATCCTTCTCTTTTTTTGCTTCACCTTCTTCAACCTTTTCTATGGTTTGTTCTTGAGCGTTTATTAAGGATGTTTGAGTACTAAAAAATAGAGTTAAAAATAACCCTAACCAAGAAATATATTTTTTCATTTATGTATTATATATAATTGTAATAAAAAAAGAGAATTGATTAACTAATCAATTCTCTTTTTTTAATTATTTAGATTCTTGGTTTTTAATTTGTTCTAATTGTCCCGGAATTGCTTTTTGTGTCTCATTAAGAGCCTTAGTAGCTTCATTCACAGCTTTCACAGCTTTTAGTGAATTTGTTTTAGGGGTAATTGATTTTGCTTCGGTTAAAACATCCGAAGATTTTCCTAATAATTGAGCAGCTTCTTTTGATTGTGCTTCTAAATCAGATTTAACACTTCCTAAATCATCAACATTATCTGTTGGATTAGCTAATGTTTTAGTGATCTCTTGATTTTTTTCATACAATTTAAAAGATGAATTCACATAATCATCTGTTGCAGCATGACCAACTGCATCAGGCTTTACTAGTGTTTTAGCTTCTTTTTCCTTTTTTTCTTTCTTTTCTTTCTTTTGAGCATACGCTTGAGTTGAAACTCCCGTTATAAATAACGCAATAAATAAAATTCTTGTAATTTTTTTCATGTTTTTTTTTATTAATTAATATTAAATTTTGAACGTTCCAAATGTACAAATAAATATTAATATATCTAATTAATAAGTCTTTATATCATTTTTAAAAATAGGAACAGTTTGGCAAATATTATACCACAAATTTTAAGAAAAATTAAGAAATAGATTCTACACCTCTAGATAGTAAGCTTTTACTATGGTTCTAAGGTTGTAAGCCGATGCCATTACTTCTCCGTAAGCTCCGGCAGAATGTATCGCTATTAAATCTCCTCTTTTGGTTTCGGGTAAATCTAAGGCTTTGGCAAAACAATCAGACGATTCGCAGATGGGACCAACTACATCATATCGCTCTGTTTGCTCACTTTGTGAAGTAATGTTAGATATTTTATGTGTTGCTTGGTATAAAGCCGGACGAATAAGCTCTGTCATACCGGCATCTACAATAGCAAAATTAGTTTTAATGCCTTTTTTTACATACAATACTTTGGTAATTAAATTTCCGCATTGAGCTACAACAGCTCTGCCCAACTCAAAATGTAATTGTTGGTTCGGGCGAAGTTGCAATACATCATTAAAAAGTTTAAAGAAAGTTTTAAAATCAGGAATTTTATTGATTTCCGGATTTTCATAATCTATTCCTAAACCTCCACCAACATTTATATGCTCAACAATAATATGATGACTATAAAACCATTCTTGAATTTCGTTTACTCGTAAACACAGACCTTTAAAAACAGACAAATCAGTTATTTGTGAACCTATGTGAAAATGTAATCCTATTAATTTAATATTAGTGAGTTGTTCTAATGATTTCAACACATCTTCCAACTCCCATAAATTAATTCCAAATTTATTTTCTTCCAATCCGGTAGTAATATAATGATGCGTTTTAGCATTTACATTCGGATTAATTCTCAGTGCAATAGAAGCGATTTTGTTTTTCTTTTTTGCCAATTCATTAATCACTTCCATTTCCGGGATGGATTCACAATTCAAGCAAAAAATATTGTTGTCTAAAGCAATATTTATTTCTTCATCAGATTTTCCTACACCGGCAAAAACAATTCTATCTGATGAAAAATTACATTCTTTAGCTTTTAAAATTTCATTGCCGCTAACACAATCAGCTCCTAAACTATAAGCATTAATTTTTGCTAAAATGTTGTTGTTAGCATTGGCTTTTAAAGCATAATGTACATGATAGTTATATTTTTTGGCTTCAGAAGTAAGCAATTGCAGGGTTTCTTCCAGCAAGGGAAGTTGGTAGTAATAAAAAGGTGTTTTTAACTCCTCAAATCTTTTTATTTCTGATGGTGTAAAGTTCATTAGAAAAGAGTGTTGTGTAGTGATTGTAATGCTTCTTTTTTATCTGCAGTATTCACCAAAACCGAGACATTATGAAAGCTTCCTCCATAGGAAATCATTCTTAATGGGATGTTTTTTAGTGCTCCAAAAATTTGTAACGCATATCCTTTACTTTCGGCAATAAAATCTCCTACAATACAAATAATGCTTAGGTCTTTATCTACCTCTACTGTTCCAAATTTTTTTAAATCTTGTACAATTTCATTCAAGAATTTGGTGTCGTCAATGGTTACCGAAACAGCTACTTCTGAAGTAGTAATCATATCAATAGAAGTTTTGTAGGTCTCAAAAATTTCAAATACTTTTCTTAAAAAACCGTGAGCCAATAACATTCTTCCAGATTTAATTTTAATGGCAGTAATCCCATCTTTGGCAGCAATAGCTTTTATGCCTTGTTTTTGAGTTTCGTTACAAATAATAGTTCCGGGAGCTTCGGGCTGCATGGTGTTTTTTAGCCTTACAGGAATGTTAGCCAATTTTGCAGGCAATACACTTGATGGGTGTAAAATTTTTGCTCCGAAATAAGCTAGCTCAGCTGCCTCATCAAAAGAAAGTCCTGACAAAGGTTTAGTCTTTTCAACTACACGAGGGTCGTTGTTGTGAAAACCATCAATATCTGTCCATATTTGAATTTCTTCGGCATTGGTAGCTGCACCAATTAATGAAGCTGAATAATCGCTTCCACCTCTTTTTAAATTATCAATTTCTCCGTAAGTATTTCTGCAAATAAATCCTTGAGTGATAAATATATTAGTAGAAGGCTGTTCTGTAAGTTCTTTTTGGATATGTTCTTTTATGTAAGCAGTATTAGGTTCTCCTTCTTCATCAATTCGCATAAAGTTTAGTGCAGAAATTAAGCTAGATGAAATTTGTTGTTCCTCTAAATAATAGTGAAACAAGGCGGTTGAAAGCATTTCGCCCTGAGCCAATATGGCTTTTTCTTCAAAAAGTGTGAACATATCTTGCGTAAAAGTCCTCACATAAGAAAAATGAGATTTAATTAATTCTAAACCTTTTTCCTTGTAAGTGGATGAAGCATAAAGCTCTTTAACCACTTGCTCGTAGTTCTTTTCTAATACGTTAATTTGCTCGTTTGCTGCTTCAATATTTTTTTTATACAGATATCCGGCAATTTCTACCAAGCTATTGGTTGTTCCTGCCATAGCAGAAAGTACCACTATTTTTTTTTCGGGAGTATTAATAAGGTTCGCTACTTCTTTCATTCTGGTAGCTGAACCTACAGATGTTCCTCCAAATTTTAAGACTAACATATAAAGTACTTTAATTTGGTGGCAATATTACAAAATTTAATTTGTTGAATTTTTAAAAATTTGTTGAAAATTTAACTTTTTTAAAAAATAAAATACCTATTTATCTAATAATAACCTTCCTCTATTAATTCAAAATCGAGTTGTTTTTTAATTAAATCGGCACGTTTTACTTTAATTTTTACTTCATCACCCATTCGGTATTCTTTTCCGGTTTTTCTGCCTTTAGCACAATAATTATCTTTATCAAAGTAATAATAGTCGCTAGCAATATCTTGCATTCTCACCATTCCTTCACACATGTTTTCTATGATTTCTACATAAATTCCCCATTCACTCACTCCAGAAATAATACCCATAAATTCTTCTCCGATTTTATCTTGTAAGAATTCTACCTGTTTGTATTTAATAGATTTTCTTTCTGCTTCAGAAGCTAACATTTCCATATCAGAGGAGTGTTTACATTGCTCTTCCAGTTTAGCAGGGTTTACATCACCACCGCCATCTAAATAATGTTGTAACAAGCGGTGGGCCATTACATCAGGATATCTTCGTATAGGAGAAGTAAAATGCGAATAGTGTGAAAAATTTAATCCGTAATGTCCTACATTTTTGGTAGAATAAACTGCCTTTGCCATTGTTCTAATGGTAAGTTGCTCTATCATATTCTCCTCAGCTTTTCCTTTTACTTCTTCTAATAAATGGTTGATGGAGCTAGCAACTTCTTTCCCTTCTGTAGCCAAACTATAGCCAAACTTTTTTACAAATTCCGATAAAGTTTGCAGTTTTTCCTGATTAGGTTCATCGTGTATTCTGTAAACAAATGTTTTAGGTTTTTTATTTTTTCCGGAAGGTTTCCCAACAAACTCTGCTACTTTTTTATTGGCAAGTAACATAAATTCTTCAATTAACTTATTGGCGTCTTTACTTTCTTTAAAATATACACCTAATGGTTTTCCATCTTCATCAATATGAAACTTAACTTCTAATCTATCAAAAGCAATAGATCCGGTTTGGAAGCGTTTTTTACGTAATTTTTTTGCTAGTGTATCTAATATTAAAATTTCTTCAGCAAAATCTCCTTCACCTTTTTCAATGCGTTCTTGTGCTTCTTCATAAGCAAATCTTCTATCCGAAAAAATTACCGTTCTTCCAAACCATTCGTTTAATACGTTGGCATCATCATCCAATTCAAAAACAGCTGAAAAACAAAGTTTAGTTTCTTGTGGGCGAAGTGAACAAACACCATTGGAGAGCATTTCGGGCAACATAGGTACTACTCTGTCTACTAAATAAATAGAAGTAGCTCTTTTGTAAGCTTCTTTATCTAAAATACTATCAGGTTGAATGTAGTGTGAAACATCAGCAATGTGAACGCCAATTTCCCAGTTTCCGTTTTCCAATTTTTGAATAGATAAAGCATCATCAAAATCTTTGGCATCTGCCGGATCGATAGTAAAAGTAGTTACGGCTCTAAAATCTCTTCGTTTTTTAATTTCCTGAGCTGTAATTTCTACAGGTAATTTTTCAGCTTCTCGTTCTACATTTGGTGGAAATTCGTAAGGTAAACCATACTCTGCTAAAATAGCGTGCATTTCGGTATCGTTTTCACCAGGTCTTCCCAACACATCTATTATCATTCCATAAGGATTTTTTTTGTTTTCAGGCCATTCAGTAATTTTCGCTACCGCTTTATCGCCATCTTTTGCTCCTTTAAGGTTTTCGTTGGCAATAAAAATATCCATAGGCATTCTGGGGTCGTCAATGGCTAAAAAAGCAAATTTTTTAGATTTTTGAACAACGCCAATAAACTGAGTTTTGGCTCTTTGAACAATTTCAACAATTTCTCCTTCTAACTTACTGCTGTTCTTTTTACTTGGATAAACATTTACCTTAACAATATCACCATTAAGGGCATTTTTAGTGTTTTTTGAATGAATATAAATATCGGTATCAGCATCTTCTATAACTACATAAGCAGAACCACTTTGAGTCATATCTACTTTACCTTCTACAAAACTGGATGATGCTTTTAGTTTAAATGAACCTCTTTGTGGTTCAAATAACCTACCTTGTTCTACCAATTCGTCTAAAATAATACTGATTAGTTTTTTGTTAGAAATATCTTTTATTCCTAAGGCTTTACTAATTCTTTTATAATTAAGTGCAGTAGTCGGATTTTGGTTAAAAATGGAAATAATTTGTTGTTCCAGCGTTTGTTTAAAGTTTCCTGACTTTTCTTTTTTGTTATGTTTTGGTGTCATATTACAAAGTAAATACTAAAAAAGTAATATTCCTCATTTTAAAACTCAAAATCATGTTTTAGGTGATTAATTGATAGAGTGGTAATTCAAATTTAACTTTGTTTTAGTAAGTTGAAAATTTATTTACTCATTTTACTTTATAATAATTAAACTTTTTATTTACTTTCGTTTGTATGAAATGGAAATTAAATTTGATTCTACTTACCCTTATAAGTTCGTGTGTTGAAAACGAGCAAAAAATAAATACAGTTATGGATTTAGAGCAATTGCAAGAAGGAAGATGGTTGATGAATTTTCAATTAACACCTGAACAACAATTGCCCGTATTTTTTGATTTACAGAAAAAAAGTAACCAAATAGATGTGGTTTTTATTAATGGAGATGAAAAAGTTTCGGTAAAGAATTTTGTTTTTAAAGATAATAAATTTATTGCCGAAGATCCTGTTTTTAACTCGTGGTACGAAATAGAATTTATTGATAATAATCACATTAAAGGTAATTGGTTTAAGGATAAAGTGGATTATAAAGTTTCTTTTACGGCTGTTTTTGCAGATAAAAACCGTTTCCCAAAAACAAATAATCCCACCAAACAAGTTGATGTTAACGGAAAATGGAAAATTGATTTTAGTGCTGAAAATCCTGATCAACATTATCCGGCAATTGGTTTATTCGAGCAAAATGGAGATAAGGTTACAGGCACATTTATTACAGAAACAGGCGATTACCGATTTTTAGAAGGTAATGTTTATGGAAATGAATTACTATTGTCTTGTTTTGATGGTTCGCATGCATTTTTATTTAAAGCTACCTTAGAAAAAGATTCTTTAAAAGGACAGTTTTGGTCGGGGTTACATTGGGAAGAACCTTGGGTAGGCGTTAGAGATAATGATTACGAACTTACTCATCCCGATTCACTTACTTTTTTAAATGATGGTTATGATAAGGTTGAATTTTCTTTTGAAAATATTGAAGGAAAAACCATTAGCTTAAATGATGAAAGGTATAAAGGAAAAGTAGTTTTGGTTAACATTATGGGACCTTGGTGTCCGAATTGTAAGGATGAAACGGCTTTTTTAACAGAATTATATGAAAGAAAAAAAGAGGAAGGACTGGAAATTATAGCACTTTCGTTTGATAGAACGGAAGATAAAGAAGTCGCAAAGAGAAATATAGGAAAAATTAAAACTCATTTTAATACTCAATATGAGTTTCTTTTAGCAGGAAAGGCTAGTAAAATTGAAGCTGCTAAAGCGTTGCCTATGCTCAACCATATTATGTCTTATCCAACTACTATTTTTATTGACAAACAAGGCAAAGTAAGAAAAATACGCACCGGCTTTTATGGACCAAGTACCGGAAATTACCACATTAGGTACATTGAAGCTACCAATGATTTTATAGATAAGTTGTTGGAGGAGTAGAAAACTGAGTATTTAGGAGTAAGGATTAGTATTTAACATATTTCAGCTTCAAATAGTATTGCGAAGTGTTTTTTTAGTTTTTCTTTTACTTCTTCCATATCTACTGCTCTGCCTAACTCTTGATACATGGAGGTAACTTGTTTGTCATCAATTCCACAAGGAATAATATTCCCGAAATATGATAAATCGGGATGGACATTAAAAGCAAAACCATGCATGGTTACCCATCTGCTACAACGAACGCCCATAGCACAAATTTTTCTTGCTTTTCTTGGGTTGTCAGCATCTAACCAAACACCAGTGTAGCCTTCATACCTTCCTGCTTCAATGCCGTATTCTGCTAATGTTTTGATAATCATTTCTTCTAAAAAGCGTAAGTATTTGTGAATGTCTGTAAAAAACAGGTCTAAATCTAAAATGGGGTAGCCAACTATTTGTCCCGGACCATGATAGGTAATATCGCCACCACGATTTATTTTGTAATAGGTTGCTCCTTTTTGTTTTAGCATGGCTTCTGAAAGTAACAAATGTGCTTCATCACCACTTTTCCCAAGTGTATAAACGTGCGGATGTTCGCAAAAAAGCAAATGGTGTTGAGTTGGGATGTTAGTATTGTCTTTTCTATTTTGAATTTTAATATCTATGGTCTCTTTAAAAAGTTGCTCTTGAAAATCCCAAGCTTCTTTGTAATCTATTAATCCTAAATCGTTAAATAAAACTTTTTGCATGCTTAAAGGTGTTGAATTTTTATTGCTGAAGAGCAAAATCTAAATAATGATACAAATCTACCGGATGGTAATTAGGTAAATTTTCTCCTCTTTTGTTTCCTAGTCTAACAATAACTAAGCGTTTTTCTGGAACGGTAATAATATATTGACCCTGAATACCTCTAGCATAGAAAAACCTCATATTTTTATGTTCACCTATCCAAAGTTGAAAACCATAAAAATCAACCATTTTACCATTAGCATCTTTTAATCCCTGACGATAATTCATAGCTTGTTTTAGGTAATCTTCGCTAATTATGGTTTGTCCGTTCCATTTACCTTTGTTAATAATTAGCTGACCAATACGAGCAAAATCTCTAGCATTAGAATAGAAACAACAATAGGCTTTTTCTCTTCCATTTTCGTTATCTAAATTCCAAAGAGCTGCATTTTTTGCACCTAAAGGTTGCCAAATTTTTTCGCTCATGTATTCAGCAATAGTTTGTCCGGTAGCTTTTTCTAAAATAAATGAAAGAATAAGCGTGTTTCCGCCCAAATAACGCCAGGTTTTTCCGGGAGTTTCTGTTACTTCGTAATCTTTATTTAGTTCGTATAAATCTGTGCCATAATATGCTTTCGCCATATGTCCGAAGGGGCTTTTATAATCTTCATCAAAATTAATTCCTGAGCTCATGTTAAGCAGGTGTTTAATTCTAAGTTCAGGATGATTTTTATATTCCGGTAAGTAATCCGAAACAGGATCATTAATACTTTTAATTTTTCCTTCGTCTATGGCAATTCCTACTAATAAAGCAATAAATGTTTTGGCGACAGAAAAAGAATTGGTTAGTGAATTTTGGTCATATCCTTTCCAATATTTTTCATAAACCAATTCACTGTCTTTTACCACTAAAAATGCAACGGGATCGTATTTTTCTATTTCTTTGAGGAGATTTTCATCTGTTTTTTTATTAAAATCTTTACTGATTAGCCAAGGGTTGTAAGTTCCTGCCTCTACTTTTCTATTTTCAAAAATATGGTGTTCATCAATGCTTGGTCCGGTTTTTCCAACTAAATAGGTAGTAGCGACAGCCTTAAATAAATGTTGATGTCCGGTAATAACCGCTAATAAAGAAGCAAGTGTAATGAGCACTATTAATCCACCTAAAATTCTTTTTAACCAACGCATAAGGTAATTTTTAGTGCAAAACTAAGGCAATTTCTTTGTTTAACCGTAAAGAAATTAAAAGTTCGACTTAATAATTTATAAAAAGGCGGTTAGAATAAATTAAAGCCTAATATTCCAAATAATTTCATTATCCCAATTTGGACGAATTTTTATGGCTTTTTGGTAATGAATTACAGTTTCGGGTTGCTGGGTTTTTAAATAATCTCCAGTGTCCCATTTTTTATTGTTGTTTTTATCTATAATTAAATGTAGGGCATAATCTCCAGGAGTTAAATAAGAGTAGTTTAAGGTTTTACTGTTGCTAATGTATTTTTCGTCAATAACTTTATTGTTTCGTAACAACTGTAAAATATAAGGGGTTTCAAAATTCACATCCATTTTCAATATAATATTGCCGTAATCCGATTCTTTTTTGGTTTTAAAACCAGTAATAATGCTATCATTTTTTAACCCTAAAATATCCTGAAAAGTTTCCGGAAGGATTTGTAAAACATAATCTGTATTTTCTTTAAAAGAATAACTTATTTCATAGTTTCGGGTATTGTTATGTTGGTTAATTTCAAATTTAACAGGAACAGAATCTTCTAATAAGGTAATGTTTTCTTGATTAAAAGTATTTATCGGACGAGGAGTAGATAGGAGGATATTTTTATTCAAATCGAAAATAGGAGTTATATTAGAATTTAGTGATAAGGTAGTATCTTTAAATTTTGATTGTTCAATAAAAGTTACAGCGGAAGTATCTAATATTTTTTTACCTTCTCTAACATAATAATCCACTTCTTTAAAATTACCTACACCTAATAACCAGTGTATTATAGTGTCGTTGGTATTATTTTTTTCTTCAATATACCATCTAATTTTTTCTTTTATATTGGTGCTTATTACTACATTCTCTGAAGGCTGATTAAGGTAAAAAATAACCTTGCCATATTCCTTATGCTCTACTTTTTTTACATACTGATTATCTTGTTTTTCTTCAAAAAGAAACAGTTGTTGTTTTGATAAGTTAGTATCTAAGTTGATGGTGTTTTCAAAAAAAGCAATTTGTTCGTTGGGCAAATCGTAAATATAATTGCTATTAATGTCTTCTAAAGCAAATACTTTGTATGTTCCTTTTGCAATGTTAGAAACGGAAAAATTGCCTTCTTTATCGGTAATAGCCACATATTTAGGTTTCTTTAAATAAGGAACAGAATCATCTAAATTTTGATAAAGCATTACATATACTTTTTCTTTTGGTTTTAGGTCTTGAGCAAAAAGTACATTACCGGAAAAAGACAATGAATCTAAATAATCGCCTGTGGAAAAAACATATTTGTAGTTCGGTATGGGGTTATTTTCGGTAATATCAATAATAGCATTTCCAAAATTGATGCTATAAGTAGTATTGGGAGTAAGTTCTTCTTTTAGTTGAATAACTAGTTTTTTACCTTTTACGTTGATTTCCGGCTGTTTTTCCATTACAGGAGAAACTATTAGCTGTTGCTGAAGGTTTTGAAGCCTGATAAATTCATTAAACTCAATGGTAATGGTTTTTGCAGCAAAGTTGATACTTTTATTTTCGGGAGTACTTTTTAGTTCTTTTGGAGGAGTTTCATCTTTATCACCACCGGTAAGTGGAACTACCTGAGCACAGCCATAAATTAATAAGGCAATAATAAGATATATGAACCCTTTTAACTTCATACAAAATCGGAAATTAAATTAGCTATTTTGTTGAGATAAATTTCATCTATTTGGTCGAAGTCTGCTAATTTTTCGCTGTCTACATCAATTACCATTATTACTTCCTTATTTTTATTGAAAATCGGTATCACAATTTCCGATTTAGATAAGGAACTACAAGCAATATGTCCGGGAAATTGGTCAACATCGGGAACTATAATAGTTTTGGCTTCTTGCCAAGCAGTGCCACAAACACCTTTGCCTTTTTTTATACGTGTACAAGCTATTGGCCCTTGAAAAGGACCTAATACTAATTCATCATTTTTTGCAACATACACGCCTACCCACCAAAAATTAAAGGTTTGTTTTAGAGCAGCCATCAGGTTAGCTAAATTAGCAATAGGGTCATTTTCTCCGCTAACTAAAGCAGAAAGTTGAGGAATAAGTTCTTGGTACTTTTCCTCTTTGCTAACTTGCTGATTGATGTGTAATTCTTCTGCCATAGAAAGCAAAAGTAGGAATAATTAGGTTTTGATGCTACGAATAATATATGAACTTACTTTAACTAATAACTATTCCCTTTAATGCTAACATTTAGTAATTTCGCAAAAAAATGGAATTATGGAAACAAAAACTTTAACCAGATTTTTTTATAGATTATTAAAAGACCAAACAGCTATTTCTGAAACCATGGCAATTTATGCTAATGCTATTATAAATTTTATATTACTTTTAATTTTAGGATATATAATTTATAAAGTTTTAAGAGGGTTTTCAGAAAAAATCGTTCATAATTTAGCTGCAAAATCAAAAACTAAGTTCGATGATTTTTTAGTGGAAAATAACACTTTTTTACACCTTGCTAATTTAATTACACTCTATATTATTTCGGCTTTTATTCCTGATATTTTAATTGACTTTCCGCATTTAGAAAAATATGCTGAAATGTTGGTTAGTGTGTTGGTTGTAGTGATGAGCATTTGGTTGATAAGAAGTGTTTTAACAACATTTAAAGACTTCCTTAAAACCATTACTGCATTTAAAGATAAACCTATTGAAAGTTATATCCAAGTGTTTATGATTATCACTTGGTTGTTTGGGTTTATTATTATTTTTTCCATTATTACCGGTAAACCTTTTTTACATTTTCTAACTGCTTTAGGAGCTTTATCAGCAGTGTTGTTGTTAATTTTTAAAGACACTATTTTAGGTTTTGTAGCCAGTATTCAGGTGAGTGTAAACGATACGGTAAGAATTGGAGATTGGATTTCTATGGAAAAATATGGAGCTGATGGAGATGTGTATGAAATTAATCTCTCTACTGTAAAAGTGAGGAATTTTGATAATACTATTACTACTATTCCTACTTATTATTTGATTTCTGATTCTTTTAAAAACTGGAGAGGAATGAGCATTTCTGGTGGAAGAAGAATTAAAAGAGCAGTTATTATTAAATCTACTAGTATAAAATTCTTAACGAATGAAGAAATAACCAAGTTTAAAGAAATTCAGTTAGTCACAGATTATATAGACCACCGACAGGCTGATATTAATAAACATAACGAACAGAATAATATTGATAAATCTGTATTAATTAATGGTAGAAATATGACCAATTTTGGTTTATTTAGAAAATACGTAGATGCTTATTTACATGAACATCCTGCAATTAATAAGGAAATGATGATAATGACACGCCAATTGGAACCAACTCCAACAGGAATTCCTTTAGAAGTTTATGCTTTTAGTAAAGATAAGGCTTGGGCAAATTATGAGCATATTATGGCAGATATCTTCGATCATATTTTGGCGGCAGTTCCTTATTTTCAATTAGAAGTTTTTGAATATCCTACAGGTAAGGATTTTTCATCACTCATCACCAATGAACCTTAATCTCTTCACTTAAGACTTTCCTCTAGGGTGAAAATCTAAAATAGATTGACGCAAATAATCACTATCAAGATGAGTATAAATTTCTGTTGTAGTAATAGATTCGTGTCCTAGCATTTCTTGTACAGCACGCAAATCAGCTCCACCGTCAACCAAGTGAGTGGCAAAAGAATGTCGGAAAGTATGTGGACTAACGGTTTTGTTGATTCCTGCTTGTTGAGTTAACTTTTTTATGATGGTAAAAATCATTACTCGGGTAAGTTGTTTCCCTCTTCGGTTTAAAAACAAAATGTCCTCACTGGCCTTGTCAATTTTTGGTAGATGATTTCTTACATGTTCTATGTAAATAGTAATGTGTTTGATAGCAGCTCCGCCAATAGGAGTAATTCGTTCTTTATCACCTTTACCAACAACACGAACAAACCCCTCATCTAATAATAAGTGAGAAATTTGTAATCCGATTAGCTCAGAAACTCGTAAGCCACAGCTGTAGAGTGTTTCTAAAATGGCTTTGTTTCTTAATCCTTCAGGTGTGCTGAGGTCAATTACTGCAATAATTTTATCAATTTCTTCAATGGTAAGCACTTCGGGGAGTTTCCTGCCAATTTTTGGGGTTTCTATCAATTCTACAGGAGAAACAGTAATAATTTCTTCCAGCAATAAATAATTGTAAAAGGCTTTAATTCCTGAAATTATTCTAGATTGACTTCTAGCATTTAAACCAATTTCACTTACCCATTTTAAAAAAGATTCGACATGTTTTTGTGTAACTTTTTCGGGAGCAAGATGAATTTCACTCATATCTAAATACTGAAAAAGCTTTTCAACATCAGCAATATAAGCCTCTACAGAGTTTTTTGCCAACGATTTTTCCAGCTGGAGGTATGCTTTAAATCCTTTTATAGTGGGACTCCAGTTCATGGTTGGTTAATTATTCCTCCACATAATTATTTGTGTTTTATTTTCGTAAACGGAAATATCTTTTTTAAAGATGAGATGAACCAAATCTATAAGAGGTAAAATGCCAAATCCTCCAAAAGTAACGGAGTAAATTATAGGGGTCCTTTGGTGTGTCCCCATATAAATTCGATGTCCACCCAAAATACCGGTAAAAATGGTAAAAAGAATGGCCTTCCCTCTTTTAAACTTTACTTCTCCATTATCCAGAACTTCCATTTCCAGTTCAGTAGTAGTAAATATTTCACCATCAAGTGTACTCAAAGAGTCTTTTTTAATGGTAGAAGAAAATAAACTACCTACAAGTAATAAAAAACAAATTATGGTTAAGAAATACTTCATTATTTTTTGGTGATTAAAGGTAAAATTTCTTTTAAAATAGTATTAACTGATTCTTCAACGGTTTTATTGGCAGTTTTTACAATAATAGCTGCATTTTCGGGAACTTCAAATGGAGCATTAATACCTGTAAAATCTTTAATTTCTCCTGCTCGAGCTTTTTTATAAAGTCCTTTTACATCACGTTGTTCGCAAATTTCTAGAGGTGTATCAATAAAAACTTCCACAAAATTTTCGGCTCCAATAATTTCTTTTGCTGCATTTCTTATGGCATTGGTAGGACTAACAAAACAGTTAATGGTAATCACACCACAATTCACAAATAACCTAGAAACTTCTGCAATTCTTCTTATGTTTTCTGTTCTATCGGCATCAGAAAACCCTAAGTTATTGTTGATGCCAGTTCTTATATTGTCACCATCCAAGATTTGAGTTAAGAATCCTTTCTGTGCTAATTCTTTTTCTAAAGCAATAGCAATGGTACTTTTTCCAGAACCGGAAAGTCCGGTCATCCAAATTACTTTAGCTGTTTGGTTGAGTAACTGTTCTTTTTTTTTTCTTCCGACTATTTGATCGAAAATTGGAAATATATTTTTTTGGTTATCCATGAAAAAATGATTGTGAAGAAGTACAAAAATAGCTTTTTATAAAACACCAATAAAACTTCGGGGCTTTTACTTATCTTTGGAGTTCAATTTTTTAACTATGAGTAATAAAAAAGTGATTTTAGATTATAATGCAACGCCTGTTATTGACCAGGTTGGGGTGTTAGATAGAATAGATAGAATAACTTCGAGAAGTTTAAAAAAAGATGCCAAAATGCATGGGTTGAAATTAGCATTGAGCATGATAGATTTAACAACACTTGAGGGGGCTGATACGACTAAAAAAGTTGTACAACTTTGTAATAAAGCCATGCATTTACATGATGCTATGCCCGGATTACCTACAGTTGCTGCAGTATGTGTTTATCCCAATTTTGTGGAAACAGCTAAGAAAACACTTAAAGGAACAAAAATAAAAGTAGCATCGGTAGCTACAGCTTTCCCTGCCGGACAATCTAGTAGAGAAGTGAAATTGTTAGATACAAAACTTGCTGTTGATGGTGGTGCGGATGAGGTAGATATGGTAATTAGTAGAGGAAAATTTCATGAAGGTGAATACAATTTTGTTTTTGATGAAATTGCTGCTATTAAAGAAGCTTGTGGAAAAGCACGTTTAAAAGTAATTTTAGAAACAGGTGAGTTGGGAACTTTTGATAAAGTAAGGAGAGCAAGTGATATAGCTATTTATGCCGGAGCAGATTTTATTAAAACATCAACAGGAAAAATTAGTCCCGCAGCAACATTGCCAGTTACATCAGTAATGTTGGAGGCAATTAAAGACTACTATTACAAAACAGGAATACAAGTAGGAATGAAGCCTGCAGGAGGTATTTCTAATGCTAAATTGGCATTACAGTATTTACTATTGGTAAAAGAAACATTGGGCGATGCTTGGTTAACTAATGAGTGGTTTAGGTTTGGTGCAAGCAGTTTGGCTAATGATGTATTAATGCAAATTGTTAAACAAACAACAGGAATATACCAATCTAAAGATTATTTTTCTAAGGACTAACTTTAGATTTTAACCTTAAAGCATATAAAGAATAAATTTATAGAAACAATAACATACCATGACTAAAATAAATTTGAATTCAACTTGGGAGTTTGCTCCTTCATTAGAGAGCACCGACCATATTAACTTGAAGAAACAATACGAGTTGTTTATTGGAGGGAAATGGGTAAAACCAAGTTCAGGAAAATATTTTGATACGGTAAATCCTGCTACGGAAGAAAAATTAGCTTCTATTGCAGAGGCTAATGATAAAGATGTAGATAAAGCAGTAAAAGCTGCTCGAAAAGCTTATAATGAAGTGTGGAGTAAAATGCCGGCAAGTGAAAGGGGAAAATATATTTATCGTATTGCCAGATTAATTCAAGAAAGAGCGAGAGAGTTTGCTGTAATAGAAACGCTGGATGGAGGTAAACCTATTAGAGAAGCCAGAGATATTGATGTGCCTTTAGCTGCTGCACATTTTTTCTATTATGCAGGTTGGGCAGATAAGTTAGACTATGCTTTTCCTAATAGAAATCCGATGCCTTTGGGTGTTGCAGGACAGATAGTACCTTGGAATTTTCCATTATTGATGGTAGCTTGGAAAATAGCTCCGGCTTTGGCTACAGGAAATACTGTGGTTTTAAAACCAGCTGAAACCACACCGCTTACAGCTTTAAAGTTAGCAGAAATTATTCAGGAAGCAGGTTTGCCTGATGGAGTAGTGAATATTATTACCGGAGCAGGCGCTACGGGAGCTGCTATTGTTAATCATGAGGATGTAGATAAAATTGCGTTTACAGGCTCTACCGGTGTGGGGAAAATTATTCAAAATGCTATTGCCGGAACAAACAAAAAAGCTACGTTGGAATTGGGAGGAAAAGCGGCTAACATTATTTTTGAAGATGCAGCTTTAGATCAAGCGGTAGAAGGGATTATTAATGGTATTTACTTTAATCAAGGACATGTTTGTTGTGCTGGTTCGCGTTTGTTTGTACAAGAATCTGTTTACGATGTGGTTATGCGTAAATTAAAAGACCGTATGGCTTCTTTGGTAGTTGGAAATCCGTTGGATAAAAATACGGATATTGGAGCGATTAACTCAAAAGAACAATTAAACACTATAAATAAGTATTTAAAAATAGGAAAAGCCGAAGGAGCAGAAATGTACCAAACGGATTGTTCGTTACCCAAAAAAGGGTATTGGTGTAAACCTACTTTATTTACAGGCGTTTCGCAATCAAACCGAATAGTTCAGGAAGAAATCTTTGGACCAGTGTTGGCTGTACAAACATTTAGAACGGTAGCAGAGGTAATAGAAAAAGCGAATAACACTCCTTATGGACTTTCTGCCGGAGTATGGACAGATAAAGGTTCCAAATTATTTAACATGACCTCACAATTAAAAGCAGGCGTAATTTGGGGGAATACTTTCAATAAATTTGATCCATCATCACCATTTGGTGGTTTTAAAGAAAGTGGCTTTGGCAGAGAGGGTGGTTTACACGGATTAAAAGCGTATTTGAAGGTTAAGGGTAGTTAGTTATTCAACAAATACTTCTAATACTTCACCTTTTATATCTTCGGCAGGAAAAGGGATATAGTTTTGATTGAATGGAGCTTCTGGCCACCAATTTTTTAGGTGCCATTCTTGGGTTACAACCAACAGCATTTGGTTGTTTGGAATAGAAGAATAATCAGAATTTACATAACCAATTGTTGTTAATTGATTTTTTTCAGGTCCAATTCTCCAAATAATTTCTTCGGGCTTCCATTCAATTTGAAACCAATAATAATCATTTTCAAATAACTCATCATTTAATGCTCCATATTTACCTGTTACAGCCTGATACCAAGTATCCCAACGGTGTAATTCAAAAGAGTTATTTTGATAAGGTACTTTAAAAACGCCATGACTTAACTTTTGGGCATCATCGCAAGCTAAATCCCAATTTGTAAAAGTTACCATTACTTTATTTGAATCTGACAATGGTTCATTAGGTTTTTTTGAAGCATCGCCACCATAAGAAGAAACAGGCCAATATCTAGCTGATTTAACGATTTCAATATCAATTTCTGAATAATTAGTTTCTCTTTGATAGTTAATGGCTCCATTTCCATCATAAGTTTTTGGTACAAATCCATTTTTAGTTGAACAAGGTCTTCTTTGATTCCATTCCCCATTTTGATAGATTAACCAAATAGCATTAGTTAAGCCATTCCATAATAAATCTTTGTTTAATAACTGCGGTAATTTTGCTTTAACACTATATTTTCCGTAAGTTAATCCATGACGAGTAATAATTCCTACATTTTCTTTTTTGTAATTAGTATCTTTTACTGCTGGATTTAATAAAGTAACTTTATTATTTGCACTATCAGGAATTACGGTTTTACAAGGGCAATGACTAACTTCAATTGGTGTTTTAATTTGTTTTTGTTCTTTTTTTAAAGAATTGTAATAATCATTTCTAGTATATTTATTTCCAGTAACATCAGCAGTTACAGGAATATTATTAAAAGTAAAATGAGGATTAAATGAGCTTATAAATTGTTCAAAATGGGCATTTTTTAACAACAATTGATTTTCGTTACATTTGGTTGAATAATGGGTAGTGTCATACTTAGGTTCAAAAAAAGATTCTTTATTAATAAAAACTCCATTTTTAAATGAAGGTTGGGCTTTTAATTTCAATGAATTTTTACTTAATATGGTTGAATATTCCGCACCAATGTCTTTACTAAAAAAAGAAAATGGATTAGTATAATTACTTTCCTTATTTTTTAATGAAATATTTTGAATGTAATTTGGAACAACTTTATTCAATTCATTTTCATCAGCAAAAACCACTAGCAAAAATTCGTAATTTCCAACTCTCACATTTCTCTTCCACCTATTATTTATATCTCCACCGAAGTTTCTATCTTGTTTTGCTGTATAAACAGCATCTTTATATATTTGTGTTTCTAATTCAATATTGTTTGCAAGTGCTTTTTCAGTAACCGCACTTAGCCAATCAGGATTGTTTTTGATGGCATTTATCTTATTTTTAATTTCTTTATCACTTACGGGACCAATTTTTTTAGAACCATAAAATTGTTGCTCATTTCTTGGATTACCTACAATTCTGAAGCTATCTTGAATCAAATACGAAGAGCCATTTGATGGTATTAGCTCTGTTTCTTTAAAAGTAATTGATGGGTCTTCCCAACTACCATAAAAATTTTCATGAGAAAAGGGGTGAGATTCATCAAACTTATATGAACTATTTTGGTAATATATTTTATAATAGAATTTTTTAGGCATTTTGGAGTTATTAGTAATTTCAAATTGAAAATGAAATTTTCCATCATTACTTTGATTAATAGAGGGAACAACAAAGCCATTTTCATAAGCATCGCTGAAATCAAGAGATAACGTTAAAGGTGATTTTTGAGAATCAAAATTAGAAATAGGGTTAAACCCTGAGATATTAAAAGAGTCCTCAAATATGCTACACGAAAAATTTAGAAATAATAAAGAGGCAATTAAAAGCTTACGCATTAGAATTAGGTTGAAAATTTTTATTTTCTTTGTTTTATGAAATACAAACATAATTATAAACTATATTTAAACGGATTATTCTTAATTGTTTTTTTAATTGCATCGATTAAGTTAATTAAAAAAACAGCTATTTATCCTTATGGAGATGGTTTAGAATATGTTTTAATGACAGAGTCTTTTAATAATCACTTTACACCTGAGCTTAAACATAGCGATATTGATAATTATATTCAATATTTAGAAAAAAACCAGATTGAAATTCATAAAAAAGATATTTTAACCTCTATAAAAGACCTCTATACTAAAGATGTTAAATTATTGGATGATAGGCATGGATTTTTTGTAGATAAAAATCAACAAGTCTATTCCTATCATTTCTGGGTTTATTCTCTTCTAAACACTCCTGTAAGGAAAATATTGGGGTGGTTTAACTTAAACATTTCGTACACATTTGTTATCACAAACTACCTGTTTTTACTTTTGACACTGTTATTAATATTTACAAGGGATTCGTTTAATTATAGAGATAGAATAGTACTTTCATTATTTATTATTTTTTCTCCAATATTTTGGTATTTAGGTTGGACACATCCGGAGGCTTTTGCAGGGTTAATGGTATTTTCTTCATTAGTATTGTTTTATGACCAAAAACATTATTGGGCTATATTTCTAATGGCGATAACTTCAACACATTTCCCACCGTTATTTATTCCAGTTCTAATCATGTTAATTTATAAATTGAGAAAAGATGGATTTACTTTTAAAAATCTGTTTTATGGAGGAATAACATCGTTTTGGGTGATTTTACCATCATTATTTTATTTATACCATTACTCTATTCCAAATTTAATTATAGCAAAGAATTTTATTAGTACGGATTATGTTTCATTGAATAGATTACATAGTTTTTTGTTTGATTGGAACCAAGGGATGATTTTAGGGCTGCCTTTAGTCTTATTTACGGCAATCTTTCTTTTTGTATATAGAATTATTAAACGAAAGTTTAAAGTTATTGATATGATATTTGCATCAGTATTTTTAATGGGTTATTTTTATTTACAAATGGGAAATTGGAGTCATGGAATGTCTGTAGTTAATAGATATGTTGTTTGGAATGCTTCAATTTTTCTTTTTTACACGATATATTTACTATTTAAGATTGAAAATACAAAAGTAAAATATTTATTGTTTACGATACTTTTTATCCCTCAAGTATTAAGTGTGTATTATTTTTCTGATATTAAACATACTCATTGGAAGTCTAGCGAACATAACAAAATAGCGTTATGGTTTTTTGATAATTACCCTCATTGGTATAATCCGGATCCTCATATATTTCAAGTAAGAACAAGTAAGGCTAATTTGTCTTATACCGATTCGGTTATTGTGTATAACAAACCCGATAGTACCATAAATAAAATGATGGTTTACAAAGGACAATCGATTTATCAATTAGAATACAGAGGAGTGAACAAACAAAAAATAGATTCCTTTTTAATAAATAAAAAGTATTATAATGATTGGATTTATATTAATAAAAAAGAGTTGGATGAGTTAGGTTATATACAAGAAAATGATACGCTTATTAGTTATATTGAAAATAAAAATAACCTAATAATAAGAGAAAAAATTAAAAATCATATTTTGTCTTCTCCTTCGTACATCGAATTAATTGAACAAAAAGCCAAAGATTGGGATTTGCCTTTTGAAGAAGTGTTAGAAATGGACATAGAATACCTCATAAAAGTAGAAAAAGAGAAAATATTTTTAAACAAAAAGGATGATGTCAATTAGCAAGCAAGAACTGATTAAAACACTTCAAAAGTACCAACCTAAAAAAATTGGATTTATAGATAAACTCAAAATAAGTTATCGACCAATGGTTTGTCCTTTTGATGATTTATTAGATATAATTCCTGAACATGAAAGTATTTTTGATATTGGTTGTGGATCAGGCATGTTTTTATCTTTGGTTGCTACTTATAAAAATCCTGAAAAAGTTTACGGGATTGAAATTGATGATAAATTGATTGAGAATGCCAAAAAAATATTTAAAAATATAAATGTTCCTTCTGAGTTTAAAAAATATAATGGTAATATTCTCCCCCAAGAAATTAATTCATTTAAATACATTACTTTAATTGATGTGCTACACCATATACCTAAGTATAATCAAATTATATTTCTTAAAAATATTTTCGATATGATGAATGAAGAGTCCATTCTTATTATTAAAGATATAGACAGAAAGAATCCATTACATTATTGGAATAAAATTCATGATATGGTATTTTCAGGAGAAATTGGAAGCGAACCAAATTCGGTAGAGCTGCAAAACGAATTGACTAATATGGGGTTTAAAGAAATTACAAAAAGTTACAGAACTATGCTGTTATATCCGCATTTTACATTAATTTGCCAAAAATAATTATGATGCAAACAGTAATTTCTCTTATAAGAATAAAACATTGGGTTAAAAATCTTTTTATTTTTTTACCTGCATTTTTTGGTGGAGTTTTATTTAAATACAACAATTTACAAGATTTACTAATTGGGTTTTTTATGTTTTCATTGGTTGCAAGCTCTATTTATATTATAAATGACATTAGAGACTTAGAACAAGATAAAAATCATCCTGAAAAATCTAAAAGAGCATTAGCAGCAGGCAAAATAACAGTAAGAAAAGCAATTTATGTTTTTGTTGCACTTTTATTCTTTGCATGTCTTTTATCTTTATCGCTTCCTATAGAAGCAATAGCTGTAATTTCCATTTACTTTTTATTAAATCTATTTTATTCTTTAGGAGGAAAGAATGTAGCCATTCTAGATATTACAATCGTTTCATTAGGCTTTGTATTAAGAGTAATTGTAGGTGGTGTAATAGTAGGTGTTCTAATCTCCAAATGGTTGTTTTTACTAACATTTTTACTTTCATTGTTTTTAGTAATTGCAAAAAGAAGAGATGATTATTTAATTGTTTCAAATAATGAAGCAGTTAGAAAAGTATCCAAAAAATACAACTTAGAGTTCATTAATTATTCCTTAATAATTGTATCTGCTTTAATAATGGTAAGTTATATTATGTACACTTTTTCTACGCCTTATACAGGTATAAAAGAGTATATTATTTTTTCATCATCGCTATTGGTAATTATGGGGATATTAAGATATTACCAAATAATTTTTGTGGAAAATAATTCAGGTTCACCTACCGATATCTTCTTTAAAGACAATTTTATAAGAATACTTATATCATTATGGGTTTTACTATATGCTTTTGTGATTTATATGAAGTGAAATGGGGGAAAAACCAACATTAGTTTTATGTGATTTTGATGGAACCATTACATCAAAGGATAGTTTTGGTGAATTTATAAAATTCTATCACGGAACTCTAACATATTGGTTTGGGTTGCTTTTACACTTTCCGATATTAGTTCTTTACATGTTAGGTTTTTACAACAATAGCAAAGCAAAAGAAAAGTTAATTACATTTTATTTTAAAGGAGTGGATGATAAACAGTTTAATGAAAAATCACAACAATTTGCTCAATATATTATTCCTAAAATATTATTAGAAGATGCTTTTACTAAACTTTTAGAATATAAAGCATTAGGCTATGAAATAGCTATTGTTTCTGCATCTTTTGCAAATTATTTAGAGCCTTGGTGTAATGAAAATGGATTTGCCCTAATAGCTACTCAATTAGAAGTTGTTGATGGAGATGTTTCTGGAAAGATTAAAGGCAATAACTGCCATGGAGAAGAAAAAGTAATTAGAATAAAAGAAAGATACCAACTTTCTAACTATTACATCATTGCTTATGGCGATACTAAAGGGGATTTGCCCATGTTAAAACTTGCAAAAGAAGCTTATTATAAAGAATTTAAAAAATGAAAGAAAACTTTGTAAAAGTTTGGTTTGGAATAATATCAGGGTTGATAATATTGCCATTTTTGTTTGTTGCTTTTTTTAATTATCCATCGGCAGATGATTTTGTGTTTGCTTACAAAGTAAAATCTATGGGGTTTTTCCAAGCACAATATGATTGGTATGTTCACTGGACTGGTCGTTTTTTTTCTACATTTATACTCAGTCTGCACCCTTTGGTTTTTAATTCGAATTTATTGTATAAACTCTATGCAATAACTCTAATATTACTGACGCTTCATGCTATTTATAGGTTTGTTAAACTAATATTTAATAATAAACCTACTTATGTTGTTTTGTTTTTTACTTGCTTATTAACAGGAGTTTATCTTAATAATATGCCAATATTAGTTCAAGGTATTTATTGGATGCCCGGAGCTATAACTTATCAATTAGCTAATATTTTATTGTTACATTTTTTTGTGAATATTATTAACGATAATAAGAACATAAACAGATGGAAATATTATATACTTAACGCCATTTTTATTATAGCAATATGTGGGTCGAACGAAACTTCTATGGTGGTTGTTTTTGTTGGGCTAATTCTCTTTTTATTCTATAAGTTTATTATAAATAAA
Organism: Flavobacteriales bacterium BRH_c54; assembly: GCA_000961845.1. GTDB lineage: Bacteria > Bacteroidota > Bacteroidia > Flavobacteriales_E > Vicingaceae > BRH-c54. The sequence continues at coordinate 45,135 of LADZ01000014.1, forward strand.
ATAATTAGCAAGAAACTTATGTTTTTCATTTCAATTGTAATTGTTTGTAGTACAATTGTTTTAGTAGCTCCAGGGAATTTCATTAGAAACAACTCTTTTAATGAGGTTGATTTGATGTTATTGGTAAATATAATTTTACAAAGCTTTTATGAAGGAATACAGTTATTTATTTCGTGGTGGTTATCATGGGAAATATTTATACTATCGTTTTTATTTATAGTTATTAAGAATCAATCCATCATAAAAATCCCACAAATAAGAAAAACAAGGTGGTTAGTAGTTGTTTTTGTGATTATTTCTCTTTTTTTAATGATTGCAGCAAGTGTTTCGCTAAGTTTATGGTACGGAGGAGAACTATTGCCTAGAGCTTTAAATGTAAGTTATTGGATATTTTTGATAGGGTGGATTTTTTTGTTAAGTAACTTAAATGAATTTATATCAATCAACTTAAAAGCTAATATTAGTAGAAATGTAATAACAGCTACTTCGTTTATTATTTTATCTGTTTTTATTATCTCAAAAAATAATTATAATTTAACAATTTCAGACATTTTATCTTCAAAAGTATTTACCTATCGGAAGGAAATGAATAATCGACAAAGTATAATCGAAAAATCAAGTAAATCTCGAATTTCAACACCTTCTCTCTCAGCTTATCCAAATTCCGTATTTTATTTAGAACCATCTTATAATGGAGAGGATTATTTTAACAAAAAAATGGCAGTTTTTTATAAGAAACACACTATTAAACTCAATTTTATCCCATCAAAGCTAGACGCAACCTATAATGTAAATATGGATGATGAATATTCTTACTCATTACAAAACAATCATACCATAACTAACGAAGCTGCATTAAGCAAACCAAATAGCTGCCTCCTTTCTCCACAACAACAATATAGTGTTATATTTCAGGAAAAAATATACAAAATAAATACAGAAAACTTTAAAACAGCTTACATAAGTGCCAACATATACTCAAGTAGTGATACAGTTGATTTGGCAGTTGTCTTTATAGTAGAAAATCGAAAAAATGAACTAATAAAATGGCAGGGGAAAGACATTGTTTCAACTAAATACAAAGCAAATAAGTGGAATAAAGAAGAGGTGTTTTTTTATTTAGATGATAGAAAACTATTAAATAAATACAATATTATTAAAGCTTACATCTGGAATAGGGGACAAAACGAGGTTTATATAGATGATTTGGTAATTAGCTTTTTTTAGAGCTAATAGCATAAACTTTTTTTGTAATTTAGGGGAGTGAAACTGCTCAGAAATATATTGACTCTATTCTCTATTATCATTCTACTATTTACTTTAGGATGTAAGAAGGAATATATTGAAGAAATACAAAAAACCTCCATAGTGGTTGGGAATAATAATGATGCTAAAGTGACTCCAATTGGAGATACACTTATAGGGACTTTAATTACGCCAAAGATTTATAAAATTGACCTTAATAAAGATGGTACAGATGATATAGAGTTTGAGGCCATTATTTTACAAGGACCAAGTACTGTTCAAAAACCTCAATCTAAAGTAAAATCACTTCATTCCGATATACAAATCTTAGGTTATATAAATTCTGATACTATTTTTATACATCAAGATACATTAATCTCTGGAAACTCACCTGTAAATGTCTATTATAGAACATTTCACTCCTGTTATAGAAACTTTTCATTAGATAGTATTTATAATGTAAACAACGTATTTAAAATTATCCACCTATCGAATGGAGGTGTAATTGAAACTAAAGATCAATTTTTTTCAAATAGTAGTATTTTGGAAGCAACAGAAAGTACTACTGGACAGGTTGTTGGTCAAAATAATGACACAACTTTTTTTAGTGCTTTTATCAATAAAAATGACTGCTTTTCTTTTCCTTTAAACCAAGAAAAATACATTGGGATTAAATTTAGAAATACCAATAAATTAGGCTGGATAAAACTTAATCTTTTAGAGAAACATAAAGTGTATCTAATAGAAAGTGCTTTACAAAAATAAAACCAGCAGATTAATGTTGATTCTTTTTAGAAGTAACCTTTATCTTAAACAATTCCAATGGAATTTTTATTCCATCCTTCCAAGTAATTTTTGAGCCTTCTACTTCGCTCCAATTATTTATGGGATATTCATAAAGCAGTGAAGTTACCTCTTTTCCTAAAAATTGTTTTAGTCGTAAAATAATTTCAACATCAAATAACCAACGAGACACAAATGGGGTTGAACTAATGGTTGGAATAACATCATTACTAAAAACTTTGGCACCACATTGGGTATCGTAAAATGGAATTTTGATAGTCCAACCAATTAAGGTAGCAAAAAACCTCCCTACCAAATGTCTTATTGGTGAACGTTCAATAGTAGCTCCAACACGCTTTAATCGAGAACCAAATACTGCTTTTTTATTGTGTTGAGTAAGAATATCGGTTAAAACTACGAACTCCGTTAAAGGAGTTGATAAATCAGCATCTAAAAAACCTATTTGAGTAAATTTTTGGGTGTTGTAAGCTGCTATCATTCCTTTTCTAACGCTTTCGCCTTTTCCTAGGTTTTTATTGTTTTTTAGAATGTTAACTTGAGTTGGATTTTGGGCTTGAAGTTCGGTCAGCACTTTAAATGTGTTGTCTGTACTACCATCATCTACAAAAAATAGCTGATACGCTTTGTTAGCGGTTAAAAAAGACAAAAAAGCTTCTTTGTTTAGCCTTTTGCCTTCGTTGTAGCAGGGTATTATGACGGCTGTTGTTGACATATTGAAAAACAAGACAATCCGGGCAGTTTAATTCCCAAAGCTCTAAAAAAATTACCGATTAAAAAATCCAAATACAAGGTTTTTACAAAAATGGTGTCCGCCCAACCTTTTGATTGGTACGATCCAATGCCTTTTTCAACATCAACAGTTTTTTTGCCTTGAAACAATTTTTGAAACACCCTCACTAACAACAGCGAAATAAAAAAATAACCTGTTTGTTGGCTTTTAAAACCTGCTTGTTGGAGGTGGTCATTTAATAAGGCAATGTTATATCTTCTGAAATGTTTTAAATAAACATCATGGTTGCTAAATAGTTGTTGATATGCCGGAACAGTAATAATAATTTTGGTGTTATTGTCAATTAACCCTGATTGGTTAAGTTCTTTTAAAAAAGTGATTTCATCCTCAATATGTTCAATTACATCTAACAATAAAACCACATCTACTTTATTTGAAATAGAGTTGTTAAGCTCTTGAGTAGAGGAATAAAGTGAAATAGGCAAGTTTTTTATAGGTTCGGAAATAGTAGCAATTATTTTAGACGTAAAAGCAATATCCACACAGTGAAAAGTAGCTTTTGGGTATTGGTAAGCTAATTGCTGAGCAACAAACACATCTCCACAACCTAAATCGAGAATAGTAGCATTTGGTTTTTTGGCAATAATAGGGGTTAAGAAATTTTTTACTACCTCAATTCGTGCTAATTCCCAAGGATGTCGGTTAACTTTTTCTCTTTCTAAGGAAGTTGCTTCACAAATATCCATTTATTGTTGTTGTTTGTATTTTTTACTATACTTTTCGTAAAGATTTTTTTGGCGGCTACTTAAGTCAATTTTTCTTCCTTGAATAAAAGCTAATTCTACATTGTTAGTTTTCATGTCTAAGGCATCTCCTGTAGAAATAAAAAGTGTAGCATCTTTACCAATTTCTAAACTGCCACAAGTTTGGTCTATACCTAAAATTTTAGCAGTGTTGAGGGTAATGCTTTGTAAAGCTTGCTCTTTGGTTAATCCGTAAGCAGCAGCAGTTCCTGCATAAAACGGTAGGTTTCTGGTATTCATGGCTTCCATATCTCCTGCATTTTCTAAACAAAATAAAATACCTGCATCAAACAATATTTTAGGCATTTTATAGGGTAAATAAACATCTTCTTCTTGTCTTTCCGGTAAAGAATGTACTCTTTTAAGAATTACAGAGATATTGTTTTCTTTTAACAATTCCGCTATCATCCATGCATCATAAGCACCTACAAGAACAACATTTTTAAGATCAAATTTTTTTACAAAGGTGATGGCTTCAGTAATTTCTTTAATATAATCGGTATGGATAAAGAGTTTTTTACTACTATCAAATAGCCCTCTAACACTTTCAAATCGAATGTTTATTTCGGCATGATTTGCAACTTTACAGTAAACTTTAGCATTTTCAAAAAAATCATTAAGCTCTTTCTTGGTGTTGTCATATTCTTTATTTTCTTTTCCTCCCCAACGTTGATACATATTTGGCCAATTAATATGAATACCATCATCCTCTTTGTAAATGGCATCTTCCCAATTCCAAGCATCAAACTGAACGATAGATGAAGTGCCTGAAATTAATCCTCCTCTTGGTGTTATTTGCCCCATTAAAACTCCATTAAAGCGAACAGTTGTAGTAATATTTGATTCTGTATTATAAGCAATAATAGAACGGACATGAGGATTTAAAATTCCTGTTTCATCATTATCTTGTGTCGCCCTAACAGCATCAATTTCGGTTAAACCTAAAGTAGAATTGGGAGCAATAATTCCCGGATATACATGCTTCCCTTCAATGTTAATGATAGTATCGTAAGAAGAAGGGTCTATTTTTACCACTCTGGCATCAGCAACAAGCGTAATTTTTCCATTTTCAAAACCAATTACAGCATTTTCTATAATTTCTCCATTGCCTAGGTGAGCAATTCCGTTTTGTAATAAAACAGCTCCTTTTTGCTGAGGTGCCGGACTAGGAACTTGAGCTAATAAATTAAAAGCACAAAGTTGAAAGTATATTGTTAATAGGATGATGATTTTTGTTTTCATGTTTTTATTAGTTTGTCAGTTCACAGTTATACAGTTATCAGGAAACGGTTTATTGTTACTAAACCCTCTTTTTTTAATTATTCTCCAACAGTATCACAATGATAAAGCGTTGGTTTTTTACTTTTAGCAGGTTGCGTTTTTTTACCCTCTTTCTTTTCGGCAATCATTTTATTGATGATGGCTGCTTTTTCTTCTTTATTTTTTTTGGCTAACAATTTATCCCATTCACTATCAAAGTAGATTGCACCATCAATAATGGTTTTACTAACAGTAGCATAAACTGATAGCGGATGGTCGTTCCACAGCACTATACAGGCATCTTTACCAATTTTTATACTTCCCATTCTATCATCTAAGTGAAGCATTTTTGCAGGGTTTAAGGTTACAAATTTAAGGGCTTCTTCTTCAGAAACTCCACCATATTTAATTGCTTTAGCAGCTTCTTGGTTTAATCTTCTTCCCATTTCGGCATCATCAGAGTTGAAGGCAGTTAAAACGCCCTCATGATGCATAATTGCTCCGTTGTAAGGAATAGCATCATTTACTTCGTATTTGTAAGCCCACCAATCTGAGAAAGTAGATCCTGCTGCTCCATGGTTTTTCATTTTATCAGCTACCTTATAACCTTCTAAAATATGAGTAAAGGTGTTTACAGTAAAACCCATAGAATCTCCTACATGCATTAACATATTAATTTCGGACTGAACATATGAGTGGCATGAAATAAAACGTTCTTTATTAAGAATTTCGTTTAGTGTTTCTAATTCTAAATCTATTCTTGGAGCTTCGGATTTGTCTTTTTCTTTTGGATTAAGTTTAGCAAAAGCATCCCATTTTGCTTGATATTCTTTAGCTCTGGTAAAAGCATCATAATATACTTGCTCAACACCCATTCGTGTCTGGGGAAAACGAACAGTATTAAATGGTCCCCAATTAGATTGTTTTACATTTTCACCTAAAGCAAATTTGATAAATCCATCTTTGGTGTCTATTTTCATTTCTTCCGGAGAATGTCCCCACTTTAATTTAATGAGTGCCGATTGTCCACCAATAGGGTTGCAAGAACCATGGAGTAACTGTGCAGCAACAACTCCTCCAGCTAACTGACGGTAAATGTTGATGTCGTCTGAATTTACTACATCTGCAATACTTACTTCAGCAGTTACCGCTTGTGTACATTCGTTTACTCCTCTACTAATGGCGATATGAGAATGTTCATCAATAATTCCTGCTGTTAAATGTTTATTAGTTCCGTCTATCACTTCAACACCTTCTTCGGCAACCAAATCTTTCCCGATAGCTGCAATTTTACCATCTTGAATTAACACATCGGTATTTTTTAAAATCCCATCAGTTTCATTAGTCCAAACAGTTGTGTTTTTTATAAGCATTGTTTTGGCTGTTGGCAAAGAATCTTGTCCGTAAGCCATCAAAGGATATTTAATTATTGGAACAGTTAAACTATCATTGTTTTCTATATCTTTTTTGTCATCTTTTTTGTCATTTTCTTTTCTGATAGCCGACCATTTTACCCAATCTCCGTTAGGTAATTGTCCGTTTCCATCCCAAATTACATTGTTGTAGTTGATAACTCCCGATAATCTTAAATAAGCAGGTTCAGCAGCAGAATCAGCAACGTTGAAACTTAAGTTAATTAAATTCCCTTTAACAGTAATTGTTGTTTTTTGCTTTATTGTATCTTTTCCATTAACAATGTAAATGGTGCCTTGTGGTTTATCTTCAGAACCGTTTACTTTTAGTTCATATAATTTACCGTTAACATTAACATCATATTTTCCTCTAATATCAAAAGCATTATAGTCTTTAATAATATGTTGTTTGCCTTTTACCCAATTTTCGTGAATAATGGCTTTTTCTTCAAAAATATTTTCTGAAGTGATTATGAAATTCGCCAATTTGTTTTTTTCTAAACTTCCTACATTGTCATATTCGCTAATAAATTGAGCAGGATTAAAGGTAAGTGCTTTTAGTGCATTTTCTTCTGTTAGTCCGTATTTTACTGCTTGTCTTAGGTTGGGTAAAAAATCTTTTTTATCTTTTAATCCGTCTGAGGTAATTGTAAAATCGATGGCACTATCAGCTAATAGTTTTAAATTATAAGGAGCCAATTCCCAATGTTTTACAGATGAATAAGCTACTTTCAATGCTTCATAAGGATCTTCAACGTCAAATGGTTCAGGAAAATTGATAGGTACAATTATTTTTCCTTCAGTAGCTTTTATTTCTTTCAGACGTTGGTATTCATCTCCATTCCCAACGAAAATGTATTGCGTATTAAATTCATCGCCTATTTTATCAGCTCTAAGAATGTCTAATTTATCTTTCACTTCAAAAATTTGAGGTAATTCCCAATTATCTAAAATAGCTTTTAATGAAAGGTTGTTTTCTTTAAAATGATTGTTGTTATACATCCAATCTACATCATAATAGGTTTGACGAATTAAAGCGATAGCCCCCATTAATGAACCCGGATAATCTTGTGTGGACGAGCCCTTATCAAAAGAAAGATGTCCGGCAACTTTTTCATTAATGAGCATTAGTTGAGCTTTCTCATCACCAAGAGTAACCAAAGCAGAAACCCCTCTAATAATACCATCTTGTTGATGCGTTAAAACACTTCCAAAACCAATTTTTCTGTATTCTTCAGCTTGTTTTTGTACAGGAGTAAATAATTTACTTGCTTCTACTTCTGGTTTTATAGCTTGATTCCAATTGAATGCCCCTTGGTTATTGGTTTCCATTTGAGGGCTATAGTTTGGTTTGCTGTCTTTTTTTATTTCTGGCATTCCATAATTGCTGGATAAATCGATAAATGAAGGGTAGATAAATTTTCCTTTTAAATCATAAATCACTGTATTTTTAGGAAGTTTAACTTTTTTGCCTTCACCAATTTCAACAACTTTTCCATCATAAATTAATAAAGTACCATTTTCTATTATGGTTTTATAATCTTGATAAATAGTAGCATTAGTAAATGCATAATAATTATTGATGTTGTGGTGTGTTCCGTTTACAATAAAGGTTTCTTGAGCAAAAGCTATGCTTTGAAAAGCTACTAATAAAAGGGTTAAAATTTTTTTCATAGTGATGAGTAAGACAAGTTAAGATATAAAAAATTCAAAAATAATGGATTTTGGGATATAAAACTAAAAGAGGTTGAACCTAAATTGGAACAACCTCTTTTTATTTTGTTATAAGGTGTAAAATTAAACTACACCTTGGTCAATCATTGCATCAGCAACTTTTACAAAACCGGCAATATTAGCACCTTTAAAGTAATCCACGTAATCGCCTTCTTTTCCGTATTTCATACATTCTTTGTGAATACACTCCATAATGCTTTTTAAACGTTGGTCAACTTTTTTGGCAGACCAATAAGAGTGAGTAGCGTTTTGGTTCATTTCTAAGCCTGAAGTTGCTACACCTCCCGCATTTGAAGCTTTTCCCGGTGAGAATAAAATTTTGCTTTTTTGAATGATTTTAAATGCCTCAGGAGTAGTTGGCATATTAGCTACTTCAACAATACAAATCACTCCATTTTTAATAAGTGCTTCTGCTCCATCTGCTTTTAATTCATTTTGTGTAGCACAAGGCATTGCAATATCTACTTTTTGTTCCCATGGATGTTTGTTTGGGAAAAATTTAACGCCATATTTTTTAGCATAAGGTTCAATAACATCATTGTTACTGGCTCTTAATTCCAACATGTATTCTATTTTTTCACCGGAAACGCCATCTGGGTCATAAATATAGCCATCAGGACCAGAAAGAGTGACTACTTTGGCACCTAACTCAGCAGCTTTTTTGGTAACTCCCCAAGCAACATTACCAAAACCGGAAACAGCAATAGTTTTACCTTTTATATCCATTCCTTTAGAAGCTAACATAGATTGTAAGAAATATACTGCCCCAAAACCGGTAGCTTCAGGACGAAGTAATGAGCCTCCCCAGTTAAAGCTTTTTCCTGTTATAACTCCTGTAAATTCATTTTTTAATCTTTTATACTGACCAAACAGATAACCAATTTCCCTAGCTCCAACACCTATATCTCCGGCAGGCACATCTGTGTTTGGACCAATATGACGAAATAATTCTGACATAAATGATTGGCAAAAACGCATTACTTCATTATCTGATTTTCCTCTTGGGTCGAAATCAGAACCACCTTTACCACCTCCCATAGGAAGAGTAGTTAATGCATTTTTAAAAGTTTGTTCAAAACCTAAAAATTTAAGAATAGAAAGGTTTACTGATGGATGAAAACGTAACCCACCTTTATATGGACCTATAGCAGAGTTGTATTCTACTCTGTATCCGGTATTAATTTGTACTTCTCCTTTATCATCAATCCATGGAACTCTGAAAATGATAGTTCTTTCAGGCTCCACCATTCTGTCTAAGATTTTTGCCTTAACATATTTTGGGTGATTGGCAATGAAAGGAATAATTGTTTCTGCAATTTCCTCAACTGCCTGAATGAATTCTGTTTCATGGGCATATTTACTTCTAATGCGATCCATGAAAGCCTTAACTTCAGCCTCGTGTTTTGACATGTTTGACATGATAAAAAAGTTTTTAATTTATAATTATTTAATAAAAAATTAAAAGCAAATGTACCTAATTTTAATAGGTAGGACATTTATTTGATATAAATTTTAACAGAAATAAGTTTGATTTTATAATATTTTAAAGATTGAAAATATAAGATGTTTTAAATCAGCAAAATATATGACTTAAGAAAGTGGCTAATATTTTCTAAACCAGCTATTAATTTTCATTTGAATAACTCCTAAAATGGCTTCCTTAAAAATGCCTTTACTCATTTTAGAAGTACCTTCTAATCTGTCAGTAAAAATTATGGGAACTTCTACTATTTTAAAGCCTAGCTTATAAGTGGTAAATTTCATTTCTATTTGGAAGGCATAACCTTTAAATTTAATTTTATCTAACTTAATTCTTTCTAATACTCTTCTTTTATAACACTTAAAACCGGAAGTGGTATCTCTAATTTTCATACCTGTAATTAAACGTACATAAGCAGAAGCATAATATGACATCAGTACCCTTCCCATAGGCCAATTTACTACATTTACACCTGTTACATATCTTGAACCAATAGCTAAATCGGCACCTTCTTTTGCACAACTATTGTATAGTTTTATTAAGTCATTCGGATTATGAGAAAAATCGCAATCCATCTCAAAAATATATTCGTAGTTATTTTTTAATGCCCATTTAAACCCATGAATATAGGCTGTTCCTAAGCCTAGTTTGCCTTTTCGTTCTTCTAAATGTAGTTTGCCGGGAAATTCTTTTTGTAAGTCTTTTACAATTCCCGCTGTTCCATCAGGAGAATTATCGTCTACAATTAAAAGATGAAACTCTTTTTTTAAAGAAAAGACCTTTCTAACCATTTTTTCAAGGTTTTCTCTTTCGTTGTAGGTAGGGATGATAATTATGCTGTCCGACATTTAGTTAAATTTCAGTATTCAAAAATAATATTTATTAATTTAACATGATTTACTTTGTATTAATCGTTTAATATTTCTTGAATATTAGCTTTAATTTTTTCACAAAGTTCATCGGTAGGCAAGTCATTATCATCAATTCCGAAAGGATCTTCAATTTCTTCTGCTAAAATTTCCATACTCACCAAAACATAAAAAACTAAGGTGGTAATTAATACAGACCAGTATCCGAAAGAAGCTACAAATGCTAACGGCATGGTGGTTACATAAATAAAAACGAATTTTTTTAAGAACAAACTGTAAGAGTAGGGAATGGGAGTATTTTTTATTCTTTCGCAGGCTCCGTTTATATCGGCAAAGGCATTTAAATTAGTATCTAACGATAGGTATTCTATTTCGGATAACTCGTTTCTTGATTTGACTTCGTGTAGTTTATCATAAATAAGTTTGGCAATATAATTTACTTTATGCTCTTTATTTTCCAATACTTGTTTTTCGCTTTCTGTAAGAGAAAGTTCATCCATCTTAACACCTTCACGTAAATGTTCTTTCATGGCATAAGCGTAATTAGGAATCATGCGGGTAAAGAAATCTTTATCATGTTGGTTAAATACCGAAGAACTTGATATCTTTATTGCCAAATTTCTGGTGTTATTTACCAATTCACCCCATTTTTTTCTACCTTCCCACCAACGGTCGTAACCGGTATTGGTTCTAAATACTAACAGTAACGACAAAACAAAGCCTACTAATGAATAAACTGCCATTAATTCTCGATGCCATGATGCTTTAGCTATAAATTCAATTTCTAAGTAGGAAATAGCAGTGGTAAGTAAAGCCATTAAAATTAGCTCTTTCCATAAAATACGAATGGTATCGCTTTTTTGAAAAGATAAGATATGTACGAACCAATTTTTAGGGTTATACTTAATCATTTTTTAGTTGTATTGATTGATGTAAGCCAAACATAAATCTATGGTAGCTTCAATACCTTTTTTGTGTGTTCTTTCTGTTCCATGCGATGCAGCTACTCCCATTCCGATAAGGGCTACTCTAAAATCATTTCCGGCACGTAAGGCAGCAGAACCATCAGAACCATAATGCGGATAAACATCTATTTTATAAGGGATATTGTTTTTCTTGGCTATATCCACTAATTTTTTTCTAAAAGTATAATCATAAGGACCGGAAGAATCTTTAGCACAAATAGAACAACTTACTTCGTTGCCTTGGCAGTCATCTCCTAAAACACCCATATCTAATACCAATAATTCTTTTATGTTTTCGGAGTAGCCTACTGTTCCTCCGTGGCCAACTTCTTCGTAGTTAGAGAAAAATAATTCTACCGGCACTTCTTTGTTTTGATTTTTTAGTCTTCTAGCCAATTCAAATAATACAAAACATCCTGCCTTGTTATCTAAAAATCTGGATTTTATAAAACCATTTTCTAGTTCTTGATATTTTACATCTACACAAATAATATCACCAACTTCAATGCCTAATTTTTCTACATCTTCTTTATCGTAAACCTCTTCATCAATTCTAATGTGCATGCTTTTAATAGAGCGTTCGGTTTTTTCTTTTTCATTATTAGCATGTACCGATGGGTTGTTTAATAAAATGGTTCCGGTATAAGTTTTTCCTTCGTGGGTAATGATTTTTACATACTCGCCTTCAGCACCGGTTAAAGATAAGCCACCTAACAAAGAAAAAGAAAGTGTTCCGTTAGATTTGATGCCCGAAACAATAGCTCCCAATGTATCAACATGAGCAGCAAGAGCCAACGTTGGATTTTTTCCCAAAGCACATTTTACCGCTCCCTTGTTGGTATATTCCGGTTGATAGCCATAGCTTTTTAGTAAATTAAAAATATATTGACAAGCATTTTCTGTATAGCCCGATGGTGAATCTATGGCTATTAGTTCTTTAAGTGTATTGTAGTTGTTCATTTAGATATTTTTTCTATTTTTATTAAACTAATCCGTTTTTTACCAAATATTCGCCAATTTGTATTGCATTGGTAGCTGCTCCTTTTCTTAAATTATCGGCTACTATCCATAAATTTATGGTGTTGGGCTGCGATTCATCTTTACGTATTCTTCCAACAAAAACCTCATCTTTATCAGCCGCATAAATAGGCATAGGATAAGTATTAGTATCTGTATTATCTTGTAATACTACTCCTGAAGTTTCGTGTAAAATTTTTCTGATTTCATTAACATCAACATTGGTCTTAAACTCAATGTTTACACTTTCTGAATGTCCTCCAACAACAGGTACACGAACAGCGGTAGCGGTAAGGCTAAAACTATCATCTTGCATAATTTTTTTTGGTTCTGTCATTAGTTTTATCTCTTCTTTGGTGTAGCCATTTTCGGTAAATACATCGCAATGTGGCAAACAATTTTTATCTATAGGATAAGGATAAGCCATTTCTCCTTTAATGCCTTGTTGTTCATTGTTAAGTTGCTCTACTGCTTTAACTCCTGTACCGGTAATAGATTGATAAGTAGAAATAATTACTCTTTTAATCCCATATTTTTGATGTAAGGGATTTAATACCATTACTAGCTGAATAGTAGAACAATTAGGATTAGCTATAATTTTATCGGTTTTGGTTAATATCTTAGCATTAATTTCCGGGACAACCAATTTATTGTTGGGGTTCATTCTCCAAGCAGAAGAATTGTCTATTACTGTTGTTCCTACTTCAGCAAATTTTGGAGCCCATTCTAAGGAAGTTGCTCCTCCGGCAGAAAATATAGCAATATCTGGTTTTGCAGCAACTGCAGCTTCTAAACTAATAATGGTATATTCCTTATTTTTATAGGTAATACTTTTTCCAACAGATTTTTCTGAAGCAACGGGAAGAAGCTCCGTAATAGGGAAATTACGCTCTGCCAATACTTTTAACATTATATTACCAACCATTCCGGTGGCACCAACTACTGCTACTTTCATTGTAAATAGGGTATAAGTTTTAAATTTTCAGACAAAAGTATCAATTAAATTTTCGAGGCACTATTTTGAAAGCTCAATTATTACTAAATTTTAAAAAAATTAACCATCTTTCATTTTGTTAGTGGTTAATTAACAAAAAATAAAAGAGATTTGGTTACTTTTGATGTCATGACACGATTTATTTTTCTCATATTGTTTGCTTTAGCATCAACTGTTAGCTATGCTCAATTTACTGATGATTTTTCTGATGGTGATTTTTCTATAAACCCAACTTGGTCGGGAGATACCAATAATTTTGATGTAAATGGAGCTTTTCAGTTTCAGTTGAATGCGCCTGCTGTAAACGATATAATGTATGCTGCCACACCTTCTCAATCTATCAATAATGCCGTTTGGGAGTTTTATGTAGAATTCGGCTTTAATCCTTCTTCTACCAATTTTGCTAAAGTGTATGTGGTAGCCGACCAATTCGATTTAAAAAATCCGTTAAATGGTTATTTTGTAAAAATAGGCAATACTGCTGATGAGGTAAGTTTATATCGTCAAGATGGAACAACCGAAAGCATGATTATTGACGGAACAAACGGAAGATTAAATACTTCATCTGTAACGTTAAGTGTTAGAGTTACTCGCGACCAATTGGGCAACTGGCAATTGTTTTCGGATACCTTGGGAGGAACCAATTATTTTTTAGAAGGCAGTATTACTGACAACAACCACATTTCATCTGCTTATTTTGGCGTGTTGTGTAATTATACTTCCACTCGTTCTTCTTTGTTTTTTTATGATGATTTTAATGTAACGGGAGGTGCTTTTATTGATAATATTCCTCCGGCAATTGATTCAGTTGTGGTAGTCAATTCCACTAATTTAGATGTATATTTTAATGAGCCTGTTGATTTAACTACTTCACAAACGCTAACTAATTATAGTGTAGATAACGGTATAGGAAACCCTAATAATGCCGTACGAGATGTAACGGATAGCTCCTTAGTACACTTAACTTTTGCTACCGCTTTTGCTACTGGGCAAAATTATATATTGAGTGTTATTAATGTTGAAGATACGGCTTCCAACCCTATTAATATTTTAACTGAACCTTTTACCTACTTTGTGTTGGTAACACCTAATTCGGGAGATATTATTTTTAATGAAATTTTTGCTGATCCAACTCCACAAGTTGGGTTACCTGAAGAGGAATTTGTGGAACTTTATAATGCTTCAACTAATACGTTTGATTTAGGTTCGTGGCAATTTATCAATTCTACCACATTAAAACAATTACCTAACTTTTTATTAACTCCTAATAGTTACGTTATTTTATGTGATGTAAATGATACTGCTTTATATTCTCCTTATGGAGATG
>LADZ01000053.1 GCA_000961845.1 Flavobacteriales bacterium BRH_c54
TCATTAGAAGAAAAAGGTGGTTTTGCTATAGGAAAATCTGATTTATAATATTTTAAAACAAAAGTAGTATCGGTTATTGATTCATTCTTTTTAAGGTAAAAAGTAGTATTATTTTTCAAGTAATTTTTAAATATGATGTTTTGCTTATCATCTAAAACTAAATAATTTTGAGCATTATATATGCTTGATTTATCTAATTTTAATGACTTTTTGATGTATTGATCTCTGTTTAAATCATTAAAAGTAACTTTTATGGTATAGATTTTTCCAAATAACGTATTTAACATAAAAACACCATCTAAAAATTTCTTTTCTTTATTATTTCCATAGTCAACAAAATTAAGCGAGGCACTATCCAACAATGTTTTGGAATCTAATTCATACAATTCATAAGTTACCCTTACATTGGCACTAAAAGTAGAATCTTCTCTCTTTTTGGTATAAAGAATATTAGCAGAATTTATTCTAAAGTGGAACTCTGTTAACGTATCATTTGTATGAAAAGCCAACATATCCGGATCCAACAAATTAATTCCGGGCATATAAATTCCTGCGACATTTCTGTTGGTAGTATTTTGTGAAGAGGAGCAAGAAAAAAACATGCCCAACAAAAACAAAATAAATATGATATTAGTTATTTTCTTCATCTTCATAGTTTTCCGGTAAATAAATTTCGGGCATTTGCTTTTTAGTTTTAGCTCCTAAATCTTCTAGTTTTTTAGTGGCATCAATCAAATTACCTCTCCCCGATTTTAGTTTATTAAATGCTTTATCGTAGGCATCTTTAGAGCTATCAATACCTCGCTTAACTTTGTCCATATCATCTAAAAATCCAACAAACTTATCGTGCAATGCTCCTGCTTGTCGGGCAATTTCTATAGCATTTGCAGTTTGTTTTTCTTGTTTCCACAAAGAAGCTACTGTTCTAAGTGTTGCCAATAAGGTAGAAGGTGTTACAATAACCACTTTTCTATCCCATGCATATTGATATAACTCATTATCTGTTCTTAATGCTAATCCAAAAGAAGATTCTATGGGCATAAACAATAATACAAAATCAGGAGCATCTAAACCTTTGCCTGTTCCATAATGTTTTTCACTTAATCCTTTAATGTGCGTTTTTACCGAAAGCACATGGTTTTTTAAATGAACATCCTGTTCAGCATCATTATCGCAATTAATATAGTTCTGATAGGCTACTAACGAAACTTTTGCATCTACAATAATGTGTTTTTTTTCTGGTAAATTAATGATAACATCGGGCATAATTCTAGCTCCTTCATCATTAGAAGTGGAGTATTGTGTAGAGTATTCTACATCTTTTATTAAGCCGGAGCTTTCCAACACTTTTTCTAAAATTAATTCGCCCCAGTTTCCTTGTGTTTTATTATCTCCCTTAAGTGCCTTGGTTAAGTTTTGAGCCTCTTCACTCATTTGCTGGTTAAGTTTTTCAAGCGATTGTATTTGCTCTATTAACTTGGTTCTGTCTTTAAAATCTTTTTCATAAGTATCATCTACTTTTTTCTCAAATTGTTGGATATTCTCTTTCAACGGATTTAAAATCTCACTCAATCTTTTTTCATTTGCTTGAGCAAAATCAGTAGCATTTTGTTTAAGAAGTTTGTTGGCAATTAATGAAAATTCTGTTGTAAATTTTTCTTGTAATTGACTTATTTCGTCTTTTTGCTCTTTCAATTTTACTTCTATATTTTGATACGCATTGGTTAGTCGAGCATTCTCAGAAATCAGTTCGCTCTTTTTTTGTTCTAACTCATTATTTTTAGTTTCAATCTTTCTAAATGCTTCAAGAGAGGATTCTATTCTTCCTTTAAGATTGCCATTTTCTAAGGTAAGTTCTTTTATCATTTGTTGGCTTTCAGCACCATTATCATTACCATTGCTTTGTAGTTTTTTTACCAAAAAACCAATAACAAAACCCAAAACCAACCCTATTGCTAAATATACAAATGCCATGAATATAACCATTTAAAAAATTGCTATAAAATTAAGGTATTTTATTTAAGGAGTTTTCTAAAAATAGGGTTTTCTATTTACCTCCTCCTGCTTATCTTTTAAGAATATAGATGGGAGTTCCTTCATCAATAATATCGTAAAGTTCTATTACATCTGTATTCTTCATTCTAATGCAGCCATGAGAAGCTGGCTGACCAATAAAACCCTCTTCAGGCGTACCATGAATATAAATGTACCTGTTGTAGGAATCCACATTTCTCCCTTTATTAATCCCCACTTCTTCGCCATCTAACCACAAAATTCTTGTAGTAACATAATCGCCATCCGCTTTACGTTTGTCGGTAATAATTTCAGCTAGTTTTCCATTAAACTCTCTTGCTTCTAAAATTCCACCTAAAGGTACTTCTTCGCCAATTTTTCTTTTTACAGTATGTAATCCGGGCGGTGTTTTGTTACTGTTTTGATGACTTCCTATACCTTTTTTTGCTGTAGAAATAGGATAAGTTTTAACCGTTATCCCATTTTCTATTAAATACATTTTTTGATGTTTAACAGAAATATAAAGGTATTTATCAAAAATTTTATCGGGATATTTTAAAGACAGATACTCTGTTAAAATGTCTCCTAACTCTTCTTTAGGTTCTTCTTCTTCAATTTCTTCAACCACTTCTTTTGGAGGTTCTGCTACTGTAGTTTCAACATTTTTAGTTGACTTACAAGACATCATCAACATAACAAAACTTGCTAAAAACAAAGATTTATAAAGCGTGATATGTAACAAGTAGTTTTTAATCATAAGATTAGCAATACTACAAAAATTATTTTTTATTACTTAGCTTTAGCATTATTTTATAAAACAATTTGGGGAACAAGGTTTTAAATGGGATAGTCAACAGCTCTTTTTTACCAATATAAACGTGTTGTTTGTCTTTTACTATTGCGTTGACCAAATTTTTAGCAAATACATCAGGTTTCATCCCATTAAGCTGAGCATCGCTATTTTCATTGGTAATGTTTCCTTCACCATCTATGGCGTTTACAGAAACTTGTGTATTAATAAAACCCGGAGCAGCAAGTAATACAGAAACATTATCTTTTACCAATTCTAATCTCAACGATTCGTAAAACCCATAAAGTGCATGTTTGGTTGCTGCATAAGTGGAGAGTTGGGGTAATCCAAACTTCCCTAAAATAGAAGTTATTACTACCACTTTCCCATATTTTTTTTGTTGCATTATAGGTAATACGGCTTTGGAGAGAGCTACATTTCCAAAGTAGTTAATGTTCCAAAATTTTTGTTCAACAGCTTCGGTGGTTTCCATAGCCAAACTTTTCTGACTAATTCCTCCATTATTTATTAATATATCTATAGTACTAAATTTCTCTATTGCTTTATTTACCCATGTTTGAGCATTTTTAAACTGTTCTAAATCTATAGGTAAAATTAATATTTGCTCATCCGGTAAGTTGGTATTTTTTTTTACGCGTTGCAGTTCTGCTTCTCTTCGTGCCGATAGAATTAACTTACAGTTTCTTTTAGCTAATTCATAAACTAATGCCTCTCCTATTCCAGAAGAAGCTCCTGTAACCCATATTACTTTATTTGCTATATTCATGGAACAAAAATAGTGATTTCGCTTAAACTCGAAAGTTTACCTATTAATCTGGTTGAGAAATAATGAATTGTTAAGAAATTAATTATTATTCTCTTCCACCTCAACAACTTCTTTCTTAAAGAATTTTTTCTGGAAAATGAAGATAAGCACAATACCTACAGAAATAGCGGCATCGGCTACATTAAATACTGGTCGAAAAAACAAAAAATCTTCTCCACCCCAAATTGGAAACCATTCCGGAAAAGTACCTTCCATCAAAGGAAACCAAAACATATCCACCACCCAACCGTGCAAAAAAGGAGCATAGCCACCTTCTTCAGGTAAAAAAGTAGCTACTTGGTTAAAACTTTCGTTGAAAATTACTCCATAAAAAGCACTATCAATAATATTTCCTAAAGCTCCGGCAAAAACCAGTGCTCCACATATTTTTAAGCCTTTAGGAGCTGTTTTAGGTAATGTAAATAAAACATACCCAATTCCGGATACTGCTACAATTCTAAACAAACTAAGGGCTAGTTTGCCGTATTCACCGCCAAATTCCATCCCAAAAGCCATTCCCCTATTTTCAGTAAAATGAATGTAAAACCAATTACCTAATACCGGAAATTCTTGAGATAACATCATATTGGTTTTTACCCAAAACTTTGAAGCTTGGTCAATAAATAACACCAAAAAGGTAATAAAAAGAGGATGCGTTAAAAAACGGAATTTCATTTAATTGAAAATTATAAGTTCGAAGTTTAATTTATTATTTAACATCAAACTTCGAACTTGAGACTATGGTTTACCCTTGAGCTTCTTTTGCTTCAATGCTAAGTGTAGCGTGAGGTACAGCTTTTAATCTTTCTTTAGGAATTAATTTTCCTGTAACTCTACAAACTCCGTAAGTTTTATTTGAAATACGAATTAAGGCATTTTCTAAGTGCTTAATAAATTTTTCTTGTCTCCCTGCTAATTGTGCTACTTCTTCTCTAGAAAGTGTTGCTGCACCTTCTTCCATCATTTTAAATGAATGAATAGTATCATCAGTGCCGTTATCACCTTTGTAGTTTAATGTAGCCAAAAGCTCTTCTAAATCTGCTTTTGCAGCTTCTAATTTTTTGTTTATGATAGCTTTAAATTCTGCTAAATCTTCATCTGAGTATCTTACATCTGCCATAATTCTTTTTTTTATCGTTTTTAATTAAATTTTTCTATTGCAATTAATGTGGAAAGGTTTTGATCTATTTCTACACTAACACCCTCATTTAGTTCACTTACTACATCTAAACGAGATGTTAAAGTTTCGGTGCAAATATAGTTTTTATTATTATTGATTGCTTCATTTATTTCATTGTGTTGCAAAATTTTAAGTGCTATTTTATCTGTCACTTCAAAACCACTGTCTTTACGTAAGTTTTGAATACGATTTACAAACTCTCTGGCAATACCTTCTTCTTTTAATGCTTTAGAAATGGTAATATCTAAAGCAACCGTAAGTCCTCCTTCGGTTTGTACTAACCAACCCGGAATGTCTTGTGTAATAATTTCAACATCATTACTATCTAATTCCACTTGCTGACCTTCAACGGTAATCGTTGCTCCTTGGTTACGTTCAAACTCCTGTATATCGTTTTGTGTAAACTGATTTACTTGTGCAGCAATCTGTTTCATTATCTTACCATACTTCGGTCCCAGAGTTTTAAAGTTTGGTTTAATACTTTTTACCAATACACCTGAAGTATCTTCCAAATATTCAATTTCTTTTACATTTACTTCCGATAAAATTAAATCGGCAACCTCTTGTAACTGACGTTTAAAAGTTGGGTTTAAAATAGGTATCATTAGCTTTTGCAAGGGTTGACGCACTTTTATTTGCTCTTTTTTACGCAAACTCAACACCATGGAAGAAACTTGCTGAGCAATATCCATACGTTGCTCTAAATCGGTGTCTATCACACTTTCATTTACTGTTGGGAAATCTGATAAATGCACTGATGTTGTGTTTCCTTTACCACTAATACTAGCTAAATCAGTATATAATTTATCAGAATAAAATGGAGCTATAGGCGAAGCTAATTGAGCTACTACTTCCAAGCAAGTATAAAGCGTTTGGTAAGCTGCAATTTTATCTTCGGAATAATCGCCTTTCCAAAAACGTCTTCTGCATAAGCGAACGTACCAATTACTTAAATGGTCGTTAACAAACTCCTGAATAGCTCTTCCTGCTCTGGTTGGTTCATACGTATGATAAGCTGCATCAACATCCTTAATCAACGAATTAAGTTTAGAAATAATCCATCTGTCAATTTCAGGACGATTTTCTATAGGTACTTCTGCTTCGGCATAGGTAAAATTATCTAAGTTGGCATACAAAGCAAAGAAACCGTAGGTATTGTAAAGCGTTCCGAAAAACTTACGTTGTACCTCGGTAATTCCCTCTAAATCAAATTTTAAATTATCCCAAGGTTGTGCATTGGTAATCATATACCAACGTGTAGCATCCGGACCATATTTATCTAGGGTTTCAAATGGATCAACAGCATTGCCTAAACGTTTACTCATTTTCTGCCCATTTTTGTCTAAAACCAATCCATTAGACACTACATTTTTGTAAGCCACATGATCAAAAACCATAGTAGCAATAGCATGTAAAGTAAAGAACCAACCACGTGTTTGGTCAACACCTTCAGCTATAAAATCTGCAGGGAAAGCCCCCTCCAACTCCCCCAAAGGGTGAGAGTTTTCCAACGCACTAGCCGCTGCTATCAACTCATTTTTAATGGTTAATAACACATTTTCAATGTCATTAATAACCTCTTCATTTGTAAAACGAATAACTTTAAACCCTAAAGAATTTAATATCTCTGTTCTTACCTCATCAGCTTGTTTTACTTCAGGTTCATTGTGATAACCACCATCAATCTCAATTACTAAATTTTTAGAAAGACAAACAAAATCTACAATAAATTCATCAATAATATGTTGTCGTCTAAATTTATATCCTTCAAGGTTTTTTCCTCTAAGCTGTTTCCATAAAAATTCTTCAGCTTCTGTTTGTTGTTCTTTATTTTTAGTTTTTAATTCCCTTAAAAGAGTGTAAGAAGAAGTTCTAGCAGTCTGCCAATTAGGAGCTTCGTCCCTCCCCTTTGGGGAGGTTAGGTGGGGCTTTTCGAAAGGATAGTGGTGTTGTGCGTAAGGCATAGAACCTGAATCGAACCACACATCAATTAAATCAGTTTCGCGTTTCATTGGTTTGCCTGAAGCAGCTACCAATACGATATTATCCACATAGTTTTTATGTAAATCGAATTTATCATAATTGGCTTTATCCATGTTGCCTATTTCAAAATCGGCTAATGGATTATTAGACATAAAACCTGCTGCTATGGATTTTTCTATTTCGGTTTTCAGTTGCTCTACCGAACTGATACAAATTTCTTCATCTCCTGTTTCTGTTCTCCAAATAGGAATTGGAATTCCCCAATAACGAGAACGAGATAAATTCCAATCGTTTAAGTTTTCCAGCCAGTTACCAAAACGACCTGTTCCGGTACTTTCAGGTTTCCAGTTAATGGTTTTATTCAACGCTATCATGCGTTCTTTTACCGCAGTGGTTTTAATAAACCAAGAGTCTAACGGATAGTATAAAATAGGCTTGTCGGTTCTCCAACAATGTGGGTAGCTGTGTTCATATTTTTCTACTTTAAAAGCTTTGTTTTCCTCTTTTAGTTTAATGGCAATTTCTACATCCACTGATTTTTCAGGAACTTCTCCTTCATTGTAGTATTCATTTTTTACGTATTTTCCTGCAAACTCACCCATTTCTGGTCGGAATTTACCTTGTAAATCTACCAAAGGAACAGGATTATTATTTTCGTCTAACACCAACATAGGTGGCACTCCTGCATCTTTTGCTACTTTGGCATCATCCGCACCAAAGGTGGGAGCAATGTGTACTATACCGGTACCATCTTCGGTAGTTACAAAATCTCCGGGAATTACTTTAAATGCATTCTCCGCATTTTCATAAGGTAAGGCATAAGGCAATAATTGTTCGTATTGGATTCCTACTAAATCAGCACCCTTGAATTCTTTTATAATAAGTCCTTGCATCTTATCTCCTGTCTGACCAACTGCATAATCATCTTCTTCTCCTCTTAAATAAGCTTCATATAAGTCAAAAATTGAATCATAAGTTTTATTTCCAGATATAGCGGCTCCTGAAAGTTCAAAATATCTACCAAACAAATCCTTAGCTACTAAAACATTAATAAGTTCTCTTGTATATCGATTAAACGTTTTCACCAACACATAATCAATCTTAGGTCCAACAGCTAATGCGGTGTTTGAAGGTAAGGTCCAAGGAGTAGTTGTCCAAGCTAAAAAGTAAGCTTCTTCAACACCTAACTTAGTAGCATCTTTTATCTTAAATTGAGCAACACAAGTCGTATCTTTTACATCTTGATAACAGCCGGGTTGGTTCAACTCATGAGAGCTTAAGCCTGTGCCTGCTTTTGGCGAATAAGGTTGTATGGTATAACCCTTATACATCAAGCCTTTTTGGTGCAATTGTCCTAACAACCACCACACCGATTCAATGTATTTGTTCTCGTAAGTAATATAAGGGTCATCCATATCTACCCAATAACCCATTTGGCGGGTAAGGTTATTCCATACATCGGTATAACGCATTACTGCTTCTTTACAAGCGTTGTTGTATTCTTCAATGGTAATTTTTTTACCAATATCTTCTTTAGTAATTCCTAATTCTTTTTCTACGCCTAATTCTACCGGCAATCCGTGCGTATCCCATCCGGCTTTACGTTTTACTTGGTAGCCTTTTAAAGTTTTGTATCGGCAAAAAATATCTTTAATAGAACGAGCCATTACGTGGTGAATTCCCGGTAACCCATTAGCTGAAGGTGGCCCTTCAAAAAATACAAACGGTTTATTCTCATCACGTGAAGTAACACTTTGTTCAAAAACCTTGTTTTCTTCCCATTTATCCAGCACTTGCTTGGCTACATTAGGAAGGTTTAATCCCTTATATTCGTTGAACTTGCTCATACTCATTTTTTATAATGAAGTGCGAAATTAATAAATTATGGGAGCAAAGAAGCAAAAAAATTAATTGTTAATGGTTATTTGTTAACTGTACTCTTCTCGCAAAGACGCAGAGACGCTAAAATTTATTGATTCTTAACTATTTTACCCTTGCCAATCCACAGCATCGGTGTTATACGTATTCTAAAATTGCAAAATTCAAAAAAAGTACTACTTTTACCTCTATGGAAGCAGGAAGTATATTTTTAGTGGTTGTAGCATTGATTTTGCTATTAATGGTGTATAATTACAACAAAATCATCAAAAAGAAAAATGCCATCAGAAGAGCAGAATCGGCATTAGATAGCTATTTGAAAAAACGTTTTGATCTTATTCCAAATTTGGTACATATTGCCAATACATCTATTGCCAACGAGCAGCAATTAATCTCAGAAATTTCTAATCAGCACACGAAATTACTTACGCAAAACACGGATAATCTTCACTCTCCTGAGTTTAATAAAATTTACCACGATGTAGCTTTGTTGGTAAATAAAGTTACACACGACAAAATAATTTCAACCAATAATAATTACGTGCAATTACAACAAACTTGGAACAAAACCGAAGAACATATTGCTGCTGCCAGAAGATTTTACAACGATGCCATTTATGAATACAATACCACTATCAACTCTTTTCCTGCATCTATGCTAACTAATTTATTCAAATTTGAACCCGTTGCTTATTGGGAAATTGAAGAAGAGGAAAGAAAAAATATTGATGCTAAAAACCTCCTCTAATCTTCTTATGATTTGAATAAAGACTTCGATATATTTTATAAAGAACAACTCCAACCTGTTTTAGATAATCTAGAAACAACAAGAAAAGAGATTCATAGTAAAATAATCCGATATGCTCTTTACTCCATTGTTTTCTATGTTTTAGGGTTCTATTTTTCTTCTCTCGTTGATAAAGATCATAGTTGGTACGTTGTTTTAGCTTTCTTTACTTTTTTTACTGCCATTGCTTTACCCGGCTATAACATTTCTATAGGTTTAGGAAGGTTTAAAAAAGTAAAACATACTTATAAAAACAAAGTGTTGGTAGAGTTGTTATTGTTCTTATATGATAATGTGGAATTCCTTTCTCGACAAAAATTTTCCAGAAAAGTGATGAATAATAGTGGGATTTTAGATAACACCCTGTCTCATGAATTTGATGTAGTTGAAGGCGAAGATTATGTAAAATGCATTATAGGCAACACCACCATTCAGTTTGCAGAAATGTATATTGTTCGTTCGGATGTTATCTTTTCAAAAACACTATTTCAGGGAATTTTTATTTCTGCAAAATTCAACAAGCTACTAAAACATAAAACTTTAGTCTTATCGAGAAAAAAGCTTACTAATACACGGAAGTTCAGACTAAAATTACAATCATTTTTTAATGAAGGACATATCATTAACTTAGAAAATAGTAAATTTAATGAGCTGTTTGTGGTGTATGGCGAAGATGAAATAGAAACCCGTTATGTACTTTCTTCAAGCATGATGGAAAAACTGATTGCCTACCAAGAAAAACTAAACAAAGACATTGCTTTTTCTTTTGTTGAAAACAGAATGTATGCTGCAATTTACACCAATAAAAACCATTTTGAGCCTTCTATTTCTAAACCTTTAAACGATAAAGCCCAAATAGTACAACATTTTGAATTGTATAAAATGCTCACCGACATGGTGTTAGATTTAGATTTAAAACTACGTTTGTGGGATAAGTTGGAGTAAGGGAGTGGTTAAATATATCCTTCTTCGCTTTAATCATGTTTTGTTTAATGACAATTCTATGTTTCGTAATGCTTTAAACTTTAGTTTAAAAATAAAATCTTTTAATTTAATGTATCAGAAGTTTGAGAATTGGTTTGATTAATTAAAATGGTGTCAGCGTAATTATTTTGAATTAACCCACCTTTTGATGATTCTGTTTGGGGTACTAATGTATTCTCCAGTTTTTGTTCTAATTTATCTAATCTTTCGTTTGTTGAATTGTCCGTAGAGATTGTAAAGAAAAGAGTAGATATAGCAGTAATTGCAATTATTATCTGAAAAAATCCAGATGCATAATTATTAAAAAGTTCAGAGTTTATGGTTTTCCCTTCAATTAAATATTTATTAGATGATGCAGAAGCAATTCCTTCGGCTTGTATTATAAATCTCGGTATTACATTTGTGTTTTCATCAATCACTTCTCCCCTTTTCCATAGAACATTTAATTGCCCATCAACATCATTATAAGACAAATTTAAGGTGTCAGCAATTTCTTGTATTGTCAACATTGATTCATCTATGTTTTTTTTATTTAGTTGCTGTATACTTCTTTTCTGTCTTAAAAGTTCTAAGATTTTGTGTCTAATTCGATATGACTTTGGTACAAACATTTATAATACATTACAACTTATATGTATGTATGACTCAATCATACACACCTTAACCAAATACAGGTAGACATGTATGATAAAGCTCAAAAAAGCATCATACATATTTCCCCCAAACATACAAAAAATAGTTTATAAATCAGTCAATTGGTTGTTAGTGTTTTGTACTTCTATTTAACAGACTGCTTCAGCTCCAATGCAATAAGCCAACGCATAAACTTCGTGGCAAGGGTTTAACCGCAAAGTACGCTAAATCTCTCGCAAAGACGCAAAGACGCTATTGATTTGAAAGCCAAAAAACCAATAACAACTCATTCGTGCATTGGTGGCTACCCCTTAAGATTCCCGATAATTTTTCCGTTGCACTGCTAAATTTCGAGAATGACGAAAATATTGGGGAAACACCTTTAACAAATAACCATTAACTAAAACGGCTTTGTGTGATGGAAAAGTCCTCCTTCGGGGGATTTAGGGGGCTAAAAAAACCCGCACCCTAAATGAATAAGATGCGGGAAGAGTTTTAAAAAAACTAAAAATTATTGTTGAGAAACTAGTTTGCCTGATTTTATGAGTTGGTTATCTCCAATTACTTTATAAAAATAAACTCCCGAAGAAAGGTTACTTGTATTAATAGTAGTTGAAGTTGAAGTAATGTTTGTACTCATTATTTCTTCTCCTAAAATAGTATATAAACGTAATTCAACTTTGTTGAAGTTATCCATATTATCTAAGGTAATGGTTGTTGAGTTAGTAAATGGGTTAGGATAAATAGTAACCGTTGTGTTTGCATTTATTTCATTAATAGAAACTACATTACAATTACCCAAAACAATATCAGCAGCACTATTAATAGCATTGGTTGTTAACGAACCAACTCCGGTTAACGCTCGTCCATTAATTTCAACTCCGGTATATAAATCAATTGCTCCTTGAGAAATAATGGTTCCATTAAAAATTGAACTATCGGCTATATCTACAGCACCGTTTACCATCCAAAATACATTTTTTGCCTGAGTTCCATTAATAAGAACTACATTAGAAAAAGTACTTGTTTGGAATGCTCCTTCTACTTTTATAACAAATACTGCACTGGCAACTCCTTGTGCATTAAGATAAAGTGTATCAGTAAAAGTTGTTCCACCGTTTAGAATATAAGTATGTGGTGTTAATACCAAGTTACCTCCAAACTGTGCAGGATAAAGTAATTCAATATCATGAGGAAGAGCAACTGCATAGTTGTAAGCCACTAATAAATCTGCAGCAGCATTTGCTGTAGAAATATCTGGAGTAGCATGAATAGTTCCGGTAACTAATAACGCATTGAAACCTGTAGTTAATCCTACATTCGTTCCAACATCACCAACAACATTACTTGTTCCTGCATTTTGAACTGGTCCATCAGCAGAAAATATTCCGTAACAACCTGCTTCTCCAAGAGAAGGAGCTATTGGTCCTGTAAGTACAGGACTTCCGCAACCAATTGGCGTATAAGCTAATACTCCGTCAATCATAATCGCTCCTGTGGTAGAAAGTGCTCTACCTTCTAAGGTATCATTACTGTTCATAGTAATTCCAGCATTATTAGCAATTACAGTTCCTTTCATAGAAGTTCCTGCTGCCATACTTACCAAACCTTCCACTTTCCAAAACACATTACATGCTTGAGCTCCGTTAATTAATTTAACTTTTGAATTGGCATTGGTAGAAAGTGGTCCGGAAATTTGAAAAATAAATACTGCACTTGGATTATTTTGTGCATCTAAAATAAGCGTTCCATTTAATGTAGAAGCTCCTGTTACAGCATAAATACCTGCATTGAGTGTTGTTCCGTTTCCAAGTAAAGGTGCGGGAAAGAACCCTGGAGTGGCATTATTTAATTGATTATAAGCAACCAATAAATCTGCTGCTGCTTGTGAGGTTACTCCATCAGCTGCGTGCATTCCGCCATTTACATTTCCAAAACCAGTATTAGAACCGTTGTTGGTTCCTACTTTTCCTGTTAAATGAGTAATGCCTGTATTGGTTACTGCACCATCAGTAGAAAATAAAACAAAATTGGCTGTAGTACCTAAGTTAGGTGCTTGTCCGAAAATGATAGTGGGGGTTGAAAGCAGAAAAGCTGCTGTCAAAAAGGTAGATAAAGGTTTTTTCATGATAAATTTAGTTTAGTAAGGCGCGAGATTAGTTCTCACTAAACAAAGGTGAGCATGATTACTACGGAATGTGTTACATAACTTGTGGCATATGTTACACAATTCACACATTTCTATTATAAAATTTGTTCTTAACCCTCTCCTTAACCCCCCTCTCTCTTCATAAAGAGGGGGAAAAATTATCGCATGATAACTTTGGAGTGAGTAAAAAACCACTACCCTTTAAAAAAGAGTAGTGGTTTAAAATCAACTAATCAAAAAAAAAATTACTCTTTTAAAACAATAAATTCTGTACGTCTATTGTTTTGATGTTGTTTTTCAGAACATTTAGTAACATCTTCTCCCTCGCAAGGACAAGCGTTTACCAATTTAGATTCTCCATAACCTTTACTTGTAATTCTACTCGGTTTAGATATTCTTGTTTTAATGTAATTTGCCGAAGCTTTTGCTCTGTTGTTAGATAGTTTCTGATTAAAATTTTCTGAACCTCTACAATCGGTATGCGATCCCAATTCAATTGTCATGGTTGGATTTTCATTCATCACTTTAACAATTTCATTCAAATCAGCAATAGCATCTGGTCGGATATTATATTTATCGTAATCAAAATAAATGGTTTGCGGATTAAAGCCCAATACTTTTCCTAAATCGTCACCTTTTTTAGGTTTTTTAATTACCTTTTCGGTAACTACTTCAGCTACTTTTTCCTCTTCTTTAAGCAATACAACATCTGCTACTACGTTTTCTTCATCACCAAAAGTGTTGGTAGTATTATTACCATCTTTGTAGTTGTCTTTTTCTCCAGTTAACTTAAAGTTTTTATTGGCATCAACATCAAAACTAAAAACTCCATCGTTGTTAGTAGTAAATGAGTTTAACACATTGCCTTTATCATCAAGTAAGGTTACTAAAGCGGTAGCAATAGGGTTGCCATCTTTATCTTTAGTAATTCCAGTTATTTGTTTTTGCACATCTACCTCTTTGGTTTTCAACAAATCAAGATAAAAAATATTATCGCTTCCTTCACTTCTGTTAGAAGAAAAATAGCCTTTCTTCATGTTGTTATCTACAATTAAAGCATAATCATCAAATTTAGAATTTAAAGGAGCTCCTGCATTAGTTACAGTTCCTACTTGATTACCTTGCATTTCACAAATAAAAATATCCAAGCCACCTAATCCGAAGCGACCATTAGAAGAGAAAAATAAAGTATTGCTTTTTTCTTCTAAAAATGGAAACATTTCATCGCCTTCTGTATTTATTTTATTCCCTAAATTTTTTGGTTTACCCCAAACTTTCCCTTCTCTGGTAACACTATAAATATCCGAACCACCGAAACCTCCTGGTATATCACTGGTAAAATACATGGTATTTCCATCTGCTGATAAGGAAGGATGTCCTACAGAATATTCAATATTATTAAGATGAAAAGGTTGTGGTTCTGACCATTTTTCATCAGCATATTCACTAAAATGAATTTCCAATTCTACCACTTTATTTCCTTTTTCAACTTTGTAGTTATTTTTGGTAAATGCCATAAAAGAGCCATCTTTACTAAAACTTGCGGGCCCATCATGCATTTTCCCATTTAATCCTTTATCGAACATTTTAGGTTCTTTTAGTTGGCTACTATCTATATCTGAAACATATAAATTATAAAATGGATTTCCTGTCCAGTTGTTATTTCTAACAATCATTTTAGGTTTAGATCTGCTAGAAGCAAAAACAATTTTGTCTTGATAATAAGCTGGAGCAAAATCTTCTCTGTCCGTATTAATATCTAATGTGGTTATCTTATATTTACCATCATCTTTTGAAAAGTTAGCCAACTCACCTTTGTTGGCAGAATAATCCTTTCCACGTAAATCACTTGGTTTTAACGCCACAAATTTATCCATGGCAGTGTTTGAGGCTTCTTGTTTGCCATTTATTTTCAAAACCATTGCGTATTGATAATAATCTTCAGGCAATAGGTCTGTGTTTTTTTCAATTAAGATAGAGTAAACTCTTTCCGCATCAAGATTTTGTTCGAGATTACGGTGACTTTCAGCCAACCTACGATGTCCTTCAACTGTAAGGTCTTTTGTGTTTGAGTAATAATCAATTGCTTTATCAAAGGAATATACAAAAAAGTGTTTATCGCCTTTTATTTCTCTGTTTGATTTATCTTCTGCAAAGGCATTAATGCCGAATCCAAGAAGTGCTATGACCAGAATGAATAGATTTTTCATGTTTTTATAGTTTATATTTTTGCTATTAAATGTTAAAAATGTCGTGGGGAATGAATTTGTTTTTTACTGGCAAAGATGAAATCATATCGTAATACAATTTCATGGCTACCTTCATTGTATAAAAAAGTTTCTAACCCATACGACTTGTCAAATGAGTATCCCAAATAAAACTGATTGGTAAGTGCTAATCCGATTAAAGCACCATAAGCATCTCCTGTACGATACATTGCTCCAAGATGAAGTTTTTTAATCAATATAAAAGTGGCTGTAATATCGGCTTGTAAAGGTGCTGCTGCGGTTAGTTTAATAAGTGTTGTAGGTTTAAACCCTATGTTGTGAGAGATATCGAACATTGCTCCTGCAATAAAGAAATAATGTCTTTGCTGCTCTGCAACCAAAGTATTTCCGTTATCATTGGTTTCTGAATAACTATTTTGCATTAAGTTAGGAACAGAAACTCCGGCATAAAAACGCTCTCTAGAATAATAAGCACCAAAACCAATATTAGGTGTTATCTGATTCTCTAGATTGTTTTCAAAAACAGGATCATTTGGTTGGTCAATATTAAGTGTATTTAGCGTTGCTCTATTAATATCTGCTCCACCTGTTAAACCAAGAGCCAATTTTGAGTTTTGATTCAGCTTCATTCTGTAAGCAAAATGTGCATTTACAGAGGTGTTGCTGCTCGGACCAATTTTATCATTCATCAACGATAGTCCAACACCAATATGCTCGTTTATAATTGGAGCGTGCATGGTGATAGTTTGCGTTCTTGGTGCTCCTTGAAAATCTACCCATTGTGAACGATGCAATGCCGTTACTGTTAGTGCATCTCTACTTCCGGCATAAGCTGGGTTTACTACCAATGTATTGTACATATAATGTGTGTACATTGGCGTTTGTTGTGCATTTGTGGTTAAACTCCCTAAGGAGATAAGCAATGCAAATGTTATTTTTATAAGTGTCTTCATGATTTATAGATTAACTTTGTGAGTGTTATAATTTAAATTATCTGTTTAGATAAATGGTTCCTTTATAAATTGCTGATTCATCACCTAAATCAAGTACATAGAAGTAAGTTCCTACAGGCAATTCATCTCCTCCAATTCTAATACCTGTTGAAGAGGTACCATCCCAAGTATTGGTATAAGGATTTGCTTCAAATAATTTATCTCCCCAACGGTTAAAAACCATAAAAGAATTAGATGGGAATCTATCAATTCCTCTGATTACGAATAAATCATTTATGTCATCTCCATTCGGAGAAAATCCTTCAGGGATATTAAAATCATTATTAGGGTCATTTGGATCAATAGAATCACAATCATTTGTTACTTCAATAGTAAATGTTACGGGAGTGCCTTCACAACCACCAAAACTTGGGGTTACTGTAATGGTTGCTAATTCTGTACTTGCTCCTGTATTAGTTGCAGTAAAAGCGTTTATGTTTCCACTACCACTTGCTGCTAATCCTATAGAAGTATTGTCGTTTGTCCAATTGTAAACAGCTCCAGGAGTATTTCCACTAAAGTTTATTGCTGCAGTTGTGTCGTTATTACACAAACTTTGACTAGCTACGGTATCAATAGTTGGAACTGGGGCTACAATTATTGTAAAACTAGTGCTAATTCCATTACATCCGTTTAGAGATGGTGTTACGGTAATTAATGCGGTGTCTATAGTTGTACCATTATTAATAGCAGTAAATGAAGTAATGTTTCCATTTCCATTTGCTGCTAATCCTATAGTGGTATTGTTATTTGTCCAATTAAAAGATGTTCCTACAATATTTCCATTAAAGTTTATTGGCGAGGTTGTTTCACCAGCACATAAACTTTGGTTGGGTATGGTATCAATTATTGGAACTGGATTTACTATTATTGTAAAACTAATGCTTGCACCAACACATCCATTTGCAGAAGGTGTTACGGTAATTAATGCGGTATCTATGGTTGTACCATTATTAGTAGCAGTAAAAGAAAGAATATCTCCATTTCCAGTTGCTGCTAACCCTATAGCGGTATTGTTGTTTGTCCAATTGTAGGTTGTTCCCAAAGGAGTTCCTGTAAAAATTATATTGGTTGTAGTATCATTATGGCAAACCATCTGATTACTTACACTATCAATTATAGGTGTTTCAACAACCTCTACTTGAAAATTTGCAGAAACTGTTCCTGGTCCACAAGCACTACTACCCTGTACGGTAATGTTAAAAGTACCCGTTGTAGCGGTTGGACTAAAATCTACGGTAATACTATCGGTGTTAGCTCCAGAAATAATGGTTACTCCAAGAGGTAATGTCCATGAATAGCTAGTAGCATTGCTTATAGCAGATACATAGTAAACAATTCCTGTAGCACCCTGACAGACAGTATCGGGTCCCATTACAACTCCTGCAGCACCTGTAGTGCCTGAAGGGGTATTTACTTGGGCTGCGTAGGTGCTTAATGCCCCTACTGTTGTAAGAGCTCTTCCGTTAAGAATAACACCTGTAAACAAGTTAATTGCTCCTGCACATACAAAAGTTCCATTAAAAATAGAGAAGTTATTTATATCTACTGCACCATCAATTTTCCAATACACATTTTGTGCTTGTGCTCCATTTAGTAATACTACGTTTGAAAATGTACTTGTTGCAAAAGCACCATTAATTTGGAAAATAAAAACTGCATTGGGATTACCCTGTGCATCAAGATAAAGCGTATCGGTAAGTGACACTGCTCCGAGCATAAGGTAAGTATGTGGAGTAAGCACTAAATTATGACCAAAAATAGATGGCTCCATTAATTGAATATCGTAAGGTAAGGCGTTTAAATTATTGTAAACTACTAGTAAATCTGCCGCACACTGAGCGGTAGAACCATCAGGAATAGGGTGAATAGTTCCTGTAACTTTTAAAGGATCATAACCTAAAGCACTTCCTAAATTAGAACCTACATCGCCTATAACAAATGTGGCAAAATCATCCTGAACAGGACCATTTGAACTAAATATTGCATAACATTCTACTGAGTTTAGTACTGGTAAAGCAGGCCCAGTAAGTATAGGTCTTCCGCATCCTAAAGGAATATAGATAGTAGTTTCATTAACAGATATAGCTGAGTTTATTGCAAAAGCTCGTCCTACTAATGAGTCATTTGCACCCATTAATATTGCTCCTTGAGTAATAATAGTACCTTGTAAAGTTACTCCTACATCAACAGTAACAGCACCATCAACCATCCAAAACACATTACATGCTTGAGCTCCGTTTATTAATTTAACTTTAGAATTTGCAGATACATTTAATGCGCCATCTAATTGAAATATAAAAACTGCATTTGGGTTGTTTTGTGCATCTAAAATAAGATCTCCTGTAAACCAAATGGCTGCGTTTACAACGCTATGAACTCCAGAATTAAGAACAGTTCCACCTCCAAAAGGAGTTGCCATTACGTTCGTTGGTGTTAACCCTGCTAAATAAGCATAGGCTGCATTTACATCAGTTGAGGCACTTGCAAAAGTAGTTCCTCCTTGGTAAAGAACACCATCTACATTTCCAAAACCTGAAATGGAAGCAGGTGCAGCACCAATATCGCCAGTAACATGTGTTTTATAAAGTAAAGTGCTAGAGCTGGTTACTGCTCCTGCGGTAGATAAAATAGCAAAATCGGTTGCTGAGCCCAAATTGGGGGGGGCTTGCCCTGAGCTTATTTTTGGAAAAGCCAAAAATGCAGCAAGCAATACGATTGTCAATAGTAAGTTGTTTTTCATAATGTTGTATTTAAATGTGAATTTGTTTTCACCTGGCAAAGGTGAGTTACATTTTAAGCTAATGAGTTACATAACTTTTTAAATAAGTTACATAATTCATTGATTTTTGCAGAAATACACCTCTCCTTAATAAGGAAAAGTGTATGTTATTTTAAGGTGGGTTCTATAAATTGATTTTTTTATGCTTTCTTTTCAAAGACAACACTGAGGATGTCCATAAACTTTGTTCTGATATCATCAGCATTTTTGGAAACCACACTTGTAACTCCCATTTGAAGAAAGCTACCTAAGATTTGTTTTAGGGGATTATTGGTTGACCCTACAGCTAATTTTTTTGAGAAATAGCCGGCAGCTAAACTTATGGAAGTGTTTAATAAATCTTCTTTAAAATCAGGAGCTGTAACCAACTCTTTAAAAGTACTTCTTATAAAGTTGATTGGTTTTATACTTTCGTAAGTTAAATTAAATTGTTCTTTTAATAAAATTGCTTCTTGAGTTTGTTTGTTTTCAAGCAACAAAATAGCTGCGTTCAGTTCGGTAATATTTGATATTGTTCCCATTTTATTTTTTATTAAAAATTTCTGAGATGATTGAATTACTTACTTTACGTTTTATAAAATTGTGCAAGAAATAAAACAAAACACCTCCTAACACAATATAAAAAGTAGCAACACACAAAAAGCCTAAATAAGGTTTCCCTAATAAATCGCCTAACCATAGAGCTAATCCAATACTTGCAAAAACCAAAAACATAGAAAGAACAATAACAACAGCTCCACGAGATACAAAAGTTGAAACAACCTCTGCAGTTTTGCTTATTGTTTTGAGTTTATACAACTCAAAACTTGTTTTTCCATAATCTTCAATTTTTTCAAACAAAGGTTCTATATGATTAAATGTATTTCCCATTTTTTATAGTATGCTAAAAAGATGTTTTTGAAATTAATTATTTAACGCCATCATTGCTAAATGCTTCGGCTTTACCTTTTACTTTTTCGTAAGCTTCTGTAGCTTCTTCTTTTCCTTCTTGAAATTTGTCAGCAACATCATCCATTAAACTTTCAAATTTCTTTTTTAAGTCGTTAACGGTATCAGAGCTTTTTTTCGCAATTTTTTTTCTTGTTACTGATCCTTTGTCTGGTGCAAATAATACACCTAAGATTGCACCAGCGGCTGCGCCTGCTAATACACCTACTAAAATTTTTCCTGTGTTCATAATATTGAGTTTTAAATGGTTTGTAATTTTTTTTCTATTTACCTCTAATTACTCTTAGTATTACTGCAATAAGTGCTATTACTAAGAGTATATGGATAATTCCTCCTGCATTATATCCTAAGAAACCTATTGCCCAGAGGATTACTAAAATAATGGCAGCAGTATAAAGTATATTTCCCATGATTTTTATTTTTTAATTTGTGAGTATTAATTTGTTTTAAATAAAGTTACAAGGTGCTTATTGCTAAGCACCTCATAACTTCGCCTTACTAAAAACTAAATTAAATAAGAGCTGTTTAACTACTTTTTAAAACTTGAAACCAACTGTGGCTTGTAACCAGGTGTTTTTGTAACGAGGAGTGCTTGATGTTCCATCGCCTTTGTTATCTTGTAAATCCCATGCAGCTCTTGCTCCAATTACAAAATGATTAATGTTAATGTCTAAACCAAAAGAAGCTCCCAATGTGTTTTTACGAATATTTTCATTTTCAAATTCATCTTCTTGCTCAGTGTTAAGAAATGACGATTCAAATTTATCTTTTCTAGACATTAAATAAGAGAATTGTGGACCTGCAACTATGGTTAAAAATGAAGAAGGTTTTAAAGCTAAATAGATGGGAATATCTATATAGTTGGTTGTTCTGGTAAATTCATATTCTGAACCTAAAACACTACCTGTTGCTTTAAATCCTTTTTGAGAAAATAATACCTCTGGTTGAATTCCTATGTATGTTCCAATTGGAATAGCAAGGAATGCTCCTGCTGCTAATCCTAATTTAGGATCTGCATCAAATTCTTCTCCTTCAGTATCATAAACATTGGCATAGTTCATCCCTATTTTTGCCCCAATGTGTATTTTTTCTCTATCATCGTCTTGTGCATATCCATTAACGGTAATAAACGTTAATGCGATTGCCATTATTCCTAATTTTTTCATATCTATTATTTTTAATACTAATTAATACTAATTGGTTTGTTATTTTTTGGTGTTGTTAACGGTTAAGTCAGTAAACGCTTTCCCTAATTCGTCCATATCATGGCTAAATTCAGTTTTAAACGCTTCCCATTTTTGTTTTCCATCCGCTTGGTAATCGTCCATTTTCTTTCCCATATCGCTGTTTTTTTGTTCTAACTCAGCAATTTGTTTTTTGTATTCGGCTTTAACCTCTTTTTTTTCATTTTCTATTCTTAAATTGAAGTCCGCAATACTTTTGTTGTTTGCTGCAATTTTATCAGCTGTTTCCATTCTGTAATTTTCAATATCAAATAGATAGGCATCATTTGCTTCTTTAAGTTCTTTGTCTGCATCTTTTACAGCTTGTTCGGCATTTTCTACTTTTTCGGCTGAAGAATTACAACTTGTAAATACCGTTCCTGTAATAAGTGCAACTACTGTAATTGCTAAAATTGTTTTGTTCATGGTTTCATTTTTTTAATTGTGAAGTAATTTTCACTTGGCAAAGGTGAGATGCTTTAAGAGGTATTTTGTTATGTAATTTTATAAATTTGTTACATAATTAACTTGTTTTCAGTATTATTTATAAGTGGAAAGCCAGTCCCACTTTAGACACACCAGTAGATAAATCTAAAAATGCTCCTAATGTATTATTAAAATGATATTCTGCACCTATATGTAAATCTAAGTATAAAGCACTTCCTCTTCGGTAATAATCTTTATCTCCATAATAATCTCTATCCCAACTAGATTTAACAATTGCAAAACCAAGTGATCCTGCAAGATAAAAATCCCACTTATCATTTGCTCCTAATAAACTATCGAAATAATAAGATCCTTTTACACCAACTGGAATAACTGTTTCTCTATAAGTATAAAATCTTTCGGGGTTATTATTGTTTCCCCAATTGTATCTTTTAGAATAAGAATAAAAACTAACAAAAGGAGCTAAAGTAAAATTGTTAGCTACATCAATTTCATAGTTTAGTTGAAAAACAGGTAAGGTATGACCTACATAACTATAGTATCCAGAATAGCCACCTATTCCCAATCCTAAATTTAGTGTGTTTCCATATTTTTCTTGTGCTGAAGCATTAAAATGCGTCAAACAAAAAGTGAATAACAGTTGTAAGATTACTTTTTTACTCATTTTTTTAAATTTTAAGTTTTTGTATGACTCATTTGTCTTTATTTTTTTTGTAAGTATTCGTGAGTTCGCTGTGCTCAGTTCGTGAAACTTCGTATTCATTTTAATTAGTTTTTAGCTTATGATTGATTTATCATAACATAACAAAGGTGATTACTATTGGTCCGTAAGTTGTTACACAACTATTCATAAATGTTGTAAAATTCACGCTTTTTATAAGGAATAGTTTTTTATTTGATAAGCTTACTTACCTGTTTTTGAATCTTTTTAACCAATGGTATTTCTTTTTTTCTAACCACTATCTCACCTATTAAATATCCATAAGGTTTTAATGATGCTACATTATCGAACACTATTTTTAAAATAGCGATGGTGGGTATGGCAATAAAAATACCTGGAATACCCCAAAGCAGTTCTGCAATAATTAATGCAATAATGGTAGCAAATGGATTTATTTTTACTTGCGAACCAACAATAAGAGGCTCTAATACCCAACCTTGTATTAATTGTACTATGCCATAAGTTGCAGCAATTCCTCCTAACATTGGTAAACTTGCTCCATTAACTGCCGCAACCAACAAGGTAAGTGTTGTGCCTATAATGTTTCCAACAAAGGGAATAACTTCTAATAACCCACATAGAATGGCAAAAAATAGTGCATTTTTTACACCCAAAATACTAAATCCAATAAAATACATTACCCATAATACACTAATCATTTTAGCGAGTCCAAGTAAGTATTGTTGAGAAACTCTTGTGCTGTGAAAAATTACTTTTTCTACTTCTTTTTTTTTGGTTGAAGGATAGAGCTTAATTAAGAAGTTTTTTAAATGAGACCTATAATAAATGATACAAAAAACGTAAACCAAAATAAGAATAAATTGGGTTAATATACTAGTTATAGAGCCTGCTATCAATTTTATAAAATCAGCTACAAAAGGTTGCTGTTCTTTTAATGCTGATACTTGGTTTTCTGTGGAGATGCCAAAATGAAACAATATGTATTGTTGGGCTCTATAAAATTGATAGACTGTTTTTTCCTTTATAAGGGCGAAATCTTTTACTAATTCATTAAGCTGCCAAGCGAGTAAAAAACCAATAGCTGTTACCACTATCAACATCGTTATTAGACAAATAAGGGCTGCTAACCCTTTGGGTATTTTTTTACTTTCTAACCATTTACTAAAAGGCAAAAAAAGTGTTGCCAAAACACCTCCTATTAACAATGGAATTAAGAATCCTTGAGCGTAATATAATCCTGCAAAAACAAGAAATAACACTACTATTTTTTTTATGATGGAAATGGAAGTTATGGTCATCTTTTAGATTTTAAATAACACTAGTTGGATACAAAAAAAGCATTGCTTGATT
The DNA here is from genome assembly GCA_000961845.1 of Flavobacteriales bacterium BRH_c54. GTDB lineage: Bacteria > Bacteroidota > Bacteroidia > Flavobacteriales_E > Vicingaceae > BRH-c54. The sequence goes on from LADZ01000053.1 coordinate 23,876, forward strand.
AGCAATGCTTTTTTGTTTATTTAATACAATGTTTAAGGTTTTGTAAGGGTACTTCCTTCAAGCGTTACTGCTGCAATTCGGGCTAATAACCTACCATTTATTGCTACTCCTGTATTTACAGAAATAGATTGGTCGGCAAGAATATTACCTTTAAATACTGCTGTTGATTTTAGAGTAGCTGAAGTTCCTACTTGCCAAAATATATTTTCAGCTAATGCGCCTCCTTGGAGATACACTTTTCTATTGGTTTCCACATTAAGTGTAGATGCTATTTGAATAATAAAAACTGCATTACTATTACCTTTTGCATCAAAAGTAAGGTTACCTGTAGAAATTTCTAATGAACCGCTTGATTTATAAAGCCCTGGTGTAAGTGTTAGTCCACCGATATTTCCTGCAAGAAGAACCATATCAACAGATGTACGACCAGCGGCATCATTATAAGCAGTAGTTAAATGTCCTTTTGCAGCTGTTAATCCAACAGCATCGGGCACTGAACCTGCTGGACCAGAAGCATCTGTAGTATAAACAACACCCACTATTTCATTTGCTCCAAACCCTGTAATGTTACTTCCTGCTGCCGGACTTAATCCAACATTTCCTGTAATAGCTGATGTAGGAACATTTGATATTAAAGAACCTGCAAGTATAGCAAATCCTCCTGCTGATTGAAGATCAACGGTTGCTTGAACTTCTGTTTGCAATGGAATTACTGTAGGATTAACATACCCTCCGCCTCCACCTGTACTAGGTGCTGGTGAATCTTTGTCTTTTGAACATCCTGCAATTAAAACAATTGTTGCTATTGCGAAAGTTGTAATTAAATTTTTAGTTTTCATTTTATTTAGTTTTTAGCTATCCGTAAGGCCACGGATAAGGTGAGTTTTTATTTTTATAAAAGGATAATTAGTAATAAAACAATGATGATAATGACTCCAAGCGAAAGATAAACTCCACCACTATTTTGTTTTAATTGTTTTTCTATCGATTTAATTTCTTCACGTAATTCTTTTTTTTCAGCATGTTTAAGTTCCAATTTGTTCATTTCATCTTATTTATCTTTCTTTTAATAATAATCGAAACTTTTCTTTTATTTTATTAAGTTTCATTTGACATCTACCCAAAAAATCATCTTTACTACCGTTTACAAACACAATATCACTATCAGTTATTACAGAAGCTTTTTCTAATTTTTCATTATTAGTAGCTTTATCATTAGGTGCTTTGTTTTTCATTGGGATTAGTTTATAAAAGAATAATCAACAATAAAATAATGATAATGATGGCTCCAACAGAAAGATAAACTCCTCCATTATTTTGTTTCAATTGTTTTTCAATTGATCTAACTTCTTTACGAAGTACCTTTTTTTCGCTATGTTTAAGGTCAGATTTGTCCATTTCATTAATCTCATCTAATCTATTTAATAGTACTGTAGATTCAGCTGAGATTTCAACAGGTGGTTTAACAGGTGTGTTGTCTGCTTTTAAAGTTGGAGTTATTGACAATAATCCTATTGTTAATAATGAGTAGGTTAATTTTTTCATGTTAATTCGTTTTTAGTTTTTATAATAATTTGACGTAAGGGTATTTTGGTTAATCGTTATCTTTTTTTGGATCGTCTTCTCTTTGTTTAACTTTTTCTTTCTGCTTTGCGTTTTCTTTCTTTTTAGCTTTTTTAACGGCAGCTTCTTTTTTTGCTACTTTTTTATCCGCCTTATCTTTTTGTTCTTCTTTCTTACTTACTTTTTCTTCTGCTTTTTCTACCGCTTCTTCTTTATTCTCTAAATTAGTTTCAGCTTTTTCTAGCTGTCCGGCTTTTTTGTTTGCATTTTTTTCTGCTTTCTCTAAGCCTGATGCGTTATCTTTTTTCTTGTCTAAGTCTTTTTGTTCTTCCTTAATTTCTTTCTCCGTTCCTTCTAGCACTGTTTTTTCTTGAGCAAGCAAGGTAGTAGGAAGTATAAACAATCCTAAGGCTGTAAATAGAACTAATTTTGTAATGGTTTTCATAATGATAAATTTGGTTTTTAGATATAAAGGATTTGTTCCTTACATGCAAAGTTGGGCTGTTTTAAAACAGGATGTGTTACATAACTTAAGAGATAAGTTACATAATTCACGCATTTTTAAATAAAGGAAAAGTAGGCGTTATTTGGTAGCGAAGAGCTATCACTAATAGGTAGGAAATTCTACTGTAAATTACTAGAAAGACTATATCTTGTCCATGTACCAGTTCAACTGGCTTTCTATTTTTTTAAACTTAAAGATATTGGTAATGATACTTTGCAGACGAAGAAAAGCAGTTTCACTTTTTACTACATAGTCAAAAGCTTTGTGATGCATACAATTTACAGCAACATTTATATCATCTTGCGAGGATAGCATTACTACAGGAATGTCTTTATTAAATTCTTTTATTTCATCCAGTACATCTATTCCATTCATGGCATCTAAATCAATCCCATTAAGGTGATAATCTAAAATTACAACATCTGGATTTTTAGATATATTCTCCAGACAAAGTTCACCTGTTGCGAATGTTTCTATTTCAAAGTCAGCATTTTGAAGAAACTCAATTTCCAATGATTTTAAAAATACAGCATCATCATCAACAAGGAAAAGTTTTATTTTTTTTTCATTTTTCATTTTTCATTTTTTTTAGGTCATTTTTCAATTCTTCACATGCTTGTAAACATACCTTTTCTAATTGTAATATAAGGTCGGGAAGTTTGTCTATTTGTTTATTGGCACCACTATATTCCTGAACTTTTTTTGCTATATTTTCATAATCTTTATGCATACCCATTATAGAAAAAGAAGGTATCATTTTGTGAGCTACTGCATTTACCGAAACCCAATCTTTTTGCTCCAAGCCTTTTTTCATTGCCTTTACTAAAACGGGTGTTTGTTCCAAATAAAGTGCAATCATTTCTGTTAATAATTTGGGGTTAGATTTTGTACGCTCAATTAAATAATCTAGGTTGCAATATTTTATGGTTGTTAATAGGCTTGTTTCTTTTATTTTATTCCCTCTATTGTAAGAATATTTTTTTACTAACTTAATTATTTTACTGTGCAATAATCTATCATCAACAGGTTTTGCTATATAATCATTCATGCCCACAGCTTTGCATTTTGCTAAATCAGCAGTGGTTACATCGGCAGTTAATGCCATAATAGGGATTTTAGAATTCATAGTGTTTCTAATAAATTCAGTAGCTTCAAACCCATTCATTTCGGGCATTTGTAAGTCCATTAAAATAAGATCGTAAGCTGTGTTTTGTAGTTTTTCTATGGCTATTTTTCCATTTGAAGCAATGTCCAATTCAAATCCAAAATCTTCTAACAATGTTTTCATTAACAATTGGTTAAGAGGAATGTCTTCCACTACTAATATTTTCAGTTTACCAACTTTAGTATTAGGTTCTATTGCTTCAGTTTCTATTTCAAATTCAGCATTTGTTTTCATAAAACTCAACGTAAAACTAAAAGTACTTCCTTCGCCTATTTTACTTTTCACATGAACACTTCCTTGTTGAGACTCTACCAATTGTTTCACAATGGCAAGCCCTAATCCTGTTCCACCATATATTCTTGATGTACCACTTGTTGCTTGCTGAAAATTTTCAAAAATGCCACCTATTTTACTTGCTTCAATACCAATACCAGTATCTTTAACTGAAAATTTAATAACCACTTTTTCATCGTCTTCTTTTACTAACTTAACACTTACTGTAATCTTACCGTGCGATGTAAATTTTACTGCATTACTAACCAAGTTTAAAATAATTTGATGTAAACGCACCGAATCACCAATCAATACTTTGGGAATTTTATTATCGTATTCTTTAATTAGAATTAAATTTTTTTCCTGAATTTTTGGTTCAAACAAATGCAGCATAGCCGATATAGAAGAAGCTATATTAAAGGGGGTTTGTTCAAACTTCATTTTTCCGGAATCTACTTTTGCCAAATCAAGTATATCGTTTATAAGTACAATTAACGAGTTACCACTTAGTTCTATCGCACTTAAATATTCTTGCTGTTTTTCTGTGAGGTCTGTTCTGAGCAATACTTTCGTAAACCCAATAATTGCATTCATCGGAGTTCGAATTTCGTGACTCATGTTTGATAAAAACTGTTGCTTTGATTTTACAGCATTCTGTGCTATTTGTGTAGCGTTTTCTGCTCTTACTTTCGCTTCCTCAGCAATAGCTGTTGCCAACTCTGCAAATACTTTAGCTGAGTTAGATTCTCTAACAATTCTTTTTTGCTCAGTAACATCTCTCGCCACAATTACTACACCCAATACATTTCCCTTATCATCTTTATAAACTGAGCCGTTAAATAACACATCGGTTAGTTTGCCTTTTTTTTGACGCAATGTAAGTGGTGAGTCTATAACTGAACCTTTTGCAAATACTTCCTGATAAACTTCACGGGCTTTTTGAGGCTCTGTAAAATAATCAAAAAAATCGGTTCCGGTCAGTTGCTTTCGGGTTCTTCCTGTAATGTTTACAGTGGCTTGATTCATGTCCATAATTTTTCCTTCGGTACTTATAGTTACCAAAGGATCAAGGCTTGCTTCAATCAAACTTCGTGCATACTGAGATTCCTCTCTTTCTTTTTTTGCTATCAACATTTTATGGATTTGTATCTGGTAAATTTCCAATATCCTCTATAGGGTTTCTTCGCATGCTTTTCATTTGTTTAAAATGAGAAGGAGTAAGTCCTGTAACTTTTTTAAATTGATTAGATAAATGAGCAACACTACTGTAATTCATCTTCCAAGCAATTTCTGTAATGTTCAATTCTCCATAAATAATTAACTCCTTTATTCGTTCAACTTTATGAGAAATAATAAATTGCTCTATAGTAGTTCCCTGCACTTCTGAAAATAAGTTGGACAAGTAAGTATAATCATGGTTTAACTTTTCACTTAAATAAACCGAAAAGTTTATCTTTATAAATTCATCTGTATGATGTATCATTTCAATAATTACATTCTTTATTTTTTCAATTAACATAGCTCTTTTGTCGTCCATTAATTCAAGCCCTAATTGAAACAGACCTATTTTTAAATCTTCTCGCTGTTTCGCTGTAATGTCTTCCATAATCTCAACCTCTCCTAGTTCAATAGGCATAAAATGAAGGTTAAGTTTTTTCAACTCTTCTTTAACAGCCATTTTGCAACGGTTGCTAACCATGTATTTGATGTATAATTTCAAATGTAAAAAAGATTAAATTTATTCGGAAGAGTACGATAAGAAAGTAATACAAAGGTGGGCTTTTTATTTGACAATAAGCAAGATATAACAATATTTAAGTTATTATGGGAGTAAATAGAATTTGTAGAACTAAGGTTTTTTTTCATACTCAATTGATAAACACACGCCTAATATTGAAATCGTCCTTAAGTATTAGAAAACATTACATCTAAAAAAATCCTAACTTTGTTACCAAACACCAACTATTTATGCAACTGATTATTATCAATGGTCCAAATTTGAACCTTTTGGGCAAAAGAGAACCCGAAATTTATGGAAACAGCTCTTTCGAAGAATCTTTAGAGCAACTAAAGAAAAAGTTTCCTATGGCTGATATTGATTATTTTCAAAGTAATATTGAAGGAGAAATTATTGACAAACTTCATGAAACAGGGTTTTCCCATAATGGAATTATATTAAATGCCGGAGCTTACACACATACATCAATAGCCATAGCAGATGCAGTTGCGGCTATTAAAACACCTGTTATTGAAGTACATATTTCTAACATTTATGCCCGAGAAAGTTTTAGGCATCATTCGTACATGGCAAAACATTGTTGGGGAACAATTTCCGGTTTCGGATTAACTTCTTACGAGCTTGCTATAAACGCATTTGTTAAACAAGCTTAAAATCAAAACAAAAAAACAAGTTTTACGTTTGGGGTAAACACATGAGCCAAAACAACTACCATATATTAATTCAAAAGTTGGATGCTTTCATCCGAAAGTATTACAAAAACCGCTTAATTAAAGGTGGAATTTATGCTTTTGGCTTACTCATGGCGGCTTTTCTTTTTATTACAATAGTCGAATATTTTATTCAATTTAATACCCTCGGCAGAACCATTTTATTTTACACCTTTGTACTAAGTGCAGCGTATGTTTTGGTTTATTTTATAGTAATTCCCCTATTAAAACTTTACCAATTTGGAGAAATTATTAATCACAAACAAGCTGCAACCATTATAGGAAATCATTTTGATGAAGTAAGAGATAAACTGATAAATGTATTACAGTTAGAAGAACAAAAAGCCATTAATCAATATAATAATCAGCTGGTTTGGGCAAGTATAGAGCAAAAATCTGTTGAGCTAACTCCTGTACCTTTTTCTAACGCTATACAGTTTAGCGAAAACAAAAAACACCTTAAATGGATAGCCATTCCTTTGTTAACCGCATTATTAATTAGCGTAATTTCTCCCACTATTTTTACAGAAGGAACCAACAGATTACTTAACCACAACGTTTACATACAGCCTGTTGCACCTTTTCAGTTTAATGTAGAAAATGAATCTCTTGTTGTCTTAAAAAACAACGATTTTGATTTAGATATTTTACTCTCAGGAAATGAATTGCCACACAAAGTTTATATAGAAAAAAATGGCGTAAAATATCCACTATCAAAAACAGATAATAGAAACTTTGCTTACACTTTTAAAAATGTTCAAGCATCAGAAAGTTTTAAATTATATGCCTCTGGGTTTTATTCTGAAGAGTTTAACCTAAAAGTTATTCCCAATCCTACGCTAAACAATTTTACCATTAAATTAGATTATCCAAATTATACCAACAAAACAGATGAAACACTTTCAAATTCGGGAGATTTAATTGTTCCTGAAGGCACTAAAATTCAATGGAATTTTTCTACAGAAGATGCAGATTTTTTACACTTTATTTTAGGCGATAGTGTGATGGATTTGGCAATTAAAGACGAGCAAGTAACTTTTAATTTAAATGCTTCACAATCTAAAAAATATGGCTTTTTGCCTAAAAATAATTTTGTTGCCAATAGTGATACTGTTTTATATGCCCTTCAGGTAGTTAAAGACCAATATCCTTCCATAGAAATTCAAGAAAAAAGAGATTCAGTAAGTGAAGAAAAAGTTTATTTTAAAGGTTTAATTAGTGATGATTACGGTTTTACTAAGTTAAATTTTAACTACAGAATAAAAACAAAAAACGATAGTCTCCCACAAAGAAACGAACTCAACTCATTAACCATTCCTTTTAATAAAAACAACATTAGCGAAGAATTTTTCTATTACTGGAACTTAAAAGAAATAGGCTTATCTCCCGGAGAAGAACTAGAATATTACTTTGAAATTTGGGATAACGATGGCATACATGGAACAAAATCTACTCGCTCGGCATTAAAAACTTTCAAATCTAAAACTACCAAAGAAAGAGATGAAATTACTGATGGAAATAATAATAAAATTAAGTCAGATTTAAGCGAAAGTATTGCTGAAGCTAAAGATATCCAAAAAGAATTGCAAAAACTGAAAGAGAAACTGAATGAGAAGAAAGAAATAGGTTGGGAAGAAAAGCAAAAAATGAAAGAATTGCTCGAAAAGCAAAAAGAACTTCAAGAGCGTGTAGAAAAAATTGAAGAAGAAAATCAGAAAAACAACATGCAGCAGAATGAATACAAACAATACAACGAAGAATTGTTACAAAAACAAGAGCAATTACAAAAGCTGTTTGATGAATTGATGACTGATGAGATGAAGGAAATGATGGAGAAATTACAGGAAATGATGGAGCGTTTGGATAAAAGCTTATTAGAAGAAGAATTGGAAAAAATGGAGCTTTCTAATAAAGACTTAGAAAAAGAACTAGATCGTTCGTTAGAACTTTTCAAACAAATGGAATTTCAACAAAAATTAGATGATGTAAAATCTAAAATGGATGAGTTGGCTGAAAAACAAGAAAAACTAGCTGAGGAATCTGAAAATAAAGATGCCAATAGCGAAGAATTAAAAGAAAAACAAGATGACTTGAATAAAGAATTTGATGAACTTTCTAAAGAAATGGATGAGTTAAAAAAGATGGATGAAGAATTGGAGCGTCCAAATGGTATGGAAGATAACAAAGAAGAAAAAGAATCTATTGCCAACGACATGCAAGAAAGTTCGGAGCAGTTGGAAAACAATAAAAGCAGTAAAGCTTCTAAAAGTCAGAAAAGTGCTGCTCAAAAAATGAAAGAGATGTCAGAAAAAATGGCATCACTACAATCGCAAGCAGCAGACCAAGGCGAAGATATGGAATCGCTAAGACAACTGTTAGATAATTTAGTGCACCTTTCTTTCGAGCAAGAAGCACTAATGGAGGTTTATAAAAACACCAATACTCAAAGTCCTGAATATGTAAAACTAGCTCAAAAACAGAAAAAATTAAAAGACGATGCAAAAATGATAGAAGATTCACTTTTTGCTCTTTCAAAACGTGTGGTGCAGTTGCAATCGGTTGTCAACAAAGAAATTAATCTTATCAATGCTAATATGGATAAAACGCTTGAATTTATGAGCGAAAGGATAAAACCAATGGCAGCTTCTCGTCAGCAATACATTATGACTTCACTAAATAACCTAGCGTTACTTTTTGATGAAGCACTACAACAAATGCAACAACAAGCGCAAAAGCAAGGAGAGGGAAGTTGTGATAATCCAGGAGGCAGTGGCAAGCCTAAACCAGGGCCTGGAAGCATGGGCAGCCTTAAAAAGATGCAAGAACAACTGAGTAAACAATTAGAGCAAATGGAAAAAGCCTTGAAAGAAGGACAAAAGCCAGGTGGTAAAAAACCAGGGCAAAAACCAGGTGAAGGTTCTATGATGCCTGGCGGAATGGGAACAAGCGAATCGTTGGCAAAAATGGCTGCACAACAAGCCAAAATAAGACAAGAACTTCAAAAGCTTAAAAACCAAGGAGCACAAGGTACTGAAGGAATGTCTAAATTAATGGAAGAAAATGAACAAGATATTGTAAACAAACGCATCACACAAGAAACATTAAACCGTCAGCAAGAGATTTTAACACGCTTGTTAGAATCTGAAAAAGCAGAACGAGAAAGAGAGTGGGATGATAAAAGAGAGTCTAAAGAAGGAAAAACTGTTGAAAATAGTAACCCAAATTTATTTTTTGAGTATAACAAGCAAAAGGAGAGTGAAGTAGAATTGCTACAAACAACGCCACCTCACTTAACTCAATTTTATAAAAATAAGGTAACACAATATTTTCAGGAAATAAATAGATGACTACAACAATGACACTCAAAAGAATTCAATTACCATCTAACAAAGAAAGCGTGCTGCAAATAGAGCAGTTTATTGATTCTTTTTGTGAAAAAAGAGAAATCACTCAAGATTGCTATGGAAACATTTTAATTGCTCTTACAGAAGCAGTAAACAACGCTATTCAGCATGGTAATGGATACAAACCAGATACTTTTGTTGTGATTGAATACGAAGTGTCAGATGACGAAGTGTTGTTTATTGTAAGAGATCAAGGAAATGGTTTTGATTATGAAAAAATACCAGACCCAACCTTACCGGAAAATATTTTAAACACAAACGGTAGAGGTGTTTTTTTAATGCAAAATTTAGCCGATAAATTTGCTTTTGAAAACAATGGTAGCATTGTAAAATTAACTTTCTGTTTATCTTCAAATTAACATCCCTTGAGAGCTATAACTTTCCACACAGAAGATATTTCTTATACCGTTAAGAATAAAAATCACATTAAATCTGTTATTAAAACTGCTATTGCCGATGAAGCTAAAAAACTCGGAGAAATAGCTTTTATTTGCTGTTCTGACGACTATCTCCATAAAATTAACCAAGAATACCTTAAGCACGATACATTCACGGATATCATCACATTTGACTATTGTGAAAACGATTTGATTTCTGGAGATATTTTTATAAGCATAGAAAGGGTTAAAGAAAACGCCATAAAATTCAATCAAAACATTGAAAATGAGTTGTTTAGAATAATAATTCATGGTGTATTACATTTGTTAGGATATAAAGACAAATCTCCTAATGATAAAAAAATAATGACAGAGAAGGAAGATTTTTACTTAACTTTGTACTCAAATAAGTGACAATTAACTTTATAAATCCCACAAAAGATATTTTTAACACAATAATGTTTCACGTGAAACAACCACGAGAAAAAATGATATCTTTCAAGAGAAAATCTATAGTGGTTGTTACATCTGACTAATAAAAAATATTAAAATTAACAGATGAAACATAATTTATATATATGAACAATCAATACGATATAATAGTAGTTGGAGGTGGTCATGCAGGTTGTGAAGCAGCAGCTGCTGCGGCAAATCTTGGCTCAAAAACCCTCTTAATCACCATGAACATGGATGCTATTGCTCAAATGTCATGTAACCCGGCAATGGGAGGAATAGCCAAAGGACAAATAGTTAGAGAGATTGATGCTTTAGGAGGTTATTCTGGTTTAGTAAGCGACAAAAGTGCTATTCAGTTTAAAATGCTAAACAGATCAAAAGGACCAGCCGTTTGGAGCCCAAGAACACAAAACGACCGTATGCTCTTTTCAAAAGAATGGAGATTAATGTTAGAAAACACTCCTAATGTTTTCTTTTGGCAAGATATGGTAAATGAATTAACTTTTAAAGATGGAAAATGTGTTGGTGTTAAAACTCAAATTGGAATTGAGTTTAAATCTAAAGCCGTAATTCTAACCAATGGAACTTTCTTAAATGGCTTAATTCATATCGGAGAAAAACAATTTGGAGGAGGTAGAGCAGGAGCAAGGCCATCAAAAGGATTAACAGAACAATTGGTAAGTTATGGTTTCGAATCGGGAAGAATGAAAACAGGAACACCGCCAAGAGTTGATGGAAGAAGTATAGACTATACTAAAATGGAGGAACAACCAGGTGATAAAAACCCTGGTACTTTTTCTTATTTAGACACTACCACAAAACTTACCAAACAAAGAAGTTGTCACATTGCCTATACCAACCAAAATGTACACGATGTCTTACAAACAGGCTTTGAAAAATCACCTATGTTTTCAGGAAGAATTCAAGGCTTAGGACCAAGATATTGTCCTTCTATTGAAGACAAAATTGTACGCTTTTCTGAAAGAGAAAGACATCAATTATTTGTTGAACCAGAAGGTTGGAATACAGTAGAAATTTATTTAAATGGATTCTCCACTTCACTTCCAGAAGATGTTCAATACAAAGCCATGCAACTAATTCCGGGTTTTGAAAAAGCGTTAATGTTTAGACCGGGCTACGCCATAGAATATGACTTTTTTCAACCTACACAACTTAAAAACACATTAGAAACTAAATTAGTTGAGAACTTATATTTTGCTGGACAAATAAACGGAACTACCGGTTACGAAGAAGCGGCAGGACAAGGTTTGATGGCTGGAATAAACGCTCATTTAAAAACAAACGAAAAAGAAGCTTTTATTTTAAATAGAGACGAAGCTTATATAGGTGTTTTAATAGATGATTTAATCAACAAAGGCACAAACGAACCTTATAGAATGTTTACGTCAAGAGCAGAATATAGAATACTTTTAAGACAAGATAATGCAGATGTGCGTCTGACCGAAAAAGGATATAAATTAGGATTAGCTTCTGAATTAAGAATGAAAAAAGTAGCCGAGAAGAAACAACATATTGAAAAAATCATCAAACGATTTGAAGAAGTTTCTATCTTACCTAAAGAAGTAAATTCGTATTTAGAACAACAAAATTCTTCACCTTTAAAACAAAAAGTAAAAGCCATTTCTGTTATAACAAGACCAAATATTGCTATAAAAGAATTGAGTTTATGCAACACCAAATTGTCAGATGAAACCAATTTATATACAGAAGATGTATTAGAAAGTGCTGAAATTTTAATGAAGTACGAAGGTTATATAAAAAGAGAAAAAGAAGTAGCAGATAAAATATCCAGATTGGATGATATTAAAATTCATGATACCATTGACTATACTAAACTTGGATCTTTATCTGCTGAAGCAGTAGATAAACTTTCTAAAATTAAACCTTCAACTATAGGACAAGCATCAAGAATTAGTGGTGTTTCTCCATCAGATGTTTCTGTTTTGATGGTTTACATGGGAAGGTAAAATTTAAAACAAAATCATAAATTGTTTCACGTGAAACAAAAAAAGCAGGACTAATATTGGTTCTGCTTTTTTTATTATATCTTGAGAAAATTGAGTGTATTAAAAATAGCTCATCATCTGTTTCAATGATTCAACAAACAAAAAATAACTTTTAAACGAAAAATCAGTGTCTTTTTTAAAATAAGCTAAAATTAAGCGATTTAAAACAAGCAAACCCTTTTGTAGAGTACTATCATTAATTTTTAGAAAAAACTCAGGAAATCAACTATTTTATAAATAGTTGATTATCAAACATTTGATGTCTATTTTTTAATTTTTAGCTTATCACTATTAATTTCTTCAGACAATTGACGATTTTTAGCAATATCACACGCTAAATAAACAGCCGTTCTAAATGAACTTTCAGAAGCTAAATTCTTTCCGGCTATTTCATAAGCCACTCCATGATCCGGAGAAGTTCTAATAATAGTTAATCCCGCAGTAAAATTAACTCCTTCACCAAAAGACAAGGTTTTAAATGGAATTAACCCTTGATCGTGATACATTGCCAAAATAGCATCAAACTTCTTATAACTTCCTGAACCAAAAAACCCATCAGCAGGATAAGGTCCAAAAGCATTAATTCCAATACTTTTTGCATTATTAATAGCAGGAATTATAATTTGTTTTTCTTCACTTCCTATCAAACCATTATCTCCTGCATGCGGATTTAAGCCCAACACAGCAATTTTCGGAGAGGTTAATAGAAAATCCTGCACTAATGTCTTATTAAGCGTTTTAAGCTTAGAAAAAATAGCATCTGCACTTAATGATGAAGCAATACTTGAAACTGGAATATGATTAGTAGCAATTCCTACCTTCAAATTTTCGCTTGTAAGCAACATAATAGACTCTCCATTTGCTTTTGCCTCCAAGTACTCTGTATGTCCTTTAAAATTAAAATCATCCGACTGAATAGTATCTTTATTGATAGGAGCAGTTACCAAAGCGTCAATTTTACCTTCAAGCAAATCTTTTGTAGCAGCTTCAAGCGATAAAAAAGCATATTTTCCTCCACTTTGGGTAGGATTACCAAAATTTAACTCCACTTCTTCAGTCCAACAGCTGAGCATATTAGCTTTTTTAGGCGATGCTTCTTCAACTTTAGTTATTTTATTAAAAGCAAAATCTGTTACTTCTAACGTTTTTCTATAATTATTTGCTAGTTTAGTAGAACCATAAACAATAGGCGTACAAAAATCTAACATTCTATTGTCCATAAAAGTTTTGATAATAACTTCTAAACCAACACCATTAATATCGCCAATGCTAATTCCTATTTTTATTTTATTTGACATATTTTTTTAAGTTTATAAGTTAATAGTTATCTTTCGTCTTCTAACTTCTGTCTTCTTCAATAATTCTTTACAAAATCATATAACAATCTTACACCAACACCAGTGCCACCTTGAGATAAATAATTAATTTGCTTCTTAATAAATGCAGGTCCCGCAATATCTAAATGGATATAAGGAGCGTTAGTAAAATTCTCTAAAAATTTACCTGCTGTAATTGCTCCTCCTGCTCCATTACCTAAATTCGTAAGATCAGCTATAGAAGATTTTAATTGTTCATTATATTCATCCCAAAACGGAAATTCCACTATACGCTCAAAAGTGTTATTACCACTTTCTTTTAGCTTGTTCATCGTTTTTTCAGGAGTATTTCCCATAGCAACCACACCATAATGCCCAATTGCATTTGCAGCGGCACCCGTAAGTGTAGCAACATCAATCACCAATTCAGGTTGATATTTATCAGCATAACTCAATGCATCTGCTAATATCATTCTTCCTTCAGCATCTGTATTTAGTACTTCAACCGTTTTTCCATTATACATTTTAATAACATCACCGGGAACATAAGCATTTCCACCAGGTCTATTATCAGTAGCCGGAACTAAAACAATTACATGGTATGGCAATTTGTTCTTAGCAATAGCAACCATGGCTCCAATAACAGCAGCAGCCCCACCCATATCACACTTCATCATATCCATAGAATTAGGTGTAGGTTTTAAACTTAGTCCACCAGTATCATAAACTACTCCTTTTCCCACTAAAACTATAGGTTTTTTATTTTTTGCTTTAGCAGGTTTCCATTCTAAAATAGAAAATGTTGGTGGGTCTATACTTCCTTTATTAACAGCTAATAAACCACCCATTTTTAAAGCTTCTATCTTAGCTTTCGTTAAAACCTCTACTTTAAAACCATAATTTTTACCCAAATTCTTTATCTCTTTTGAAAGTTGAGTGGCTGTTAAAAAAGATAACGGCTCATTCACTAAGTCTTTAGCAAAATTAGCAGCTTCCACTAGAACTTCAATTTCTTTTATATTGTCTGATTTATTTTCTGTGTAATAGTTTAACTTATTAAAAGTATTGACTTTTTTGTCGGAAAAATACTTTAAAAATTGATAGTTAGCTAAACCAATACCCTCTATAAATGGAACTATTTTAATTGTTTCTCCAATTACTGTAGCAGATACCACTTTTTTACTATTAAGTGTAGTCAACAAGTTACTTGCTGCAATTCTAATTTTTTCTGCAGCCTTATAATCATTTTCTTTATCACATAAAACAACAAAAACATAGGTATTTAGTCTGTTGATTTCAACTTGCTTTTGTTCGTTTTTTAATTCTTTTTTGATAAAAGAAAGCTCTTCTTTTGTAAAAGATGTTATTGGTAATTCTTTTTCATTCGTGATAAGAAAAATCAAGTTTTCTTTAGGGTCTAATTTGCTCGCTTTTTTAATTTCCATCGTATTTTTATCGTAATTTTGAAAAGCGAAATTAGGAATTATACTATTAAGAAGTTATATAAAATAACTATTTAAAAACTATCCTTAACTCTTTGTCACCTCATTTAATCGTTTAATTGCCTGACTCATAGTTATATTTTCAACTTTACTTTTAAGCCAAACGGTAACTCCCCATAAATATTCATACTTTCTGGTTTTTAATTTTTTTTCTAACATACTTAATGAACGCTGAACTATTGGGTTTTTCGCTTCAAAAACTGTTGTTCTGTTTTTAATTGCAATATTTAAGAGGCAAATAAGTTCTTTAATATCATTATTGTGTATTAATATTTTATCGTTTTGTGTGTATTCTTCCAATTTATACAAATGTTTTTTGGCTTGCTCAAATTCAGTTAATTCTATTTTACAAACAATTAGTAATAACCATAACTCCAAAATAGTTTCCTTTCTTTTATCTAGCTCATTTTTAATTAAAAATCGAGAAGCAAGTTTTGCGGCATTTTTATATTGATAAGATAAAAATAATGCTAAAAAGTGATTTTCTATATGTATAATTTCATATATAACATCTACATTTTTTATGTATCTAGGAAAAATATTTATGACTTGAGTAGAAAATAACAAACTAGATTCAATATTTCCGGTAAAAAGAAGAGCGTCAGTTTTAAATATTGCCAATATGTTCCATAAATAATTCTTGGTCTTAGGAACTTTTATTTTATCAATATCAATATTTTGTAACTCTTTAATAATTAGAAAAACATCTTCAAACGAATATAACCTTCGGGCAGATCTTAACATATAATGATAAATCTCAATAATAGAATATGGGTTATACTCATTTTCTTTTCTTTTTAACAGAATAGGTAAAAGTTGTTTTAAGTTTTGAGCATAGATATTACCGAAAGAATATTGCTCTTCGATAAAGCAAATCAAAAAATTAACTTTATTGAATTGTAAATTCAAATTAATGTCTTCTTTTATTAATTTAAAATCTAACTCCTTAATTTTTTTCTTGATAATAAAAACCTGCTCTTTTTCCTCTTTGGTTCTTAATCCTCTACTAGAAATAAGAAAAGAATTAATTGCTCCCGTAAAATGAATAAGCTGTTCTTGAATTAAAATTTTTTTTCCAATACGCTCTTGTGGAAACCCTTTAATTTGAATGGATCTCCCCAATTCATTTTTTATAACATTAAGCCTAAACAATAAAGACAGATCTGTGCATTTTTTTTCTGTTTGACAAATTAAACTATAACAAGCCTTATACAGCCCTTTTTGATATAACATTTCAATTTTTGATAGTGCTACATAAAGCTGAATTTCTGTATTATTATGCTTATGATATTCCGTCAAACATAATAACAAGTGATCGTATAAATATTTTTTTAATGAGCTAAATGCTGTTTTAGCTCCTTTTTTAATCATTATTTCTTTTAATTGATCTTCATTATACCTATCAGATTCACCTATTTCTTTGAACAGAATAATATAATCAGCATCTCTGTTTTGTTTAAATTGACTGGCCCATTTTACAAAATATCCCTTTTCATTCTTATTCAATGAATGAACCAATTGAAATAACGTTTCGGAAGTAGGTTTCATGTATTTCAGTTATATATTTTCAAAAAACAATTTATTTTAATCATTATTTATTGATTATTAATATTTTATCATAATTATTTATTATTTCAAAATATAATTTATCACTACAAATGTAAGTTAAATCTCCTCATCAAGCGTAATAAAAATTTAATTTTATGTTCATGCGAATCACTACTTAATGTAAAAAAATTAGTGACCCTACAATCAATCAACAGCTAAACGATGAAAAATTATAGTTATATAGTTACTTTTTTAATAAGTATGATTCTTTTATTGTTTAACCTAAAAGCACAACCTACACTCGCTTGGGCAAAACAAATAGAAGGGACAAACAGTAATGGGGGTAGTTTAGGAGCAAGCGGTGATAAGGGTTGGTCTATAACTGTTGATGGTAATGGAAATGTCTATACTACTGGAGCGTTTGAAGCAACAGCCGACTTTAATCCGGGAGCCGGAGTTTATAACCTCACTTCTGCTGGAGGTAGTGATATTTTTATAAGCAAACTAGATGTTAACGGTAATTTTCTTTGGGCCAAACAAATGGGAGGAACTGGTAATGATCAGGGTTTATCTATAGCCGTTGATGCTAATGGGAATGTTTATACAACAGGAATTTTTAGAGGGACAACCGACTTTGATCCGGGAGCAGGAGTTTATAACCTCACCGCTACGGTTGGGAATGATATTTTCATAAGTAAATTAGATGCCAACGGCAATTTTCTTTGGGCCAAACAAATGGGAAGTGGAGGCAATACCCGAAGTAATTCCATAGTCCTTGATGCCAACGGAAACATCTACACTACTGGTAATTTCCAAAATACAGCCGATTTTGATCCGGGAGCAGGAGTTTATAACCTTACTTCTATAGTTGGTAATGATGTTTTTATAAGTAAGTTAGACGCTAACGGTAATTTTCTATGGGCAAAACAAATAGAATGTGCTAATACTAATTGGAGTAATTCCATAGCTGTTGATGTTAATGGAAATGTCTATACAACCGGATATTTTCAAGGTACAGCAAACTTTGATCCTGGATCAAGTACATATAATTTAACCTCGGTTGGAAATGATGATATATTCATTACTAAATTAAATGGTAATGGAAATTTTCTGTGGACAAAACAGATGGGAGGGACAGGTAGTGATAGAAGTTATTCCATAGCTATTACTAATGGAAACGTTTACGCTACAGGAGTTTTTGCAGGTACTACTGACTTTAATATAGGATTTGGCAGTTATAACCTTACATCTGCTGGAGGGCAAGATATTTTTGTAAGCAAATTAGATATTAATGGAAATTTTCTATGGGCAAAACAAATGGGAGGGGTAAACAATGAGCTTGCTTATTCCATAGCCATAGATGCTAATGAATATGTATATACAACCGGATACTGTCAAGGTACAGCCGATTTTGATCCTGGGTCGGGAGTTTATAATCTCACTTCTACGGGAGGTAGTGATATTTTTGTAAGCAAGTTAGATGCTAATGGAAATTTTCTATGTGCTGCAAATATGGGGGGGACAGGTCATGAACGAAGTCATTTTATAGCTGTTGATGCTGCTGAAAATGTATATACAACTGGATATTTTCAAGGTACAGCAGACTTTGACCCAAGTATAGGAAACTACAACCTTACCTCTGCAATAAGTAGTGATATTTTTATAGTAAAAATAAACACCATTTCTTGTAATTCGATATTACCCATCACTTTATTAAGTTTTGAAGCAACTAACATCCAAAACAAAACAGTATCAGTTGAATGGATAACAGCTACAGAAACAAACAATGATTTTTTTACTATAGAACGTAGTATTGACGCAGTAAATTTTGAGCAAATTGGTACTGTGCAAGGAGCTGGAAATTCAATAACTCTACTCAATTACCAATACATGGATGCAACGTCAAACCTCAAACCTCAAACTTTGAATACGTTGTATTACCGCCTTAAACAAACTGATTTTAACGGAAATTATGAATATTCTGATATAAAGGCTGTTAAACTTGAAAATAACAAGCCTTTAATTGATATTGAGATATATCCCAACCCTACAAAAAATGAAATCTTTATTAATCTACAAAAAGATGATTACCAATTACTAGAATTTAACTTGGTAAATACTTTAGGTAAAGAAATGGAAATAACCATTAAAAATACAAAACAACAAACTACACTTTCACTACCATCAGCAATACCTAAAGGAGTCTATTTTTTAACCATACAAGTAGATAGTCAAAGATTAACAAAGAAAATTGTGAAAAATTAAATTCTAATTGTCTTATGAAAAATTATAACTACAAAAACGCTAACCTAATTTTAATCCTTCCTTTACTTTTTATGTTTATAACTGAGCTTTATGCACAACCTACACTCACTTGGGCAAAACAATTTGGAGGAACAGGACAAGAAAGAGGACATTCTGTTGCTGTTGATTCTAATGGGAATGTTTACACCATAGGAAACTTTGGCGGAACGACAGATTTCGATCCTGGTTCAGGAGTATTTAACTTAAATGCTGCAAATGGTGCTGTGTTTGTTTCAAAATTAAATACTAATGGAAATTTTATTTGGGCTAAACAGCTTGGTAATGGGACAACTAGTATTCAAGGATACTCATTGGCCTTAGATAATAATGGTAATGTATATACTACAGGTACGTATAGAGGAACTGGCGACTTTGATCCAGGAGTAGGAATATTTAACCTTACATCTGCTGGAAACGGAGATATTTTTATAAGTAAATTAGATGTTAATGGAAATTTTGTATGGGCAAAAAGTATGGGAGGTGTCAACACCCATGCAAGTCAACACGATAGAGGTTGGTGTATAACTGTTGATAATAATGGCTACGTTTATACTACGGGAGATTTCGATGGAACAGGTGATTTTGATCCGGGATCAGGAGTGCATAACTTAACGGCTGCTGGTGCTACTGATATTTTTGTAAGTAAATTGGATTTGAACGGAAATTTTATTTGGGCAAAACAAATCGGAGGAGGAAGCTCTTCTGTAGCTAATGATTACGGAAGGTCTGTAGTTGTTGATGCTAATGGGAATGTTCACATAACGGGGTGGTTTAATTATACTGTTGATTTTGATCCGGGACCAGGAGTTCATAATCTTATTTCTTTTAATGGAGGAGCACCAGATATTTTTGTATTAAAATTAGATGCTAACGGTAATTTTATTTGGGTAAAACAAATGGGAGGTGTTAGTTCTGATTATGGTGAATCTATAGCAATTGATGCTGCTGGAAATATATATACTACAGGGCGTTTTATGCTGCAAGGTACTAACCCAGCAGATTTTGACCCGGGACCAGGTGTTTATAACCTTACTTCAGCAGGAAGTCATGATATTTTTATTAGCAAATTAGATGCTAATGGTAATTTTGTGTGGGCAAGAAGCATGGGAAGTACTGGTAATGATTATGCTGATTATGGTCGTTCAATAGCAATAGATGCAGTAGGAAATGTTTATACTTCCGGTCGATTTCAAAATACTGTTGATTTTGATCCTGGAGCGGGAATTTATAATCTTACTTCAGCAGGAGATGACGATGTTTTTATTAGCAAATTGGATGCTAATGGTAATTTTCTTTGTGCTGCACGAATGGGTGGCATAGGGAGAGACAGGGCTTACTCTTTGGCAATTGATGGAAATGAAAATTGCTATGTTACAGGGTTTTTTGCAGACACAGCCGATTTCGATCCTGGGGCAGGAATTTATAATCTAACAACAGTTGGTGGCTTTGATGTGTTTGCTGTTAAGTTAGATATGAGTGTTTGTACAAACACTCTAATCGCTTCTTTCATACCATCAACAACAACCCTTTGCGAAGGAGACAGTATTACCTTTACAGACAATAGTGCAGGAACAATTACTTCATGGAACTGGACATTCAATGGAGGAGTCCCTGCTACAGCAAATACACAAGGACCACATACGGTTACGTTTAATTCTCCGGGAACATTCAATATAATATTACAAGTAAGTGATGGAGTTGATACAGACGATACAACAATCGTTATTACGGTTCACCCTACTTCGAGTAGTACTCAAAACCAATCAATTTGTCAAGGGGATAGTATATTTCTGGGAGGAGCTTTTCAAACTAGTGCAGGTACTTATATTGATACATTATTTAGTGGGTCATCTAATGGTTGTGATAGCATCATTACAACTAACTTAACAATAACTCCATTAACAACAGGAGTTGATATACAACAAGCTTGTGATAGTTTTACATGGATAGACAATGTTACTTATACTTCTAGTACCAATACTCCTTCTTTTATTATTACAGGAGGAGCAGCTAATGGCTGTGATAGCGTAGTAATACTTGACTTAACCATTAACAGTAGTGTTACAAATAACATAACAACTAACATCTGCCAAGGAGATAGTGTTTTTGTTGGAGGTACTTGGCAAACTACAAGCGGAGTTTATTATGATACTTTAAACACTACTACTAATTGCGATAGTGTATTAGCTACCACGTTGGTTGTTAATAGTTATTTTTTCGATACTTTGACAATGGACTTATGTCAAGGAGATAGTATCTATGTCGGAGGCAATTATCAAACAACTTCCGGAACATATACTGACACAATAACTAATCAAAACAGTTGCGATAGTATAATTCAGTCAATAGTAATGGTAATTCCTAGACCTCTAGCAGATTTTGAGGTACAAAACATAACGTTAAATTGCCAGGGCACTCAGGTGCAACTATTGAATAATTCTACTCAAGGAAATAATTATTTATGGAGTTTTGGTGATGAACAAACCTCTACAGCAGAAGACCCAACACATGTATTTGCAACATCAGGGAGTTATGATATTACATTAACGGTTGATAGCAATATTTGTTCAAACAGTCATACGCATACTTTATCTATTGCAGAACTCGAATTAATCATTCCAAATGTTGTTACTCCCAATAATGATGGTAAAAATGATTTTTTTACTCTCCCTCTTGCAACAGAATTGAAAGAATGTTCAAGTTATAAAATATACAACCGTTGGGGGCAATTGCTTTATGAAAGTAAGAATACCGAGAAATGGGATACAAGAACAAAATCAGGAAAATTAGTACCTAAAGGAACTTATTTCTACATAGTTGAAATAGGAGCAACCATTTACAAAGGAACTTTTACTATTCTTTAAAAATTTTAAAGTAATACTAGGCGAAACCTGAAAAGCCTTTAAACAGAGTAAGGATAAATTAAAAACTAGTAACTATGATAAAAAACAAATCAAAATCCATAATATTACTTATAACAATACTGCTATGGACAGGCTTAATACAAGCACAAGAATCTGTAAACGCATCTGGTGGTGATGCAACAGGGAGTGGAGGAACAGTCGCCTATAGTGTGGGGCAAATAAATTATATAACTAACACAAGTGCTTCTGGCAATGAAAATCAAGGTGTTCAACAACCATACGAATTTTTCATTGTTGGAACCAATGATTTATTACTAGATATTTCAATCACCATCTATCCAAATCCAACTGCAAATAAGCTAACCCTAGAAGTAAGTGACTATACTACTAAATTATCCTACCAGCTTTATGATATGCAGGGTAAATTATTAAATCATGAACTAATTGTAGCCTCACAAACAAAAGTAAATATGGATAGCTTTCCACCTGCTACTTATTTTGTTCATCTTATTAATCCAGAAAACAAAAAAGTTCAATCATTTAAAATCATCAAAAACTAAAAAATCATGAAAAAAATAATTACAATTTTTGCAGTATTATTTATAACTGCAAGTGTGTTTGCTCAATCACCTGAAAAAATGAGTTACCAAGCCGTGGTACGTGACGGAAGTAATAATTTGGTTACATCTACTGCGGTTGGTATGCAAATAAGTATTTTACAAGGCTCAACAAGTGGTACAGCAGTATATGTTGAAACACAAACACCAACATCTAATGCTAATGGATTGGTAAGTTTGGAAATTGGAGGAGGAACTGTTGTAAGTGGAGATTTTACTACTATCGATTGGGGAAATGGTCCATATTTTATAAAAACAGAAACAGACCCTTCAGGAGGGACAAATTATACCATTACAGGAACAAGCCAGTTTTTAAGTGTTCCTTATGCGTTACATGCAAAAATTGCTGATTCTATTAATGGAGGAATTATTGTAACCGCAAGTGACACAACTAATTGGAATAACAAGCAAAATAATCTTATTGCTGGAAATGGTATCAACATTGTTAATGACACCATAAGTGCAACTGGTGGTGGTTCGACAAATGAATTCTATCTGGGGCAAGATACTTTAGGTGGCATTATATTTCATATTTATATCGGTAGTGATGGTCAACAACATGGTTTAATTGTGAACCCTTACGACACAAGTGGAGTTAGGTGGCAACAACCCACATCAGCAACAGGAGCAATATCTAGTTGGGATGGAAAAAGCAATACAGCACTAATGACTAACAGTCCTGCACAAGCTTATGTTTTAAGTTTAACTACTGGTGGTTTTACAGATTGGTACCTACCTGCCATTGATGAACTTTCTATTTTATGGCAAAATCGTATGCATGCTAATAGGGCACTTGATAATGGTGGTTATACACTACTGACATGGTCTGGAAACAATATACGTTATTGGAGTAGTACTGAGAATAATGCAAGCCAAGCATTTTATTTTGATATGGTAGAAGCTTTTATTGATACTAACTCAAAGATAAGCACCATTGGTGGTTATGTACGTGCCATTCGTGCATTCTAATTTATTATACAATGAAAATGGTTGGATTAATAGGCGGAACATCATGGCGTTCTACTATTGAGTATTATAAATACATAAATGCAACCATTAATGAGGTTAAGGGAGGAAAAGTAAATCCTCCTTTAACCATTTATAATCTAAACCAACAAGAAATTCATGATTTACAACAAAAAAATAATTGGGAAAAAATAACTGAAATATATGTATCTGTAGGAAAAAAACTTATTGCTACCAATGTCAAAGCTCTAGCATTTTGTGCCAATACTCCACACAAGGTTTACGAAAAAGTAAACGCCCAACTAAGTGTTCCTTTTATTCATATTGCTGATGGTATTGGGGTAGAAGCTAAAAAAGAAGTCATACTAAACTCGGGCTTATAGGTACAAAGTTTACTATGAATGAGAAATTTATTAAAGCATATTTAAAAAACAATTACTCCATAGAAGTAAAAGTACCTAATGACGACCAAATAGAAAAATTACATCGCATTGTAATAGATGAACTAACACAAGGCAAATTTTATAAAAAATCAAAAATATATACACTTCAAGTAATTAAAAAACTAGCTAAAAAAGAAAATTTAGACGGAATTATTTTAGGCTGCACCGAATTTCCCTTATTAATCAGCCAACAAGACATTGAACTTAGACTTTATAACTCTACAAAGTTGCACGCTAAAGAAATTGTAAATTTTATTTTAGATTATTAAAAATAAAACACATGAAACATATAAAAAAACTTCTGTTAACTGCAAGTATACTAATTCTTCTATTCTTTAAAACAACTCATTGTCATAGCCAAATTACTAATTATGGTACTGATTTTTGGTTTGGCTTTACAGAGGTATACGATACAAGTTTGACCACAGGAGCTTCTTACGCTGTTTATATTTCCTCTCTTGTAAATACTACTGGAAACATTTCAATTCCTGGTCAGGCATTTTCTCAAAACTTTTCTGTTTCTCCCGGTATAATTACCAGTATTATTTTACCACCCGCTATGGTCAGAGTGATAACTTCTGAAATATTAGAAAATAAAGCCATTCATATTACTACAAATAATGATATAGCTGTTTATGCCCATACATACCATAAATTTAGAAGTGAGGCTTCGCTTATTTTACCTGTTAGTGCTTTGGGGAGTGATTATTATGTTGCCAGTTACAATCCTAGTGGTACTTTCCCCTCCGAATTTTTAATAATAGGTTCAGGTGTACCTGTAACTGTAGAAATTACTCCTACCGCTAATACCATTGGTGGAAATTTAGCAAATATACCTTTCAATATTACTATAAATCCAAATCAAATTTATCAGGTTCAAAGTATAGCAGGTGATTTAACAGGAAGTAGGGTAAGAGCATTAAATTCCGTAGATAAATTTTCTGTGATAGGTGGAGGGAAATTTCCTGCCATACCAACACCACCTGGATCTGGCACCAAAGACCCTATATATGAACAGTTATTTCCAGTTTCTACATGGGGAAGAAATTATATTTTTATTCCTACTCCATTATTAAATGATGATATATGCAGAATTATTGCTTCTCAGAATGGAACAGTCATTAATATTAACGGTACACAAGTAGCTACACTAAATGCAGGTCAGTTTTATGAACAAAGTATCACAAGTGCTTCATCTATTTCTGCTAATTTACCCATTTCAGTAGCAAGATATTTGAAATGTGGAAACTGCGTAGCTAATCCAATTACATCTCCAAGCAATATTCAGAAGATGAGCGACCCTGCAATGGTAATTATAAATGCTAACGAACAAATGTATTTAGACACCATTACTTTCTATGCCTCTTCAAATTTTGAAATGGACTCTAACTACGTACAAGTTATCACACGCACAGCTGATGTTAATACTATTTTTCTTGACGGAAATAATATGGGAGCTAATTTCTTAACGCTTGCCGCAAGTCCACTTTATTCTTACATGAATATACCTATAGATACTGGTACGCATACACTAACAAGCAATGGTTGTGGTTTTCTTGCCTATATAACTGGATTAGGAGGTGCGGAATCTTATGCTTATGCTGCCGGAGTTTCACTTCGAAATATTTCCATGAACAGCCTTGGTCCAGACTCAGCATGTATCGGAGATAATATACAATTTTCAGTAGGTTCATTTGGTTCTACAACAACTTGGAATTGGAACTTCGGGGATGGAAATACTTCCAATCTACAAAATCCTTCACATACATATTCTTCTGTAGGAAATTATACGGTTACATTAATAATTACAACTAATAACGGGTGCCCCGATACTTTAAGTCAATCTATAGAAATAACATCTTGTTGTCCAAGGTTTTTTACCCAAAGTCCTACCATTTGTTCAAACGATAGTATGGTAATTAATGGCAATGTTTACAATACATCCGGAACATTCATTGATACTATTTTTAATGGAGCAACTAATGGTTGTGATAGCATCATAACCACTAATTTAACTGTAAACCCAATAGGTACAAATACAGACATACAAATCGCTTGTGATAGTTTAACGTGGATAGATGGGATAACATATTCATCAAGCACAACTACTCCAACCTTTACTATAATAGGCGGTTCAACTAGTGGTTGCGATAGCGTGGTAACGCTGAATTTAACGATTAATTCAGCTACAACATTTACCCAAAACCCTACCGTCTGCTCAGGCGATAGTATAGTGATTAACGGAAGTGTTTATACTACAGCAGGAACATATAATGATACTATATTTAATGGAGCTGCTAATGGTTGCGATAGCATTATTACTACCAATTTAACTATAAACTCAATTGCAACATTTACCCAAAACCCTACCGTCTGCTCAGGCGATAGTATAGTGATTAACGGAAGTGTTTATACTACAGCAGGAACATATAATGATACTATATTTAATGGAGCTGCTAATGGTTGCGATAGCATTATTACTACCAATTTAACTATAAACTCAATTGCAACATTTACCCAAAACCCTACCGTCTGCTCAGGCGATAGTATAGTGATTAACGGAAGTGTTTATACTACAGCAGGAACATATAATGATACTATATTTAATGGAGCTGCTAATGGTTGCGATAGCATTATTACTACCAATTTAACTATAAACTCAATTGCAACATTTACCCAAAACCCTACCGTCTGCTCAGGCGATAGTATAGTGATTAACGGAAGTGTTTATACTACAGCAGGAACATATAATGATACTATATTTAATGGAGCTGCTAATGGTTGCGATAGCATTATTACTACCAATTTAACTATAAACTCAATTGCAACATTTACCCAAAA
>LADZ01000057.1 GCA_000961845.1 Flavobacteriales bacterium BRH_c54
TGAAAATACATTTTATAAGCTTCAGGCAATAGCTAGAAAAGAAGTATTGAAGATATTATTAGAAAATAATGACTTTGATGAATGTATTAGAAGAGCCTTTGAATATTATCTATTAAATCCTGAAGAAGATACAAATATTTACTACCTTTTAGAAGCGATAAGGAGAAAAGTATATGTTTTTAATAATACGAAAAATGATGGGTTTTTAACGGAAGATTTTTTATCAAATTTTAATAAAGGTGAAGGTATTTTAAACAATATAAATTTTTTAATTAGAGACAGTATTACTCTTGCTAATGTTAAGACAACTGAGTTATTAGACACAACAGATATTAAATTTAACACCTATATAGAAGCATATAATTATTTTAAACAAATAGCAATAAATAAAAATATTATAGAAAGTTATTTAACCATTGCATTATACGAGCATGAGAAAGAATTGAAAGAAAAATATTTAAAATTATATTTAGAATCTGCAAATATTAATCATAAAAAATTTGCAGATGCTTTATTAAATAATAGGTTGAATGAGGTAATATCTGAGAAAGAAAATCAAGTTTTATATATCAAAGATATTTTATTTTTAGAAGATCATTACTATGGGTTCCACAATAATCTTATTAAAAGAAACGAGAATAACGAGTATTATTATTTAAGTATAAATAAAATGGTTGAAAAACATTTCCCTCAGAAAACTGTAATATCTTCTAAAAAGATAAAAAATACAAACTTTAATAGATATATTGATAATCTTAATATTATGAAAAATATTTTTTTTTATGATGAATATATGTTAGATGTTGGTTTTTCATATTCAGAAGGGGGACAAGCAGAAGTTGTATTCTTTAATGACGATAGTAAAAATGAGGATTTTGAATTAAATCAAGAAAGAGTGTCAGAAAATAGTATATTCACACTAAACCCAATGGTTTGGGATTATTATAACGAGAATAATATTAAATCATTTGAATTTGTAAACATTATTAATTACGATGATCAAACGTCTATATTAAATTCTATAGGAAATACAATTTTAAATGTTTTTTTAATTCCTTTTGGTCAATTTTCAAACCTTAATTTAGGATCTAACAGGTATGTTTATGAAATAAATTACGCTAGATATGATGGAGTATCTAATACATCTCTTCAAGATGAAAGAATTGTTAATTTTAAAATGAGAAGACCTTATTTGAACAACACGATCTATCATTTATTACATATTGAAGATTATGAATAGATATATAATTATATTAATTGCCATATTTTTATTATCAAGTGATTCCTTGTTGGCTCAAAAAAAAGGATTTATGGGAAAAACTAATGAAGTGTCAGTAGATATTTTTTCCATGTATTATATAGGTGCTTTTGGGTTGAATTATAAAAAAGTGATAACAAACAATATTGCGGTACAAGCAAATTTTTTTAAATTAAAGAAAAATGGAGATCATTACACTAATAGTAGATTTATTTTTTTCTATGATAAATCAATCGATCCACTAGGAACTTTTGAACTTTCAGGTTTTGATTTTGGTATGTCGGTACTTTTTTCTCCACATTATACAGGTATAGAACTTCCAATTGGAGGTTATACAGGTATTGGATTTGATTTTCTAAAAAATAATTTGAGCTTTGAAATAGAACAAGAAACAAATCAGTTTAGTCCTAAAAGTTCGCAGCCTTTGGATATTGATTCTGCCGAGTTTTCTAATACTCAAACAAGAATTTTTGGTTTAGTTGGAAGAAATAATTATATAACAAATAATATAATCTTGGATATATCTGTTCAAGTTGGTCTACAAATAGGTAGTTTTAATCAAGTTAGTTCAACTATGGATATATGGTATGATGAAGAGCTAATGTACAGACCCCGAAGAGGCGAAAGTTTTGGTGCAATTGGTAGTGTATCTTTTTATGTTTATCCTCAAATTAAATTGGGTTATATTTTTTAGGTTATTAATTTTTAAATAGTTATAATTGTAGTGTTAAATTTAATAAAAACTAAAAAATTAAAGATTATGAAAAATTTTATCAAATTTGCTGCAGTTGCTTTAATAGTTGCTGCTTTTACAACAAATGTTAATGCTCAAATCAGAGCTTCGTTAGGTTTAGAGGTTGCATTACCTTTTGAAGATGGTTATAACTTTGGGATAGGAGCTAGTGCAGGTGGAGAGTTTTTATTAGGAGATAATATGGGGATTACTGCAAAGATTGGCTATACTGCTTTAATGGTAGATGCTGATGGTGGTTCTGCTTCTTTAATTCCAATGATAGCTGGATTTAGATATTATTTAGCAGATAATGAATCAGGAATTTATTTAACAGGACAGTTTGGAATGACTACTTTTAAATACAAACAAGAATATGAATTTTTTGGTATGAAGCAAACTGTAGAAGGTTCTTCAACGGATTTATCTTATGCGTTTGGAGCAGGTATGTTATTAGGAGATAATATTGATTTAGGTTTAGGATACAACATTATTTCAGGAGATGGAGGT
The DNA here is from genome assembly GCA_000961845.1 of Flavobacteriales bacterium BRH_c54. Classification (GTDB taxonomy): domain Bacteria; phylum Bacteroidota; class Bacteroidia; order Flavobacteriales_E; family Vicingaceae; genus BRH-c54. The sequence continues at coordinate 2,499 of LADZ01000057.1, forward strand.
AGCTTTAATTATTTAGGTCTTAGAGCTGCATACAACTTCTAAACTTCATATTCATAAAAATATAGAAAAAACCATCCAAATTTTGGATGGTTTTTTTATTTTATAAAAACTTGTTGTACTTTTAACAAATAAATTTTATACGATTGTCAAAAGTTATAAAAAATAAAAATAAGCGAATTCAACTTGGGAGATTGAAACTAGATATCTTGTTGCAAGTAACCAAGAGTATTAATAATAACTTGTCTAAAAAAGAGCTTATTCAATTATACAAGCATGTTGTTATTGACCAATTAAATATTGGAAAATTGCTGTTATATGCTTTTGATGGGATTAATTGGCAACAAGAAATATGTGTTGATACAGCATGTAATTCAGTTGATGTAGAAAATGATTTACTAGGGTTTAATGAAATTACGTTTATTGATGAAAACTCTTATCCTAAATTAGCAGAGTTTGATGTAGTAATTCCTGTTTACCATAAATCTAACCCAATAGCTTATTTACTTTTAGCTGATTTTGATGGTGAAAGTATAGAAGTAAGTCCTATTATCAAACACTTAACTTTTATACAAACCTTAACCAATGTTATTGCTGTAGCATTAGAAAATAAAAGACTATACAAAGAGAATTTAGAAAAAATTGCTATTAGAAAAGAAATGGAACTGGCTTCTGAAATGCAGGCGTTGTTGTTTCCTAGTTATTTTCCTAATAACGATAAAATAGAAGTAGCAGCACAATATGTTTCTAATCAATTAGTTGGGGGAGATTATTACGATTTCATTTCACTTTCTGAAAATGAAGTAGCTTTTTGTGTGGCAGATGTTTCAGGTAAAGGTGTCTCAGCTGCCTTATTAATGTCAAATTTTCAAGCAGCGCTCAGAACCTTAATAGATAAAACAGATAGCTTTAAACAGCTTGTAATCGAGTTAAATGCCTTAATCATTAATAATGCTAAAACTGAAAAATTTATTACTGCTTTTATAGGAAAGTATAATTGTGAGTCTAAAAAGTTGTGCTATATTAATGCCGGACATAACCCACCAATTTTTATTAATAATGGTGAAACATCTTATTTAACTGCGGGAACTACTGTATTAGGAATGTTTGACGAGTTACCTAATATAGAAAGTGGAGAAGTAACTATTAATGGTAATGCCTTATTGTTATGTTATACAGATGGTGTTACAGAACAAATCAATATCAAAAATCAAGAGTTTGGTATTGAGAAACTAACTGAATTGGTAAAGAAAAACCAACAAAAAGAGGTAAACTCAATTATTCAAGTTATAATTGATGAACTTAACAAGTTTAATAAATCAGCAACTTTTGATGATGATATTACTTTACTTGGATTGAAATTTAAGTAATGAAGTAAAAAATTCCTTTAGTTGTTAAAGTATTTCAAAGTGAAAGAAATTTTCTCTTTTAATTCATCTCTAGAAACAATAAAATCTAAGAAACCATGCTCTAAAACAAACTCTGAAGTTTGAAATCCTTTTGGTAACTCTTTTCCGATAGTTTCTTTAACAACTCTAGGTCCTGCAAAAGCTATTAAAGCTCCCGGTTCAGCAATATTAATATCTCCTAACATGGCATAAGAAGCCGTAACTCCACCGGTTGTTGGATCTGTTAACAATGAAATATAAGGAATTTTTGCTTTTGCTAATAAAGTAAGTTTGGCAGAGGTTTTAGCCATTTGCATTAATGAGAAAGCAGCTTCCATCATTCTTGCACCACCTGATTTTGAAATCATTAAAAATGGAATTTTCTTTTCTATAGAATGGTCGATAGCTCTAGCAATTTTTTCTCCAACTACAGATCCCATGGATCCTCCAATAAAATTAAAGTCCATACAAGCAATTACTAGATCTTGCTTATCAACTTTGCCAACAGCTGTTCTAACAGCATCTTTTAAATTGGTATTTTTCTGTGTAGTTTTAATTCTATCTACATATTTTTTTGTGTCTGTAAAATTTAAAGGATCTCCTGAAGTTAAATTAGCATCAAGTTCTTTAAATTTATTACCATCAAATAATATTTTAAAATATGCTGCCGAATCAATTTTATCATGGTAACCACAATCACATACACAAAACTTTTCTGTAAAGTCTTCTTGAGGAATAACTGCACTACATTTTGGACATTTATACCACAAACCTTCCGGTGTTTCTTTCTTTTCCGTTGTAGGAGTTCTAATTCCTTCTTTTATTCTTTTAAACCAACCCATATATTGTTAATAGTTATTCGTTAAATGTTAATTGTTTACTCTGTCACTATTTTTAATACTAAATTTATAAAGTATTAATGTTGTTTAAGTCTTCAAAAGATCTTTTTAGTCTGGCTTTAAAAGTTTTTTCTCCTTCTCTTAACCAAACTCTAGGATCATAATGTTTTTTATTTGGTTTGTCATCTCCTTCAGGATTACCAATTTGAGATTTAACATATGCTGCTTTTTCATTAAAGTAATCTCTCACTCCTTCTGTAAAAGCATATTGTAAATCAGTATCTATGTTCATTTTTATTACACCGTAAGAAATAGCTTCTCTAATTTCTTCTAATGTAGAACCAGATCCGCCATGAAAAACAAAATCAACAGGATTTGCTCCCGTATTGAATTTTTGTTGGATATAATTTTGAGAATTTTTTAAGATAACCGGAGTAAGTTTAACATTTCCAGGTTTGTAAACACCATGCACGTTTCCAAAAGCTGCAGCAATTGTAAATCTGTTACTGATTTTAGAAAGCTCCTCATAAGCATAAGCCACTTCTTCAGGTTGAGTGTATAAAAGGCTATTATCAACATTAGAGTTATCTACACCATCTTCTTCTCCACCAGTAATTCCTAATTCAATTTCTAAAGTCATGCCTATTTTACTCATCCTAGCTAAGTATTCTTTGCAAATTGCTATATTTTCTTCAATAGGTTCTTCCGATAAATCCAACATGTGAGAACTATAAAGCGGTTTACCAGTCTCTTTGTAAAATTGCTCTCCGGCAGTTAATAAACCATCAATCCAAGGAAGTAAGTTTTTAGCACAATGATCTGTATGTAAAATTACAGGAACATTATAAACTTTTGCCAGTTCGTGTACATGTTTAGCTCCTGCAATACCTCCTGCAATAGCTGCTTGTTGATTTTCGTTACTTAACCCTTTTCCAGCATTAAAATGACAACCTCCATTAGAAAATTGAATAATTACAGGTCCATTAACTTCTTTTGCAGTTTCCATTACTGTGTTAATGGTTGAGGAACCGGTAACATTAACAGCAGGCAATGCAAATTTACGCTCCTTGGCTATTTTAAATATTTCTTGAACAGCATCACCGTGAACAACTCCACCTTGAATAGTTTTTATCATAGTTTAAAATTTTTTAGAACACAAAGTTAATATAAAAATGCAATTAGAAATTCTTTTAATTGATTGATTTTTCAATTGAGCAGTTATGGAAAAATAACATGAACTTAACGTGATATCTATTTTTTTGTGATAAAATTGTAATAAAAATAGGGTATATGCAATTATTTAAAGAACTACAGGACTATGTTCAGCACCAACTTAATGATAATGTTGAACCTAATAGACAACCTATTTTAAATAATTTAATTGATGTAATAAAGCAAAACACATCAGTTAATAAAGAGGTAGCCATTAATTTTGTTTGTACCCATAATTCCAGAAGAAGTCAGTTTGCTCAATTTTGGGCAACGGTTATGGCAAGTTATTTTGATGTTCAACATGTTTTGTGTTTCTCAAGTGGGGTAGAAGTTACCGCTCTTCATGCTAACGTGGTAAATATTTTTAAAAATATTGGAGTAGAGGTTAACCAGTCTGGTAAAGGAAATCCTATATATTTTTTAAAATATGCTGAGAACGCTGCTCCAATTAAAATGTTTTCTAAATTGTTGGAAGATCAGGTGAATCCACAACGAAATTTTATAGCAGTTATGACTTGTGCTGAAGCAGATGAAGGATGTCCTTTTGTACCGGGAGCAATTGCTAGAATTCCTTTGAGATACGAAGATCCAAAACAATTTGATGGAACTAATGAAGTTGAAAAAGCTTATGAAACTACTTCTCAACTTATTGCCAATGAAATGAAGTATGTTTTTTCGAGAATTTGAAGTAATAAGAACTATAAACTGTGTGGTTAACATTATTTGTTTAACCTTTTAAATATCCAACAATCAATTCAGCAGCTCTTTTTGAAGCACCTTTACCACCTAATTTAACTTCAATTTCTTTGTAGGCATTAAGCATGTTAGATTTTCCTGGTTCTACTAATATTTTAGAAAGTTCTGTGGTTAAATTTTCAGTAGTTAATTCATCTTGAATTAATTCTTTAACCACTTCTTTGTCGGCAACTAAATTTACTAAGGAAATGAATTTGATTTTAACCACCATTTTTGCCAAATGATAAAAAAGCTTACCGGTTTTGTAGCAAACCACTTGTGGGACATGAAACAGTGCAGTTTCTAAAGTGGCAGTCCCACTAACAACCAAAGCAGCTGTTGCATGTTGTAATAAATCATAGGTTTTATTTTCTATGATGTTGATGTTGTTGGTTTCAAATTGCTTATAAAAGCTTAATGGTTGTGATGGCGCTCCTGCAATTACAAACTGGTAATCAGGAAAGTTGTTGGTTACAGAAAGCATGATGTTGAGCATGGCAGTAATCTCTTGTTTTCTGCTTCCCGGTAGTAAGGCAATTATTGGTTTATCTGAAAGTTGGTATTTGTCTCTAAAATCTTTGAGGGAAATTTTTGGATATTCTGTAATACAATCAATAAGTGGATGTCCTACAAAATCTACGTTGTAATCGAATTTCTTATAAAAATCTTCTTCAAAAGGAAGGATAACAAACATTTTGTCAACCACTTTTTTAATTTGGTGAACCCGTTTTTGGTTCCATGCCCAAATTTTAGGAGAGATGTAGTAAAAAACCTTAATATTATTCGCTTTTGCCCATTTAGCAATCTTCATATTAAAACCTGGATAATCTACTAAAATTAATACATCTGGTTGGTAGACTTTAATGTCCTCTTTGCAAAAAGCGATATTCCTAAAAATAGTTTTTAGGTTCATTAATACATCTTCAACACCCATAAAAGCTAACTCTTTGTAATGCTTAATAATTTCAGCACCTTCGGCTTCCATTAAATCGCCACCAAAACAACGGAATTGAGCATCCTTATCCGTGATTTTTAATTCCCTGATAAGTAAAGAGGCTTGTAAATCTCCTGATGCTTCTCCGGCTATAATGTAATAATTCATTAGTTAGTTTGTGGGGGTTAAAAGTTTATTATTTATATTCTACATTACATATCTGATTAGCTTAAATAAAAACTATGTAGTATAGATAAAAAGCACCGTATATAAGTGTGGCCAATATTACACCTCTTGCCGAAAGGTCTTTTCTGAACCAATAAAACAAAAAGAACAAACCTAAATTACAAAACAAACTGCCTTTAAGTACATTAATTATTTCACTAAAAAACGGATTGAAAATAATATCCATTAGTGATAGATTAGAATACATTTGTAACCAAAAATACATGATAATATAGGGGAGGAGTAAACCTAAAACTAACCCTATAGCAATATGATTAAATTCTTTAAAGTTATTTCTAATCATGCTCAAACAATTTTATTTTTTCTAAATGTTCGTAATTGGTAATATCATGTTTAACAGGAACAACCGAAACATAATTGTGTGCTAACGCCCATTCGTCAGAGTCTGTACCGTTATCGTTTACCACAAATTTACCCGAAAGCCAATAATAGGTTCTTCCTTGTGGATCTTTACGTTCATCATAATCTTCTTCCCAATTGCCAATAGCTTGTCGGCAAACTTTTATTCCTGCAATTAAATCCATGCTTACATTGGGAATATTTACATTTAAGCAAACATCCTTAGGCATTTGATTTTCAATCATGTTAGCAATGATTTTTTTTGCAATTACTTTAGCAGCATCAAAATTAGCATCAATAGAATGATCTAATAAAGAAAAACCAACAGAAGGAATGTTTTGTAAAGCTCCTTCTACCGCTGCCGACATTGTTCCTGAATAAATTACATTGATAGAAGAATTGGCTCCATGGTTAATTCCCGAAACAATTAAATCGGGCTTTTTGTTTAAGAGTTTGTTTACGGCAATTTTTACGCAATCAACAGGGGTACCACTGCAAGCATAGCCTGTAACACCCATCACTTTGGTTTTGTTTAGGTGTAGGGTAGAATTAAAAGTTACGGCATGGCCCATTCCGCTTTGAGGTTTGTCGGGAGCTACAACCACTACATCACCTAATTCTTTACTTACTTCTATTAAGGCTTTAATTCCCGGAGCGGTAATGCCATCATCATTTACAACTAATATATAAGGTTTCTTCATATGAATTTTTATTGGTAAAGTGCAAACTTAATGATAATGCCAAGTTAACGATGTTAAAGCCATTTTTTTCTTTTGAAATAAATCAGCATTAGTATGAAAATGAGCAACATCAATCCCCAAACAACAAAGTAGCTGTATTTCCAACTAAGTTCGGGCATGTTTTCAAAGTTCATTCCGTAAACCCCTGCAATAAACGTTAGCGGAATAAAAATGGTAGAAATAATGGTAAGCAATTGCATTACATTATTGGTTTTATTATTCACTCCAAATTGGTAGGATTCCATAACAGAACTGATGTTGTCTCTATGTAAATCAACTGCGTCATTAAGATGGATAATATGTTCATGTACATCTCTAAAAAAGCGTTTGATTGGTTTTTTAAGCATGCTTTCACTGTCTTTTTCTAATAGAGAAATAGCTTCTTTAGTGGGTATTATTGTTCTTTTAAGTTTAATAACTTCTTTTTTTATTAGTTGTATTTCTTCTAAAAGATTGCTTTCAAAATGATGTAGTACGTCATGTTCATGAGTTTGAATTTTTTCACTTAAAAAATCGGAGACATAGAAATAATAATCTACTGTAGTATCAATAAGTCTATAGAAAAGGTATTCTGCACTTAAATCTCTTAGCTTGCCAACTTTATTTTTCAGACGTTCTCTAATGTTATTAAAAATATCGCCATCTCTCTCTTGAAATGTAATAAGCCAATCATCTCCTAAAACAAAACTTACTTGTTCATAATCAATGTCTTTTTGGTTAGTGTGGATGCCAATCATTTTTAAAGTGAAAAACAAGTGGTCTTCAAAAAAATCAACTTTTGGTCTATGATTGGTATTTAAAACGTCTTCTAATATCATTATATCCAAATTAAAGATAGTACCAACTTTTTCAATTAATGAAATTTCATGTAACCCTGAAATGTTTATCCACGACTTTGTATTGTTTTGTTTATATTTAATTAACTCTTCTAAATTTTTAATTTCTTGTTCTTCAAAAGTATCGCTAGTATAATTATAAACGGTAACAATCACTTTTTCGGTAGTTTTTTTACCGGTATAAATCAATGTACCTGGTGGTTGTCCGGCTTTTTTTGCAGTAGATGAAGTGGTGCTTTTAACGGTTTTTTGAATTTTAGCCATATGTAGTTACTATGAAAATTAGTTGTAACAAAAATATAAAAATAAAATCAGTTATTAAGAAATGGCTAATTTAAGACAGAAAAAGCAGAGAGGAAGGGATTCGAACCCCCGATACGTTACCGTATACACGCTTTCCAAGCGTGCGCCTTAAGCCACTCGGCCACCTCTCTGTTTTGAAATTAAGGATTGCAAAAATATCTTTTTTTTATAGAACATTATCGAGTGAAGTTAAATAATCTTAAAAAAATACAGGCATTAAAAAAAATCTTACCTTTGAGGTGTTAAATTATTAAAGATGAATGTAGCATTAAAAATAGAAGGATTGAGTTGCGGACATTGTGTGAAAGCAGTAGAAAACATTCTTGGTGATTTAGAAGGAGTGAAGCAATATACGGTTAATTTACCTGATAAAGCTACTGTTGAGTTTGATGAGAATACAATCAACATTGAACAAATAAAACAATCTATAAACGATTCTGAAATATATAAAGCCCTATAGTTATGAATGCGACCAACTATTTTTTAGCCCTTACAGTAGCTTCATTAAGTTTTTTTGCAGCTTGCAATAATCCTTCAGAAAACAATGAAGAAGAAACAGCCACTTCTTTCGAAAAATCGGTTATTGATGCATCTAAAGTATTAGCTGTTGATTATAAAATTGACGGTATGACTTGCAAAATGGGTTGTGCTAAAACCATAGAAAAAACAGTAGCTGGTTTAAACGGGGTTGTTGCGAGTACTGTTGATTTTGATGCAGAAAAAGGTCATTTTGAATTTGATGCTTCTATTATTTCTGAAAAAGAAATTATTATTGCTATAGAAAGTGTTGCTGACCAATATAAAGTGGAGGAGTGGAAAGAGGAAAAAGATACTTCAAAAGAAAAAGCTCCTTCAGCAACTAAAAGTGCAGATAAACCTGTTACAAATGTTAAAATGCCAACATTTGAAATTCCTAATATCTTTGAATTGTTGATAAATCAACTCTAAGGATAGAAGTTTCAATTGGTAATTTTAATTACTACAATTCTTTCAAGATAGCATTTTCTACTTCTTGGCTATTCCATTTATCTTCAATATTATCAGTATTTGCCATAACTTTTTTCATAATAGCATCTTGAACTTGACCTTTTTTCCAAGCTTCAGAATAACGTATATGGCTAAAAGTTACCTGACTATAAAGCGGCATCCATTTATCTGGATGTTTTTCTGAGAAGTGAGCTTCAATTTTCTTTTGCAATAAAAATTTGGGGTCGGCAACATAATCTCGCATCACATAATAATTGTGCAGTGATAAATCCTGAACGCCATCACCATCAGGTTTCCTCATTATTTGGTATTCATCAAAAATTTTTTTCCAATCTTCCTTATGTTTTTGCATTAATTCCCATAAAACAGTACAATCTTCAAAACCGGCATTCATTCCTTGTCCGTAAAATGGCACTGTTGCATGTGCAGCATCTCCCATGAGAGCAGTTTTACCATGTGTCCATGGGTAGCAACGTATAATTGCTAATGAAGAAAGAGGATGATCTTCCCAAGCATTAGCAATGTTGGGCATCATCTGGTAAAAATCAGGAAAAGTGTTTTGGAAAAAAGTATTTACAGCTTCTTTGGTTGTAAGTGTCTCAAAAGAATTTTCACCTTTAAAAGGCATAAACAAGGTACAGGTAAAAGAACCATCTTCATTTGGAAGTGCAATTAACATAAATCTTCCTCTAGGCCATATGTGTAGAGCGTTTTTTTCTAATTTATAAGAACCGTCTTCATTGGCTGGAAGTAAGATTTCGCGGTAACCATCTTCAATATAATTCTGACTAAAATTAAATCTGTCTAAAATTTGAAAAGAATTGTATCGAACAGCAGAAAAAGCTCCATCAGCAGCAAAAACTACATCCGATTGGTATTGTTTTTTTTCACCTGAAGCTGTTTCAGTATAAACGATACCGTTTTCTAAATCAGCTTTGTAGCAGCGTTCATTATAGAAAATTTGAGCACTTCCGTGTTCTTCGGCAATATCCATCATTTTAGCATTTACACCACCACGAGAAACTGAATAAATAGCTTGACCTTCTTTACCATAAGGCTGAAAAGTAAGATTTCCCTGTAAATCATGCATCATTCTGCCTGGCATTGGAATAGCAATTTTTCTTATTTCATCACCTACACCCACAGTATCTAACGCTTTCCAACCTCTTGTAGATAAAGCTAAATTAATAGATTTTCCTGCTGAAATTTCTGCTTTTCTAATATCCGGACGTCTTTCTACTATAGTTACTTTATATCCTGCTTTTGAAAGATATACTGCCCATAAAGAGCCTACTAATCCTGCTCCTACTATTGTTGCTGTTTTCATTTTAGTTTAAAAGTTTAAAAGTTTATCCACATTTCCTCACTTACGCAAATCTACACATTCACACATTATTCTTCAAAATCTCTCCAAAACGATATACATCCTCAAAAGAATTATAAAGTGGAACGGGAGCCATTCTGATAGCGTTTGGTTCTCTCCAATCGGAAATTACTCCTTTTTTGGTAAGTTGGTTAAATAAATCTTTCCCAAATCCATGAGCTATTACAGAAACCTGACAACCTCTTTCTTTCCAATTTCTAGGAGTGATAATTTCCAACCATTTTCCTGAAGATTTATCTAAGTGTTTTTCGTTGATATCGTCAATAATAAATTCTAAATATCCAGAAAGCACTTTTTGTTTTTTAAGAAGTTTCTCCATGCCTACTTCATCAAAGATATCTACTGCGGCTTTATGTGCTGCCATGGTTAAAACAGGAGCATTACTCATTTGCCATGCCTCAGCAGATTTCATAGGTTGAAAGCCTTTTTCCATTAAAAAACGAGTTTCTTTGTCGTGGCCCCACCAGCCTGCAAATCTTGGCAAATCTGTATTGTTACAATGGCGTTCATGTATAAAAACTCCAGAGACTCCACCAGGTCCTGAGTTTAAATATTTATAAGAGCACCAACAAGCAAAATCAACATTCCATTCGTGGAGTTTTAATTCGATGTTTCCAGCACCATGAGCCAAATCAAAACCAACATTTGCACCAACTTTATGACCTGCTACAGTAATCGCTTTCATGTCAAAAACTTGTCCTGTAAAATAATTTACTCCGCCTATCATTACACAAGCTAAGCTGTTTCCTGCATTTTCAATAGCTGTAATAATGTCTTCATGCCTAAGGGTTCTTTTACCTTCACGTGGTGCTACTTCAATGATAGCATCTTCAGGATTGAAGCCTGCATTCCTAACTTGCATTTCTAATGCGTATTGGTCGGAAGGAAACGCTTTGGCTTCACAAACAATTTTATATCTTTGGTTGGTTGGACGGTAAAAGGAAACCATTAATAAATTTAGGTTTACGGTAAGGTTATTCATTACCACCACCTCTTTGGGTAAAGCTCCAACAATTTTTGCAATAGGAGCTGCAAATTGCTCGTGGTAAGAAAACCAAGGGTTTTCAGCTTTAAAATGTCCTTCAACGCCCCATTTTGCCCAATCTTCTAGCTCTTGATTAATGTATGCTGCTGTTGACTTTGGTTGTAAACCCAATGAGTTTCCTGTAAAGTAAATGGTTTTCTTACCGTTAATTACAGGAATGTGGAATTTATTTCTGTAGCTTTTTAATTCATCTTGTTCGTCCAGTTGTTGAGCAAATTTTAATGAGTTTTGAAAAATCATACTTTAGTTTAATAGTTTAAATGGTTATGAGTTTAGTTTTTTTTGTTATTCATGTCGCCTAGTGTGTTGGGTAAGTCCCCTTTCGGGGGATTTAGGGGGCTTTTCTTATAATTCACATCCATAGCTACAATTAATGCTATAAATCCCCAAAAAGGAACAGATAATTTATCTGTATCTAGATAATTATTCATAAACCCGTGAAGTACATAGGTAAACAAGCCTAAAAGTGTAAAAAGTATAACGGTTTTCTTTTCGCCTTCGAGTTTATGGTAGAGTAGGGAGCCTCTGTAAAAAACAATTATAACTATCATTAAAAAAGTGAGTGTTCCTAAAACACCTGATTCTGCTAAAGGACCGATATATTCGCTGTGGGCATTACCATTGGAACTAGTATTGGTGCTTATAATAGTCATTTCATTAGAAAGTTGAAATGGAGCATATTGAAAAATATAAGTTCCAGGCCCCCAACCAACAATAGGTTTTTCTAGAAACATATGCCAAGCACAACTCCAACGGTTTAATCGTTCTAAGTTAGAAGCATCTGTTGAAACATTAGACATGGATTCTACATGTTCTGTTAGTTCTCCCGAAGAATCTTGATCATTTTTTTCTAAATTATGCATAATACTTGTCCAACTAGAGGCAAGCATAATACCCATAAAAATTCCTACTAAAATAAGTGAACTGAATTTAATTTTTAGTTTGTAGATTATAAATAAGGCAGCGGCAGCAATTAAACTTAACCATGCGGCTCTAGTATATGATAAAATAATCCCAACAACAAAAATTCCAATAATTGAAAAGGTGATTAATTTAAATAAAGCTGTATTTTTTTTGAAAAGAAAGATAAATAATATAGGAAAATACATTGCTAACGCAGCTCCGTAAGAGGTGTGGTCTTTATAAAAAGGAGACATTACCCAATGGGAAGCTTTTTCATCAAAACTATAAATAGAAAGTCTGATTACAGAGAAAAATATAACGGCAATCAATGGTATGATATAAGCCCAAAAGTAAATTTTATAATTTTTATAATTGCTAAAAAGTTGGGTAGCTAAAAAGTAAAAACAAACTACAAACCACATTCTAGCTAATAAAAATTTAAATGAAACTACAGGCATAGAACTAGTAATAGAGGTGAAAAGTAACCATATTAAGTTGATTACAATTGCTATGGTAACAGGGTGTTTAAAGATATTGATGTCGTATCTTTTATGATAAAATAATTTAAAGAAAAACAATATCATAACGCCAAACATTAGTGGGTCGGTTGGTAAGTACATACCAATGCCACCATGTCCGCCAATTTCGAGATTAAAAGATAGGGGGGTAGCAAAAACAATAAACCACATGAGTTTATCTATATGGAAAAAAGCCATAAAGATTAATGCAGCAGCTAGTGGTAAGAGTGCTAAATAAGGAAAGTCGATATAAAAAAGATAACTGTTTAGCAGTATAAACAAAAAACTAGCAAGGTAAATCCAATATGAATTAAGAAGTTTAATCAAATTAAATTTTTTAATCTTGTTTTAGTTCAGTTAAATTAGAAATACTATCTTTTATTAATAAAAATACAAAAGTTAAAAGAAATGCAGACATCACCGAAATTAAAACAATTAGCATTCTTTTTGGAGCATGTTTTTTATCAGCTGGAGTGGCATAATCTAACACAAATTTGTGCGATAATAAATTGTTAGCATCTAATTGAGCTTCTTCTAATTTAGACCGTAGAAATGCAAGTTGTTTTTTTTCATAGGAAAACAAATCTCTAAACTTTGTGAATTTTGCTCCGTGTTTTGCAAATATGTCTAATTTTTCTTCGAGGGATTTAATAGCAGAAGTTTTTCCTTGCAATATGGCAACAGAAAGTTGTTCTGTGTATCTTTCTACTTGAGATTCATAGTCTATAATCCCCAATTCCATATATATTTTAAGCGAATCTTGTAAAATGTTAACGTATTTTATCTGATCATCATGTTTTTTTTGAACTAAAGCAAAAGCTTGTTGACTAGTTTCTTTTTGCATTTCCATAATGGTTACATCAACTAACCCTGCAATTTCGTTGGCAATTTTTGCAGCCATTTCGGGAGATTTGTCTAAAACTTCAATTTCTACAGCAGAAAACTTAGTAATGTTAAAAGTAATATTCCCTTGAAAAACTTCAATTAATTTTGCTTTCCATTTGGGTTGTAATGTATCAATTTTGTAATAGGTAATTAGATTAAGGTTTTTAACCGTTTGATTACGTATGTTATCTGATTTTAAAATTTGCATTAACGTCTCTGCTTCTTCTTTTTCACCAAATTTTAAGATGTCTTCTTTATATGGAGTACTACCTATTAATGGTCGAGAAATGGAACTTATTGCCTTAGGAAACATGGTAACAGTTGATTTGTACATATCAGTCATTAATAGAGAAGCTATTACAGAAACAACAAATGCAATTATGCTTACAATGATTAATGGTTTTCTCCATTTAAACATTAAAACCAATAAGTTTTGGTTATTAAGAAAGTCTGTAGATTTTTGTGAGTTCAATTGATTTAAGTTTAAAAATGAACATCAAAAATACCTAATTTATTTTGATTGTTGAGTAACTTTAAAGTAGAGAGGCTAATTATAAGTAATAAAACTTTTTAACTCATCAACATCAAAAAACTCGCCTGTCCATTTTTTTCTAACTACACTTCCTTCAATATAATAAATGGAAGGTAAAGATCCTCCGCTATATTTAAAAAAAGAATCATCAGTCATCCATAATATAGGGTAATTTAAAGCTGTAGATGCTATAAATTCATTTAAGTTATCTTCTTTTTTTGAGGCGATAACAATAATTATATTATTAATGTTATTTTTTTTGTTTAGAAAAGAGAGTTTGTGAGCAGCATTTTTACAATGTTCGCAACTGGCACTAAAAAAGACCAATATTTTTTTTCCAGAAGTAAAATCGATTGTAGTATTAGATTGATAAAAAGTTTGAGGTAGCCCAGACCAATCAACCGATTTGTTTAATGATTTAGAAGGCGTATTTTGTAAACCAACTCTGTTGAGTAAAAAAGTAGCAACAAAAGAAGTGATTAAAATACCAATAATAAAAAGCCATTTTTTTGGAAGCCAATCTTTTTTAGGGATTACGAATAAAATCAGCATTAAAACAATATTTTTTATTAATGAATTTAGTGGAGAAAGAGCTATAAGTTGACCAAAACAACCACAATCAGCTGTGTTCCCTTCGGTAAATAGTAAAAAAACAAGGTAAACACTAAATACTACTAGCATTGATTGGGCTAAATAGTAAATTAGTTTATTTGCCCATAGATTAATTAAAATAGCTATTCCGATAAAAATCTCAATGGCAATAATAGTTCTAGCTATAAATGGAGCTAATATCCAATTTGACATTCCTAAGTTTATAAAAATAATCTCAAATGGTTCTATAGGGAACAGTTTACTTATTCCAGAGAAAATAAACACTCCAGCAGCTAAAAATTGTAATATAAAAAATAGTATCTTCATAGGTAAAAAAATATCCTACTATTTTAATAGTAGGATATTAATTAATGATGATTAAAAAATGTAAGGATTACTCAACTTTACAGTCAGCACCTAAAGCTTTTAAGTTATCACAAGTTTCTTTTACATTACAATCGCAATCATCTTCATCAAAAGATTCAGCACCTGTACATTTACATTCTTCTTTAGAACATGATGTAGTAGTAAAAGCAACACCACCAACAACTAAAAGAGTTAAAAATAATTTTTTCATAATAAATAGTTAAATGTTAATAAAAATTTTGGCTAAAGTATAAATAATAATTGTAAAAAAAAAAAGCTTTCTAGCATAAAATGCTAGAAAGCTTTTTTAATGAGAGTTGTAACTATTAATTTACAGCTGCTTGAAATTCAGCATCATCTCTGTATTTGATAAATTCAGCATCATCTTTAGCTTTAGCTTTTAAAGAAGCATCTTTAGCTGTAGCTGATTTAAGGTTGTTAACCATCATTCCTTTATCTCCAGATCTTGCTCCTGCAATAGCTTTTAAGTAGTAAGCTAACGCTTCGTCTTTATCAGCAGAGTTATCTATAGTTTGACCTATGTTGTTGTCTCCATTAAGTAATTTAGCTAATGCAGCATTGAAAGAATTAACACCAGAATAGTTAGCAACAGCATCAGCATAATTACCTTCCATAATGTTAATAATTCCTTTGTTTTCATTAACTTCACTACCAGCACCGTTAGCTTTTTCGTAGTATTCTTTTGCAGTAGCATTATCTCCATTTAATCTTGCAACAACACCTAAGTTATTATTTACAATCGGAGTACTTTCAATTGCATTTGCTTTTTCAAACTCAGTTTTAGCATCAGCTATTTTGTTTTGAGAAACGTATAAATAACCCAAGTTGTTTGGACCTCTCCAATCGTTAGGGAATTTAGTTACAAAACTTTTGTATATAGATTCTTTTTTAGCCATATCATCATAAAGAGTAGCAGCGTATAACATTTGTTCAGCATCTAAAGAATCAATTTTAGTATCAACTAATGTTTTAATTTCATCATCAGTTAAGTTATGGTGTTTCATCACTAAGTTAACTTGAGATCTTCTTAAAACTGGAAGTACTTTTTTAGAAACTTCTTGGTAAGTAGCAGCTAAGTTTTTAATTTCTTCTTCTCTTTTAGTAACATCCGAGTATTGTTCTAGCACTCTAATAATAAGTTCTTTGTCTTTAATATCAGATTCTTGCATTAATTTTTTGAAACCTTCCCAGTCCTCACCTTTACCTGTTTCTTTAGCAAAACCTTCTGGAATTTCAATTTTATGTTGTTTCAATAAAGCAATAATGCTTTTTGCAGCAGAAGCAGCTCTTTCGTTAGCTAAGTTTTCATTTTTGCTAATTTCACCCTCAGGAGAAGCATAAGCATCAACAACTAAGCTATTGAATTCCATTTTAACATCTTCATTCCATCCTTTTATTTTAGATTTTAAGTCTTTGATGTCTTTATCATTCATTTCAGAACCTCTAACAACAGAGTTATTTACTAAATAGTGAATTTCAACATTGTTGTTTTCTAAATTAAATTTCTCAAATTTATCAGTACCAATAATTGCCTTATCAGCAGCCATAACTAATTTTGGAGTAATAATAGTTCCATCAGCAGCTTTTCTTGGGTCTAAATCTTTAGTTTTTGTTTTATATTCACCGCTAGCTCTTAATTCTAAGGTAGCTTTTTGCATTCCGTCTTTATAAGGAATTTTTGCAGTATGAGAAAAACTTCCACCTTTTTCGTAGCTAATAACAGTTCCTTCAGCTTCAGAATCTTCGCCTTTTAATTTAAAAGCTTTAAATTCTTCAGTTCCTCCATTATATACAATTACAGGAGTAATAGTGGCAGCCACTTTTTTGTGAAAATATTTTGTAGGGAAGCTTCCATTAACAGAGATTTGAATACTATCTCCATGCATTTCCATAGGATTAGGAGTTACTTCGTAGTTTACTTCGCCCTGTCTTTTTACCATCTTTGCTAGTGGATTACAAGCAACAAATACGGTTGATGTAGCCACAAATAGAGAAAATAGTCTTAAATTGTTAGTTCTCATTTTTAATTATTTAAGTTTAATTAATTTAGTTTTCGTGATGCAATATTAACTAATGTTTTTCACAAAAAAAAAACTATTTCTTATAAATATTGTTAGATAACTTAATATTTAAAGACTTTTAAGCTATCGGTACAATCAATTTTAAGTTGACTAATGCTTTTATTTAGAATAGGATGTATAAATTCAGGTATGATTTCGGCTAGAGGGTGCAATATGAAATTTCTTTCAGATATTTTTGGATGTGGTATTTGCAGATTTTCTGTTTGGATTATTTCAGAGTTAAAAAAAAGTAAATCGATATCTATTGTTCTTTCTCCCCATCGTTTCATTCTTTTTCGTCCTAACTCCATTTCAATTACCAAACACTTTTCTAATATAGTTATAGGGGAAAGTTTTGTTTCCACAACAATTACTTGATTTAAGAAATCAGGTTGATTTTCTACTCCCCAAGCTTGTGTTTGATAGATTGATGATTCTTTTACAATTGTTCCAATTTCTTGAGCAATGTTATTTTTAGCTGATAAAAATGTTTTTTTTATATCTCCTTGGTTTCCACCAAGAGATAATATTAGTTGATTATAATTATTTGTTTTTCCACTCATCATTTTTTCTTACCACTAGTGTATTTTATACCTTTTTATATTTAAAAGGGATATACATTTGTATTTATGTTGACAAAGGTAATTAAATCAACATCAATTAATTTGTAACTTAAACCATATAAAAAAATAAAACGATGAAACAGTTTTTTAAAATTATGTTAGCTTCCATTGCAGCAATGATAGTAATGGGTGCATTATTTTTCTTTATTACATTTGGAATTATAGGAAGTTTGATTTCTTCATCTGAGTCTGATAAAGAAGTAAAAATTAAAGAGAACTCAGTAATGCATATAAAATTTACTGAACCTATTCCTGATAGAACCTCTGAAAATCCGTTTGAGAATTTTGATTTTGGAAAAATGCAGCCTTCTAAACAATTAGGGTTGGATAAAATTCTAAAAACTATTGAAAAAGCTAAAACCGATGATAGAATTAAAGGAATTTATTTAGATTTAAATGTGGTAAATGGCGGAATGGCTACTGTTGAGGAGATTAGAAATGCCTTGGAAGATTTTAAAACTACCGGAAAATGGATAGTAAGTTATTCAGAAATTTATACTCAAAAAGGATATTACTTAGCATCAGTTGCAGATAAAATTTATTTAAATCCTGCAGGAATGATGGAATTAAGAGGGTTGTCTTCTCAATTAATGTTCTTTAAAAATGCTTTAGCTAAGTTAGATGTTGATATGCAAGTTATTCGTCATGGTAAGTTTAAAAGTGCTGTAGAACCATTTATGTTAGAAAAAATGAGTGAATCTAACAGAAAACAAATGGAGTTAATTTTAAACACCACTTGGGGAAGCATGTTGGAAAAAGTTGCTGCATCAAGAAAAATAAGCATTGAAAAAATTAATGAATTAGCTGATGGAATTAAAATTCAGAAAGCTATAGATGCTAAAAATGAAGGTTTTGTTGATGAAATAATGTACAAAGATGAGTTATTAGATATGTTTAAAGAAAAATTAGAGGTTGCATCTTACGAAGATATTAATTTTATTGAATTACCTAAGTACTTATCAGCAAGTAAAGACCCATTAAAAGAATTAAAAGAGAAAACATCTGAACCAAGTTCTAATCAGATAGCAGTTGTTTATGCTAGTGGAGATATTGTTAGCGGTAAAGGAGATAAAGGACAGATGGGGTCAGAAACTATTTCTAAAGCAATTAGAGAAGCTCGTTTAGATAGTAATGTTAAAGCAATTGTTTTAAGAGTGAATTCTCCAGGAGGAAGTGCAATGGCTTCTGATGTTATGTGGAGAGAAGTAGTTTTGGCTAAAAAAGTAAAACCTGTTGTAGTTTCTATGGGTAATGTTGCTGCATCGGGTGGGTATTATATTTCTTGTGCAGCTGATAAAATTGTTGCCGATGAAAAAACAATAACAGGCTCAATAGGTGTTTTTGGTTTAATTCCTAATGCTCAGGGATTTTTCAATAATAAATTGGGAATTACTTTTGATACAGTTAAAACGAATACACATGCAGATATGTTAACTATTTTCAGACCATTAACCCAAGAAGAAAAAGATATTATTCAAATTGGAGTAGAAAATATTTACGATGATTTTATTACTAAAGTAGCCGAAGGTAGAGGAATGACTAAAGAACAAGTTGACTCTATCGGACAAGGAAGAGTTTGGACGGGTATTGATGCTAAAAAGATTGGTTTAGTAGATGAAATAGGAGGTATAAATAAAGCAGTTGAAATAGCTCAGAATTTAGCAGAAATGGAAGATTATACCTTAACAGCATATCCAAAAGCTGAGAAAAACCCGTTTAATGAGTTATTAATTACGTTGTCGGGAGATATGGAAGCTTATTTTATGAAAAAGCAAATGGGTGAGGGATATAAATACTACCGAGCTGTTGAAAGACTATCTACTCAGCAAGGAATTTTAGCAAGAATGCCTTATGAAATAGAGATTCATTAAGTAAATAATTATTTGTTTATGAAAAGGTAGCCACTGAATTTCAGTGGCTATTTTTTTATTTACACAACTTAAAATACTGCTGGGCTCTTTTTAAATTACCTGAATTTACTAATAGAGAATGAATGTGGGCACAAAGTTGTTTGTCGTTCGAATCAAGCTGAAAGGCTTTTTCAAAATAATAAATGGTAAATTGATTTCCATTTGGTATAAGTGAGTATAAGTTAGCCAAACTGATAAAATAGACTTTAGATTCAGGAATTTTTTCTTTTAACTTTTCCAGCAATTGTATGGCATATTCTGCTTTATTGGCATCTCTAGCAATGTTCATCAATTTTTCGTAGGTTGCTAAGTTTTCAGGAGTTAGTTCTATTACTTTAGCGTAATGTCTTAAAGCTAAATCGTGCTTGCCGAGTTTATTATAAGAAAATGCTAAATTAGTATGTGCTTCTAAATAGCTAGAGTCCATTGCTACAGCTTTAGAACAATAATAAATAGCTTTCTCATAGTCTTGTAAAAAATTCACATAAACAGACCCCAAATTATTAATAGAAGTTAAGTAAGTGGAATCAATTATTAAAGCTTCATTATAGTGATGAATAATTTTTTTGACATCATTTTGAAGTTGAGGGTTATTAGAGTTGTTCCTTAATTCTTTAGCAACTTTAGGGTATAAGGTATTAGCAATTAAAGCATGTGCTTTTGCAGATTCTGTTAAGTGTTTAATATCATTCTCATAAAGTGTTAGTTTATCGTGCCAATCTGGATTTCTGGAAATTGTCCTAGCAGAATAAGCTATAGAAATAACGCTAAACACAAGTAAAAAAGTAGCTGGTAGTTTCACTCCAATTGTTTCGGAATCAATATCAATTTTAAATATTTTGAGTAATAAAAAACCAACGACTATACAAAAACCGATTGAAAAAATATAAGTAAACCTATCTGCGACTATTCCTACAATAGGAAAAAACACATTTATTACTCCAAGCATTACTCCAAACCAAATAACTATTCCCAACCCCATTACTTTTCTTTTTATAAACTGTATGAACCCATAAATTCCAATTGGAATAAAAAAGATAATGGCTGTCCAAACTTGCCAATTGGATAAAGTTGCCATTGGTATTTGATTGTATCCATAATAAAAAGAAAGATTGACAGGGAAAATCAACATTTCTAAATAAAACCAAGAGGAGTACAAACCGACTAAAACGCTATCTAAAAAATTACCTTCATAAACTAATGGATTTTCAAAAAAGAGCATTTCTCTGGTAGCTTTTCCAGTTAGCAAACCTTTTTTCATCAATACAAAATTTAATATTACTAATACAACAGAAAAAGTACTAATTAATATTTTTTTATAATCTGCTTTTACAAAATATAAAACCACGGGGACTAAGCCCAAAGCGGCTATTGCATTTTTTTTAGATAGGATGGCAAACAAAACAAAAATCATAGCAAAACCTGCATATTTTAGCTGATTAGTAACCGTATATTTAAGGTACAATTTTAATGAAATGATAATACCCAACAACACAAAAAGTTCGTCTCTACTTTTAATATTAGCTACAGCTTCCGTATGTAGTGGATGGATTAAAAATAATATTGTTATTAACAGTGGAAGTAAAACATTGTATTCTTTAAAAATGTTTTGAAGTAAGGAATAAAGCAACATACAAGTGAGGATATATAGCAATAAATTAATAAAATGACTGATGTTTGCTTGGGTTAATAGGTTATTTTTTTCTTTTTCTTTTTTGGATTGACTAGCAGGTAATCTTCCAAAAAATTGTTTTTCTAAGGCAAAAGAAGAAGTAACCATTGGTCGATATTCGTATTCTTGTTTTCCAACAGCATACCTCGATTTAAAAATTCTAGGAATAGCTTTAATTCCATGAGAAACTAGTATATTATCGACCACCATATCATCATCTAATGCATATTCATTATTAATGCTATTACCATATAGCAAAAGGGACATAACTGCAATTAGTAGATAAACTTTTTTATTGGTAATTTTTGATAAATTTATTATCATTTAGTTTTTGGGGTTACAAATAAATATATTGATTGTAGTAATAATTAGTTTTAAACATATTTAGATTAACAATAAAATAAGACTCTTAAAAATTCACTTTATTTCTTAAGTTTATTAAAATTATAAGGAAAATCAATTGCAATGTTAATTCTGTTGGTATTAGAAAAGTTAAATGATGAATGAGATACCGAAGTGTCAAATATAGCCCAATCACCTCGGTTTTTCAAAATACGTTTTTCGTTACCACAATAGATTTCTGAATGCCCATCCAAATTCTCTAAACATAAATGAAAAGCAAGATGTCGTTCAAGGTGTTTATGACTTTTTATTCCTTTTTTTGCAGCCAATTTTATAAAAGATGAAAAATAAAGGTTTGGAACTTTTAATATATTTTTTAAAGCTGTTGGGAAAACTCTATTTACATTGTACCATTTTATTTCAAAACCATTCTTATATAATGGAAAAGCACCCCAAGCTTCATTTCTAAAATCAAACCCTAAGTTAGTCGGTGTTATCTCTTGTTCTTTAGCATAGTAATCAATGTGAGAACATCCTTCAGGAAAATCGTTGGAAATAAAATCTTTTAATAAAGGGCTTGATTGTTGGGCTTTAAATTCAGCAGCAATTAAATCTACTTCTTTTAGAATTTCTTGTAAGAAAGGAAAATTGTCAATTTCGTAAAACATACATAAAATTATTTAATTAATAAATTAATAGTTTGCATTGGAAAATTTTCATAGTATACTTCTCTTGGTACATAATAAATTGCTTTAGTAGTATTGTTGATTCTATATCCGGGAGCAAAAAAATATAAATTAAATTTATTATAAAAATAGAAACTTAGTTCTTTTAAACGTTGATTGTTTTCTATAGTCAGTATTTTTTTTACAGAATCTGTATTATTAAGTCCTAAGTTAATTTTTCTTTCCAATTCACTTTCAGTGTATTCAATGACATTTAAATTTTTAATAGTAGCCTTATTTTCAATGCCAAAATCTTTTAATAGTTTCAATTTATTTTCAATAGAATTAATGTAAAAATACTTTTTTTCTTCAATATAACTGTTGTGAAATTCCAAACATATACCTGGATTTATTTTGTCTTCATCAAAAAGGTTAAGTTTACTTGGCAAACCTAAAGCAAAATTAGATGTTCTAAAATGTACATATTTATTAATAATTACTTTTCCATTATTAAGGTAACATTTTAATCCAAAAGTTAATCCTTGATGTATAAAATTGTATGTTTTTGAAGGTTTCCAATTGTTAAAAATTAAATTTTTATATATATCATTAATTTCAAATGTATTTAAAAAACTATTAGATGGATTTTTAAAAAACGAAAAATATAATTTCACAGAAACAAGTTTTTCTTTATTATAATTAACTCCAAAATAGTTAATAAATAATGAATGTTTGTCTCCTTCATCTAGAATAAAACGGATATTTTCGTTAACCTTTTGGTTATTAATAATAAAGTTAAATTGTTCTATAAAGTTCATGAGAAAATAATATATTTAATAGAAAAGGTCATTAACTTTAGTGTGAACCAAAATATATAGATACTAATTAATAGTAGTTTTTATAATTTATGACAAAATAAGAAATTACATAGTCGTCTATTATTTATAATAATAACTTGGAAACAAATATATAAATATTAATTTTATCGGTACTTTATATCGAATAAATATTCTTTATGCTTGATATTGAAAAATTAGATTATATTCCTTTCTTTTTTATTATAGGACGACCACGTTCTGGCACAACAATGCTTAGTACAATTCTAGATGCTAATAAACAAACGGCTATGCCAATTGAAAGTAAGGTTATTATTTTTATGTATTTTAAATTTAGAAATGTAAAATTTTGGAATGAAAAATTACTTCTAAAATTTTATGATGCTATTTTTAAACAGCCTAAAATAGAAACTTGGACGATTAATAAAGAACAACTAAAAAAAGATATACTTCAACTTGGTGAGAATGCTACTTTTCAAAGATTGATTAAGTTGATTTATCTAAATTATATTTCCTTTTTTGATAAAAAAAACATTACGATTATAGGAGATAAAAATCCTGGATACTCTTATGTGATAAGTCATCTAGAAATATTATTAAAACTTTTTCCTGATGCTAAAATTATTCATCTAACACGTGATTACCGTGACCATTATTTATCTATGAATAAGGTAGACTTTGAAGGAAATCATCTTTCTCTTGTTTGTTACAGGTGGCAATATTCTTTTATACAAGTCAGAAAATTAATGAAAAATAAACCTGAGCAGTACTATTTTTTACGCTATGAGGATTTGGTTCAACAGCCTGAAAAGCAGGTTAAAGACATCTGTGATTTTTTAGGAATAATATACCATTCGTCCATGTTGGAGTATTACAAAATAAAAGAAAAAGTACTCAGTGTATATCCTGAAGATTTAGTAATGAAATACCATAGTAGTTTGTTTCAGCCTATAAGTGTAGATTTTATTGGAAAATGGAAACAAAAACTTAGCCCGCAACAAATTGAAATGGCTGATGCTATAGTTGGAAAGGCTGCTAATGAAGCAGGATATGAAAGACAAGTAATTTTAACCAAATGGAAATTCTTTTGGTATTTATTGCCAGATATGGTATATTCACAATTATGGTTATTTTACAAAAAATGGTATGATCAATTTTTTAAACCAAAAGGAAGTAATAAAGGAAATGGGTCAATGTCAAGGTTATATTTCTTAATTTTTAAGCGATAATTTCGTATTCAAAGTAAGTATAATTATCAATTACTTTTATTGAAGCATTGATATTAAATTTAGTAATCATTTTTTTTATTTTATTAATGAAGTTAGTATCTGTGTTTTTAACCTTTACCTTTAAGGTTTTTTCTTCATAAATTTTGGTTAGAAAAACAATCATTTTTCTTGTTTTTTCTATATAGTTAGTTCTATCTAACTCCATGAATATGACACCATTTTTTTCAGAAGTAGTTTTAAAACCAATTTGTTTATTATAAGCTATTCCTTCTTTATTAGAATTGAGTACTCTTATTAAAGTTTTATTCCAAGATAGTATCTCAAATCCTAATTCTATAATGGTTAGAGAGGCTAATGCGGGAACAATTGTTTTTAAATAGTTGCTTTCCCAAATAAATAAACCAGCTTCAGACGTTAAGTTTTCCCAATCTAAATTTCTATCATTAATTAACCCAATAGGTTGTTGATTATAAATGATTAGGTAATAAAAATTATTAAAGTTATTTATACTTTTGAACCATTCTATTTGCTGATCCATAGAAATGTACCCTCTGTAAATCATTTTTGATGATATATTATCAGCATTTCTTTTGATTCTAATCAACTCAATATCATCAATGGTAATTTTTTTGAGTTGAATACCATATTTTTCAACTATCATTTACTAATCTTTTGTTTAATAAAAAAGGTAGGTTTTTTATTCTGAACTTGATAAAGTTTATAGATATATTGACCTAAAACACCTAATGAGTATAAGATGATACTTGCAGAAAATAATACGGCAACAATGATTGAAGTATAGCCTATAGGAACATCCTTAAATATTTTTCTGTGAATAAAATAAATACCTAATATAAAAGATAAAAATGATGAAATTAAACCTAAGTATGTAATTAATTTTAAAGGAAGAGCAGTATAATTTGTGGTAATATTAATAGACATTTTCAATAAACTAAATATGGAATATCTTGATTTTTTATTTCTTTTGTGTTCAACTTCTACAAAAGAAATGTTATCGGTGTACCAAAGTAATAATTCATCAATATAAATAAAACTTTGGCTATGTTCTAGAATTTTTTTAGAAATAAACGCTGTAAATAGCCTAAAGGAAGAACCTTTCCCATGTGATCCTAAAAATAACTTAGCTATTCTTTTTAGTAAGCTGCTACCTATATTTCTAATAGTATTATGTTTTTTGTTTCTATAAATACCATAAACAACTTCAGAATTATTGCTGTTATATTCACCAATCAATTTTAGTATTTCTTTGGGATTAACTTGTAAATCATCATCAATGGTAATAATTATATCGCCTAGGGAATTTTTTATTCCACAAAGAGTAGCGTTATGTTGCCCGTAGTTTCTCGAAAGTCTTATAATACTTATTTTACAGTTGAGTTGATGATAAACTTTTTCAATATCCTTCCAGGTTGAAAGTTTACCACCGTCATTTACTATAATAATTTCAAACGAAGATTCGATAGAATTAAAAACAGTTACAATTTCTGAACATAATTGGTTAATAGATTCTCCACTATTAAAAGCAGGGATTATAATAGAGTAGGTTACGTTATTTTGTTTTTCCATTTTAATGATTTAACCCAGTATTGAAATTTCCAACTTGTAAAATTTGTCCAGTAATAGAACTGTTTTTATCACTCACTAAAAAATGAATGAGTTCATTAACCTCTTTTTTATCAACATTGCCAAAGGGATGTTTTTTCTCAAACTCTTTTATTTTTTCTTCTGTTGTAAAGTTGGTGATTGAATCTGCCATCTCTCCTTTTACAAAAGTAGGAGCTACTGCATTGACCTTTATTTTTTTTGATGCTAATTCTATTGCCAAGGTTTTTACAAGCCCTTCTAGTGCCATTTTAGAGCTCACGTATAAAGCCCCTCCATAGTAAGGGAATCGAGTAGCAACAGAACTCAGAAATACTAATGAAGCATTATTTTTTATTTTATTATTTTTTAATAATGTAGAAACAGAAACTAAAGCCCCATAAAAGTTAGCATTAAAAATCGTATCGTAATGTCTTTTTTTTGTGAATTTAATAGGTGTATGACTGGCTACTCCTGTAAAATATATAACTCCATCTAATTGAGATAAATTATCAAAACAAGATGTATCAAACTGATCGAAATCTATTTTAATTATATTAGGATGTTTTTCTAATTTTAATGTATTTCTTGCTGCTAAATAAAATTCATATATTTTACTGTAAGTTGTTACAAAATCTTCAGCAATTTCTGATGTAGCTCCTATGATTAAAATTTTTTTCATAAATTAATCCATTTCAATTATTGGTAAACAAACCACATTGTTAAAATCTATGATAACAGAACCCCAAGATAAACCAACTCCAAAACCTGATAGTAAAAGTTTTTTATTTTGATTTACGAGATTTTCTGACAAAGCTGCTAAAATAGTAATAGGGATTGAAGCAGAACTCGTATTTCCATAATTTTCTATTGAATAAGGTACTTTTTCTAAAGGTAATTTTAATTTTTTTCTAATACTTTCATTAATCAATTTATTGGCTTGATGAAACACAAAGTAATCTATTTCCTCTTTAGATACTCCTGAAGAGCTCAAAAGTTCGTTGATATTTGGAGTAATTTCTTTTAAAGAAAAATTAAAGACATCTATTCCATTAAGTTCAAGTTGAATATTATTTCGTTCTATTCCTTCACTAATTTTTTTTGATTTTAAAGATGTTTCTGAAACATAATTTCTTGCACCACCATCTCTTATTATAATAGCTTCATAACCTTTTCCGTCTGTTTGCAAGTTATAAAATGATTTATAAGCATTAGTATTAAACTCTACTGCAGTACAAGTTCCAGCATCTCCAAAAAGAGGGAAAGTACTTTTGTCTTTTGGAGATGTGTGTAGGGTTGAAATATCTCCAACCAATAATAATCCTTTTTTTAGTTGACTATTTAACATAGAGGAGATTACAGAAAGACCATATACGTAACCAGAACACCCCATAGTTAGGTCAAAAGCAATACATGATTTTGATAAATTTAGTTTGTGTTGTAAAATGCAAGCAGAAGAAGGAATGACATAATCTCTAGATTGAGATACAAAGATTAGAATATCAATATCTTCCCGTTTCCAATTGATTTTATCGAGTAAATCATTGGTTGCTCTTTCACATAAATCGGAAGTGGTTGTTCCAAAATTGGCTACATGTCTTTTTGATACTCCTGTAGTTTTAATAAACATTTCTCGCTCTTTTGCAGATATCCAATCATAGTTCATATTAATATAAACATTGGATGGGACAGCAGCAGCAATGCCTTTAATTTCAATATTTTCAACTGAAAATTTAGCCATTATTAGTTTTTGATTGAACTAGATTAAATAAATCTTGAATGGTTTGGGTTTCTTTTAAATCATCTCCTTTAAGTAATATATCATATTCAGAATCAATTAAAGCAATAATTATTAAAGCATGCATAGAACTCCAACCTTCAATTTCTCTATAATTTGTTTCAGGGTTTAAAGTTCCCTTTTCAAGTTCTTCAAACTCATGTTCAATATTTTCTATAAATGTTTTTATATTCATGGTACTAAGTTTTTAAAATTGTTCCACCCCAAGATAAGCCAATTCCAAATCCTGAAATTAATATTTGTTGACTTTTTTGTAGTTTTTTTTCCTTAAATATTTGATAAAGGGCTATTGGAATAGAGGCTGAAACAGTATTTCCAATTTCTTTAATATTAATTATAAATTTTTCTTCGTCAATGTTAAGTTTTTTTCTAATAAAATCAAGCATTTGTCCATTAGCTTGATGTAATACAAAATAATCTATTTCTGAAATAAGTAAGTTTTCTTTGATTAATATCTCTTGTATTAATTGAGGAAGTTTTTTGAGAGCAAAAAGAAAAATTTTGCTACTGTTCATTCTTAACCTCCCTCCCTCTAGTCCGGTTGGAATCTTTTTGAATTGAGTTAACCATTTTATGCTCGCAGGTTCTTTAGTTGCGGAATGTTCAACAAATAAACTTTTTGCACCGGATCCATCAGTACCAAAAGTAAAGTTGGTAGGTCGTGCATTAATACCAGCATTAATTTTTTTATTACTAATTAGTGTAGCAGCAGCAGCATCACTAAAAATAGCTCTTAAATCTAAATCTAAGGGATGAATTACCTTGGTAGGGACATCGGCTGTTATTAATAATACATTAGTGACTTGTTTACTTTCTATTAATGCTTTAGCTAAACTAAGTCCATAAATAAATCCTGTGCATCCGTGCAGGACATCTATAGCTCCACAATTTTGTGATAAACCTAAATCATTTTGAATGATACAGGCTGTTGTAGGACCTTTATATTCTAATGCATCAGAAACAAAAATAATGTATTCAATTTCATTTTTATTAATGTTCCATTCTTTAAATAATTTATTGGCTGCTGCATTTCCTAAGTCTTTAGCAGTTTCATCTAAACGGGATATATATCTTTTATTTACCCAACATTGATTGTATAATTCTTCTGAAGATATTTTAATTTTTTCTTTATTCCAATTGGTATTAAAATCAGTAATTAATTCTTCATTAGTTATTGATTTTTCAGGAAAATGATAACTTATTGCATTAATATATATCAAAATATTTTTAGCTTTAAAGATACAATTCTTTTCAAATTAAAAAAGAAATTTATTTAAATAAAAAGAGGAACTTTTAGTTCCTCTTTTTATGGGGGTATTTTTTATCTTATCAATGTTAGTGTTCCTTTTTGAAAATATTCTTTGCCATCTATGCCTTCTGCTCTAATAATGAAATAATAAGTTCCATCAGCAGCATCTGCACCAGAAAGTGTTTTTCCATCCCACATACCGTTTACATTATCCCAAGCAAACATTTTTTGTCCCCATCGGTTGTAAATCTCCCCTTCTACATGTTTTAAGTTTACACCATCAACTCTAAAAAAGTCATTGCT
Organism: Flavobacteriales bacterium BRH_c54; assembly: GCA_000961845.1. GTDB lineage: Bacteria > Bacteroidota > Bacteroidia > Flavobacteriales_E > Vicingaceae > BRH-c54. The sequence continues at coordinate 31,589 of LADZ01000057.1, forward strand.
TCCATCACCATTAGGAGTAAAAATAGTAGGTATTAAAATACTTGATTCATCAAATACTTCTATTATAACAGTAGCTGTATCCCAACAAACTCCATTAGTTACAATTAGTGTTGCAGTAAATGACCCTGGGTTGGTATAAGTATGAGTTGGTTCAAAGATGGTATCTGTAGAACCGTTTCCAAAATCCCAAAAATAGTTGGTAGCACCAGTACTTCCATTTCCGAAGAATACATCTAATGGAGATGAACCTGTTACAGGTGTAGCATTAATTACGGCATCTACAAAATTAACAGTTATAGTTACGGAATCTATTTCACTCGAACAAGAACCAACATTGTTAGCATATATGGTAACAATCCCACCACTTGTCGGAACATAAGCAAGAGGGTTTCCTGTTCCAATAATAATAGTACCAGCAGCATCAGCGTACCATGTTACAGTTCCTGTACCTGTTGTATTTGCAGAAAGATTTAAGGTGTCATTTAAGCAAATAGGGTTAACAGGATTTATACTAATTGTATTTTGTGGATTAATTGTTATTTGTACAGAATCTACAGAAGGACAAGCATTTCCTGCAGAAGTCGTATTATAATAAATAGTATAACTACCAATCCCTGTTAATGTAATATCAATTTCTCCTGTTGTTGCATTAATAGTTCCTGATGGAGATATAGTAAATGTACCACCATTAGTTCCTGTAATGTTAGGTATAGGGTTATTATCTGCTTCACAGAAAGTAGTTGAAGAATAATTAAATGAAGCATCATCATCTGCATTAATCACAACAGAATGTATTAATGTATCAGTACACGGAGCAGCACCAACAGTATAGGTTATATTTACATTAGTACCTCCTAAACCTGATGGGTCAAAATTATTTCCTGTAACTCCTGTTCCTGAGAAACTGCCACCGCTAGAGCCGGTTATTAATGTTGATAAATCTATAGGTGTAGCACTTTCACACATTGGTCCCGGATTAGTCCATGAAGCATCAAATGTTGAAACATTTATAGTGTGTGTTTGAGTTTCTTGACAAGGAGCTGTTCCAACTGTATAAGTTACAGATTGAGAGCCTGAATTTGGATCAAACATATTACCTGTAACTCCTGTTCCACTCCAAGTACCGCCAGTAGTACCAGTTACTAAATTATCTAAATTGATATTTCCGGCAGCAGCACAAACCGGAGATGGATTAGTCCAACTAGGATCAACATCTGGTAATATATTTATGGTATGTGTTTGAGTCTCTGTACATGGAGCAGCACCAACAGTATAGGTTACACTTACATTAGTTCCCCCTAGACCTGAAGGATCAAAATTATTACCTGTAACTCCTGTTCCCGAAAAACTTCCACCAGCTGAGCCAGTTATTAATGTTGATAAATCTATAGGTGTAGCATTTTCACATATTGGACTTGGGTTGGTCCATGAAGGGTCAAATGCAGAAACATTTATAGTGTGTGTTTGAGTTTCTTGACAAGGGGCTGTGCCAACTGTATAAGTTACAGATTGAGAGCCTGAATTTGGGTCAAACATATTACCTGTAACTCCTGTTCCTGACCAAGTACCTCCTGCAGTACCAGTTACTAGATTATCTAAGTTGATATTTCCGGCAGCAGCACAAACCGGAGATGGGTTAGTCCAAGTGGGGTCAACATCTGGCAATACATTTATGGTGTGTGTTTGAGTTTCTTGACAAGGGGCTGTTCCAACTGTATAGGTTACAGATTGAGTCCCAGATGAAGGACTAAATGAAGTACCTGTAACTCCTGTTCCTGACCAAGTACCACCTGTAGTACCAGTTATTAAGTTATTTAAATTTATATTACCTGCAGCTGCACAGATTGGAGATGGATTTGTCCATGCAGGATTAACATCTGGAACTACTGTAATAGTTTGAGTAAGTGTTTGGGTACAAGGAGAAGAACCAACAGTATATGTAACACTTTGTGATCCAGATGCAGGATTGAAACTTGTTCCTGAAACACCAGTACCACTCCAGGTGCCACCAGTAGTACCAGTTATTAAACTATTAAGATTAATAGAACCGGCAGCCGCACAAATAGGTGAAGGGTTAGTCCAAGCCGGATTTACAACAGGATTTACTGTTACAGTTACGGATTGACAAGTAGTGTTATTACAAGTTCCTTCTGCTCTAACAAAATAAGTTGTTGTTGTGCCAGGAGATATAGTTATGGTAGATCCAGAACCTACTGAGGTACCTCCACAACTTCCTGAATACCATTGCCAACCAGCACCAGTACCTAGTGAACCACCATTTACTGTTAAATTAGTAGTTGATCCAACACATATTGGGTTGGGAGTTGCTGTTGCACTAGTTGGAGCAACAGAAGGATTACTTACAGTAACAGCAAAACATCTGGGAGCACTTGTTCCACAAAGATTATTTGCAGTTACACAAATATTTCCAGTACTTCCTGGTGTGGCAGTAATAGAGGTTGTTCCTTGACCGGAATTTATTGTCCACCCGGCAGGAACAGTCCATGTATAACCAGCAGCATTAGCTACCGGTGGTATAGAAAAAGTGGTGGCAACTCCAGTACAAACGTTGGAGTTCCCTGTTATTGTTCCAGGCTGTGTTGCAGGAGTAGCTTGGTTGGCAGGGACATATGTCATTGTTAATACTGCTCTATTTATACAAACTCCTTGTCCTGTACAAAGTTGGAAACTATTATTTCCTCCATAGTTATAGCCCGGTACACCACAAGGAAAGGTTTGTCCTGTAGTAGCAGATGTCCCACAAGGCAAAGACGAACAAGGACAACCTGGGTTTCCCTCATTAACAGTTGGAAAAGTGTTGCCATTAATGGTAGCAGTTAAGCTTCCTCCTTGACATTGTGCTGAATAATAACTAATAGCAATATTAGTAACAATATTTCCAGGAGGAACAGGATCCACAAAATTTTGAGTTCCACAAGCTGCGGTATTTCCACACCAACTTGATGTTGTATTAAAACACCAATAATCGGCACCACAAACAGTACATCCACCACACGCTTGAAAACCACTATAAGTAATAGTGGTTGTTGCTGTTTGAGCATTTAGATTGTTATCTTGAAAAGCATTTAGAAAAAATAAACAACTGAATATTAGAATTGAAAGTATTGATTTTTTCATAGTTAAGTAGTTTTATAAATAGTATAGTAAGTTATTATTTTATTAATAGGTTACTTTATCTTTTTTACTTTTATAGTTTTAAAAACATGTTTTTTAATTGCATTTTTTTCCGATTCATCAGGTGCTTCAATAACTAATTTAGAAATGTTTTTGTCAGTTGAAGAACATGAGCCTTCATAGTCTTTTCTAGCAGGAATACTTACAACAACTTTTTTTGAAGTTGGAGTTAATTGCCACTCAACTTCAACGTCAGATTCGTTAGTATTGATTAACTTTAGAAGAATTACTTTTTTAGAATTGCAAACACTTTTCATTGTATAAAAAGTAACACCTTCCAACATGTTTGTAAGTGGAGCAGGAGCAATAATTGTATTGCCTGATGGCTCATCATGAGTATGAGGGGTAAATTTATTTACTGGCATCCATGATTCTCCATGAGGAGTGGCTGCAGTAGATTTTTCATGCTCATGGTTTTGAGAAAAGCCTGTTAAACTTGTTATTAGAATAGTAATTAAAACTACTGAACGAAATGTTTTGATGTTTTTCATGATTTATTTATATTAATGTTGTATATGTTTGATTATTAGTAAAACAAATATAAAAAGTTAATTGTAAATATAAAATTATATTTTATTGATTGTCATGACGTGTTTTATTTTTAAATAGTTGCATATCAGTATATAATATTTTTTTTTGCCATATAATTTAATGAATAGTTGAGTTTTTGGGCATAACTATCCTTGATTTTTCAGCATATTCTTTTGCTTTTTGTTCATTTCCTACTACTTTAAATACATTAGAAACATTTTGCAGCAATACATAATCTAAAGGAGGAATTGCTGCTGCTTTTTCAAAATAATCTAACCCACTTAATGTATCTTTTTCATACATGTATGCATTGCCAACATTTATGTATAGAGCAACTTTTTCAGGATAGATTTCTATGGCTTTTTTACTGCTTTCTATGGCTTTTTTGTAAGCTTGTTTTTGAAGATGTAATTCGTATAGTCTTTGGTAAGCAGGTAAGTATTCTATTTTCTTGCTAAGCATATTTTCATACCAATAGATGGCAGAATCAGGTAAATTTCTTTTTTCATAACAATAGCCATAATTATATTGACCTTCAACATTTTTAGGATTAAGTTCTATTACTTTTTTAAAGATAGGTTGAGCAGATTTCGCATCATTAAAAATATCTACATAAATAGTAGCTAGGTTGTTTTGTGTAGTAAAATCGTTTGGATATTTTTTTAAACCTTCACTCATTAATTCGGTTGTCTTTTTAAAATGAACCTTTGCCTCTTTGATTAATAAGCTTTTTGCTGCTTCATTTTGTGTTAATGCAATTTCTTTAGAGAGTGCATTTGCTAGAATATAATTTAAATTACATGAGTTTTCAAAATTTATAACATCATGTCTGAATAAAGTTAATTCATTTTTCCATGCCGGATTTCTGGAAAAACTTTTGATCGAATATAGCGACAATAGAATTATGCAAGAAGTTTTGAAATAAGAATTTAAGTATTTAAAGTGTATTTCTTTATTGTAATATTCAATTTTAAATAGGGTTAAAATTAAATAACTTATGCTGATGCAAAATCCTAATGAAGCAAAGTAAACAAAGCGTTCTCCTATTATTCCAACAACAGGGGTGAATAAATTGGTAAAAGGAAAAATACCTATTAAATAAATAAGTATTCCATAAGAAATAATTTTTTTCTGTGGTAGTTTTATTAATGCAAAAACAGTTAAAGAAATATGAAACAGCATTGAAAACCATACAATAATGTTTGACCAATTTGCCATTGGTATTATATTGTATCCGTAATATGAGGAAAGGGGATGTGGATATATAAACAGTTTTAAATAATAACCGGCAGTGTAAAATGCAAAAGGAATACGTTCCCAAAAATTATCTATATAAAATAATGGGTTTTCAAAAAAAGCATAAGCTCTTAATTGTATTGATTCTTCTAACAAAAAGAATTTTAAAAGTTTAAAAAATAAAAATGCAACAATAGGAATTAATGAAAATAGGATAAGTTTTTTTGGTTTAATAGTAGTGAAGAAATAAAGCGTAAGAGGTATAAGGATAAAAAATAATACTGCTGTTTTCTTGCTTAATAAGGCTAATAGTAAAAAGATTACTCCAAAAATTATATTTGTTGCTTTTATATTTTCAACATTTTTAATAAAAAAATACAAAGCACTAATGCCAAATAAAAAAGAAAGCAATTCATCTCTACTTTTTAAGTTGTTTACTACTTCTGTATGAATAGGGTGTGTAGTAAATAAAAATGTAATAAGAATAGGAAAAATTATATTGTAATGTGTTAATAGTTTAATTAAAACAATGAATAGCATTATACAACTTAATATATAAAAAAGTAAGTTTATAAAATGACTTATATGAGGATTTATCCCAAAAAATTCATACTCAATGGCAAATGTTGTTAATACAACTGGTCTGTATTCAAAATTTTGTTGTCTTGATTCAATATAATGACTAGAAAAAATTTCAGGAATTCCTTTTATACCTTGTTGAACTCTTGGGTGTGGGGTTTTATCACTGGTAGTCGTAACATAATTATCATCTAATGCAAATTCATTTTTTAAACTGTTACCATATATCAAAAAACAAACAAGACTTATAAAAACTATAATTATTTTTAATTGCTTTTTAGTAATAGTGTGTACCTGATAAAGCTTCATAATTGTGTCTTACGATTACGATATTGTTTGAAGCAAATTAAATACATTCGTAATTCATTATCAAAATAATTATTTAATTACAGAGACTCGGCCAGTAAAGTCATGCCATTCTCCAAAGATGTCCCTTGCTTTTACTTTATATACATAAACATCAGTTTTAACTAACTTTCCTTTGTAAACACCATTCCATTTAGGTTCTAATTCAATGCTGTTAAAAACAATTTCTCCCCATCTGTCAAAAATTAATGTTTCTAGTTGAATAATTCCATAGCCTTTTATGGTAAAGTAATCATTAATATTATCGCCATCAGGAGTAAATGCATTAGGTATCCAAATAGCAAAAGTGGGTTTAATTTTGAGTGGTTTTTGAGTGGTGTCTTTACATCCATAAATATTTTCTATGTAAAGTGTAATATAGTATAGACCAGAGTCTGCATACTCATGTACAGGATTTTGAACCATAGATGTAGTTCCATCACCAAGCTCCCAAAACCATTGACTAGGAATGATAGAGTTATCTGTAAAGGTGATTTCACTACTATATATATCAGTATCAATAGGGGTATAAGTAAAGCTAGCTAAAGGTTTTGGATAGGAGGTTATCATATTAATAATAGAATCTTTACTGACACAACCTTTATCTGAAGTGGCGGTTAAGCTAATGCCAAATGTAGCAACAGCAGCATGAGATGGATTGACAAATGAAATATTAATTGGATTTTCTTGATTTGAAGTGCCTGCATTCCCAAAATTCCAAAACCATGAAACGATATTTCCTGAGGTAATAGAAGAGTTGTTGGTGAAGTTAACTATTACAGGAGTACATCCCTCTGTGATATCTGCTGAAAAATCAATTTCAGGAAGAGGATGTACAGTAACAGCTTTGGTAACAGAATCGATACAACCTTTGTCGGTTGTAACAATTAGCTGCACTTGATAAATACCTTCAGAAGTGTAAGTATGTATTGGACTTTGTATAACACTTCCTGAGTTATCATCAAAATCCCAATTCCAAGATACATTACTGCCCGAACTAACATTCGATTGGTCAATGAAACGAGTAAAATCATTCAAACAAACGGTAGTGGGAGAGAAGTCAACTACAGGTAATGGCCATACATTAATGTTTTTAATAACAGTATCAGTACATCCGTTATCAGAAGTTACAATTAATGTCACATCATAATCACCATCATTAGCATAAAGTTCTGAAGGGTTTTGAATAGTTGAGTTATTTCCGTTATCAAAATTCCAGTTCCAATTGGTAATATTTCCAGAACTAACATTAGAGTTGTCTGTAAAGTTAATAGCTGTTCCAAAACATTCATCATTGAATGTGAAATCAGCTACAGGAGAAGGAAAAATAGTAATGGTTTCAGTTGTTGTATCAGTACATCCTGAGTTGGTTGTAATAATTAGTTGAACGGTATAAGTTCCTGAGGTAGCATAGTTATAATTTGGGTTTTGAGTAGTATCATCAGTGGTGTGAGTAACACCATTAAAATCGAAATCCCAATTCCACTGAGAAATTGTGCCTCCATTTCCGTTAGAGGTTGAGCTGTTAAAGTTAGCTAAGGTATTTAGACAGACATCATTAGTAGTAAAGTTAGCAGTAGGATTCGCATAAACATTTACCGGTAGTGTAATGGTGTGAATACAACCACTGTCAGACGTTACGGTTAAACTTACATTGTAAGTTCCAGCATTAGCGTAAGTGTAAGTAGGATTTTGTGCTGTGCTAGTTCCAACTCCATCATCAAAATCCCAAGCCCAATCGGTTATTGTTCCGGAACTTATTGTTGAAGAATCAATAAAAGTGGTTGTTGCTGAAAGACAAACACTAGCAGCAGAAAAATTAGCTACAGGAAGTGGGTTGACATAAACGGTTTGAACCACAGAATCCTTGCAGCCACCTGAAGTTTCTACTAGCAGTTCAACATCATAACTTCCTGCTGTTGGGTAACCATGAGCAGGGTTTTGGTTGGTATTGTCAACAGTACCATTATTTTGAAAATCCCAACTCCAGTTGGAAATAACTCCTCCATTTGAATTAGATGTGTCTGTGAAGTTCATTAAAGTTCCATAACAAACATTGTTAAATGTAAATCCGGCAGTTGGTCCGGCATTAACGTTTATAGTAACAGTAGATGTATCCGAACATCCATTTGTCCAGACTCTAAGTTGGGCTGTGTAAATCCCAGGAGTACTATAGACATAAGGAGGAGGAGTTTGAGTGGTGTCATCAACTAGTCCATCACCGTCAAAATCCCAAGCCCAATCAGAAATAGACGATGTTCCTACAACATAAGATTGGTCTGTAAAAGTAACACTCTCTCCAACACATATATTAATAGGAGAAGCTGTAAAATCTGATACAGGATAATCTGTAGAACCATAAATGGTAGTGGTAAGTGTAACAGAACAAGTAGAACCTGAAACGGGAGTTACTACAACACTATAATTACCCGGTGTAGCTGTTGTGATTGATTGAGTAGTTTGCCCTCCCGGACTCCATAAATAGCTTGCAGCACCAGCAGGAGCTGTTAAAGTTACTGGCCCACCACCACAAACTACGGTATCAGATTCAATAATTTCTAAGGGAGCACAATTAGCATCTATATAGCCATAACCATAGTGTCCGCTCTGAGAGCAATCTCCAATAATGAATTCAATAGTAACATTTTGTCCAACGTAAGCATTAAGAGGAGCAAAAGTAGTTCTCCAAGGTAAATAAAAACCTGCAGCATAAGGTAAAAAGTCAGGGTCTCCACCGGAGTTTATTGGTCCCGAAATTACTTCATATTCACCACAAGCTATAGGGTTGTTATTTTGATCATACATGTTTACTTTAAAAAAAGGTTTTTCTCCAATAGTGTGTCCTGAAGGATCTTCTAATACTAACGCATAGCTATAAGTAAAAGATGTGGTTTGCGGAGTTACTAAAAATGTTTGTCTCATGCTGGCAGCACCATTTCCTGTTCCTGTGTAATCTCCCAACATTACAGAACAGCCACCACCATTTGGGTCTGTAGTTGGAATTCCAACTAAAGGATCAGTTCCAGGAGTAGTAATTGTGTGATTTCCTCCAGGTGTACTAGGAGTTATATTTATCATTTCATAAGGGTTGTTATTTACATTTCCATCAAATAAATCCCAACCGGTAAAATCGCAAGTTTCAAAATCAGCATTATTACACGGGTCCCCCGGTCCTTTATCATTTTGGTCGCCTTTCTTTTGATTAGATGTAATTGTAAGAGTTTGG
>LADZ01000048.1 GCA_000961845.1 Flavobacteriales bacterium BRH_c54
GTGTGCACCGCACTGTTATGCTTTAGCTTGTAGCTAAGCATTTAATCTTTACCAACCTACCAACTCCAATTTACCATTTTTTAAAGAACGTTTTATTTGTTTTTATTAGAGTAAACACTACCTATAAATCTCCTTTTTTAATTCTTTTCAATATTCTATTAATCGTATTCATTTCATTATCTATAGCTTTATATTTCCTTAAGCTAGGTTTTTCCATAACAAAATCATAACCAATAGATGATGGTAAAAACTCTTTTATTTCATTAACATCAATAATATTCGATAAAATTATAAATTGATATAACAATGGTTGTTCTTCTTTATCAATTATATTTGTTTTTCTTATTTCATAAGCTTGATTACAACACTCTAAATGACTTCTATATAATTTAAGAATAATTAAAGTAATATATTGCTCTGATGCATTCTTATCAATAGATACAGCATTAATAATATATTTTTTTTGTTCACTATCAATTTCTGGTAATTGAGAGGGTTTACCACTATTAATTGGTGTATATTCTAATGCCATTTTTTGCAATTTATCTACAGCATTATTTTCTTCTTGATTTTTAACACCTTGTGTATTGGAACAATTTAAAAAAATCATACTTACAAAAATAAGCACACAAAAAATCTGGTTAAATTTTAGATAAATATTCATAAACTAATTTTAAATTAATAATATATTTTCTTAATTTTTACTTATAGTTGGTGTAGTTGATGCAGGTGAAATACTAGTAACTTCCTTGGGTTTCACTTTTGAGAGAGTAATATCTACATCAAAATCAGTAGGATTAATAGTTTTTCCTAATTTAATAGAGTTAATTACTCCATCTTCACCTTTTTCAAATTTATAAAAACTTTTATCTGAAACTAAATTCCCCGTTTCTTTTCCATCAATTTTTTCTGGAGAAACATCACCCTGAGAAGCAATAACAGTTACACCTATTTTGTCAACAATTTCTTGAGCAATTCCTGGTTGATATTCATCATACCCACCACAATTACAGCCTCCAAGTACTAATATCGCATTATCTTCAAATCTTATTTCTCCATTTTCAACTGCGTCTGATAAATCTTGTACATTGGCTGAATTTACACCTCCCCCATAAATTGTAACTGTTTTATAAAAACCATTTGCAGATTCGAGTATCATTCCATCTTGAAAACCATGACTAAACATTACAAAACTCGCAATAGAACCTTCGGAGTTGGTTTTTGATTTTAACAAATTAAGAAATTCTGTTCCAGAAATAGCAGAATGAACAGAAACTCTTCCTCCCAATTTAGCTGCATACTTTATAGCACGTTGTTTAAATGTAGATTCATCTCCAGCACCATTACCCCATATTGCTAATTTAGCCTCTAATCCATCTAAGTCTATTGCCCATATTGGTCCATTAGCAGCAAACTGATATGGTGTAAACCACGGATAAGATTGAGTTAATGGATCTACACTTAAAAACTTACCAATTCTTGGATTATAAATCCTAAAACCATAATCATAACTATTACCCGTTCCCGAAACCTCTGAATCCATTCTTTTCCCATTAAATCCATATTCGTAATCACCACTATTAAAATTCCTTCCTGCTTGGAGCATTCCAAAACTGTAATAATTACTAATGGTCGCTACCACAGGTTCAAAATCTTCAGGGGCTCCTGTACTAACATTTAAGGTACTTAGTTTTAAATCAGACACCACTGCCCTAACATTCCCTAAATGGTCGGATATTTCGTAATTTTTAAGGTGCATCTCTCTAGTTATAAAGCTATCGTCAAATATACTAATTCTGTGTGGATTTAACGACATTCCTCTGGTAGTTTTCCACGGAGCCGCTAAAATTGTAGGGTTGTTGGTAGTAAATGCGGCATCGGGTGTATGTATTACCATGGCAGTACTTAGGTTGTTGTCTATTACATACAGCTTTTGGTTTTTGGCTCTGCGTACTTCTCCGTTTTTGCCTGCTGCTACCAAGGTATCGTGCTGGGTATGTATGTTTAAACGTTTTATGCTTTTACCGTTGTTGTTGCCTACGGGTGGGAACACGAGCAGGGTGCTTTGTCTTTCGTAAAAAACAAATTCGGAAGAGGGGCTAAAGTCGAAACTTTGCAGCATAGAGAGGTTTCCTGTACTAAAGGTATTGTACAGGCTCACTATTTCGTGTGCGGGGTTCAGGTGGTAGGTTCTTATTTCGCCCTGGGTATTCCACCATCCGTAGCTGCTTTTGTGGTTGGCTATGGCTAGTTTGGTTCCATCGGGGGATATTTGTATTTCTCCTGTTCCGTTGGCATCGTAGCTGCTAAAGCTAACCGGTACCATTGGCGTACCTATTCCTCCTGTGGTAATGGCTATAGTAACAATTTCTGCGGTACCGTTGGTGCTGTTGTATCTTCTAAGGTAGAGGGTACTGTTCGCCAATGGGGTATCGTCTATAATTAAAGCCATGCCATAACCGTAGTTGGTTCCTGTGGCATCGAGCAAGTTATTGGTACTGGTTACTGTGCCTGTAGTGGCATTAATTACATGGTAATAAGGTTTTTTGTCGGTACCTACGGTAAAGAGGTAATACTCATCGGTAGTGCCCGGTTTTTTCATACCCATAGATTTTCCTTTCCAGTTGGCTTTTATAGGATTGGTAAGCGATTGAGGCATGAGGTTGTTACCGGCATCCAACACTCTGCATACGCTGTTATTAAAACCTATTTGTTTGGCGGTAAAGGCTCTAAAGGCTACATTGTTGTTGCCGTCTTCTACCACGCATACGTTGTTACCTTGTACACCAAAATTAAAGGTATAATTAGTAGCACTTACTGCGGGTGAAGCGGGATTGGTAAAATCCACATCCATTTTTCCTCCTGCTTCAGGAGTAATTACGCCTATGTTAAAATTGCCCGGACCAGGATAGTAGGTAACCGTAAGCGGACGTTGAACACCTATAGAAAGGTGGGTATTTTCAGCACTTCGGTCTGCCAAGAGGTTGTTGGCTTCTATGGAAGTTCCGCCACCGGTTGGGTGGAAAATGGTTTTTATGAGTTTTTTCTCTGTTCTTGTTCCTAATCGGCTGCTGCCATACATGGGTTGTTCTATCAGGTGAACAAATTCATTCATTCCGCCCGTAGTATCTGCATAGGTAGATTCGTATATTGCCATAATGTTTCCTGAGGCGTCTCTGGAGTACCAGGTAATGGTATTTTGTTCAGGGTCGTTTACATCAGGAATAACTATTTTGGCTATTCTGTTGCCCGAAGCATCGTAAATGAACTTAAGGTTGGGCTTGGTGGATAGCGAAGTACGGATAATTTCACTTATCTTACCGTAAACGGTCCATTTTATTTCTTGTATTTCTTCTTCGGCATCGCTAATCAGGTTTCCTATTTTATCGTAGGTATAATTGCCTGAAGCTTGACTTTCTAAATCGTCTGCATAGCTGCTGCCTATAACGTTATCGGTTACGTAAGCCAACTTGTTACTTGGCAGTGTAGGCACAGTACTGCTTTCGTCATAAATGGCACTTCCTGATATATCATAATAATAGTATTTTAGGGAGTCCATGTCTGTTCCGCCTGTAGCATTACCATTTCTGCTCAGGTTATAGAAGTTACCATTGGCATCGTAATCATAAGTAGATGAGTAAGCAGTTAGCGCACTACTAAAGCCTGATAAGCTAACGTTTTGTTTAAAATCGGCTATTCTGATTCTGTTCAATTCATCGTAACGGTATTGGTAGCCTGTCAGTCCTGTATAGGTATTGGCATCCAGCGGGTCGTTAGGGTGTGCTATATGGTTGGTTGCCCACGTACTGATATTACCGTTGTACAGGCTTCTGTTGGCATCAGGATTAAGGGTAGTAGCATGTACTGTTCCTCCTGTATTGGTATTGTAAGGAGAGCCTGAACGGTTAAAATCTCCTGTAAAATAGCCTAATTGCATGGCAAATACATCTTTGGCAAAGTTGCTGGTGCCATTGGTACCGTCATTGCTTGGGTCGAGTGATTTGTCTAAGCTGGCATGGTTAAGGGCTTTTAGCCATCCTTGTATGGTATAGATGTAATCTAAACCTTGTATTTTATCTTCGCCTAAAGCGGTTCTTGCCAATGGCCCGTGGATGTAATAATCGTATTGGGCATCTTTTTCCCAAGTAATATCATTTACGGAGGTTTCTGCTTTAATGATTCTGTTATCGGCATCATAGGCATATCGGTGGTAAAATTGGTCGGTTCTGCCTTCGTTGTAAGCTACTTTCAGCACGTTTCCGCTCACTAAATCATATTCGTAACGGAGGTATTGTTTGTCTAAGAAACCGGGAATATCCTGTACTAACCATTCTACGTTTCCGTGAGGGTCGTAACTGTAATAGGTATAGGTTTGGTCGTCTGTGGTGATAGGGTCTCCATCTGCATCAGTATAGGAATAGCTTACTCTGTTTTGAAGGTAGCGTTGAGTAGTTACGCCATCATTCAGATAGCTTACGCCTGCACTTTCGGTATAAACGGTGTAGGTTACTTGTTCGTTTTTAGTAACATCGTTAGGGAAGAGCGTATTGGCTATGTTCGCATCTAAGGTAAAATTGTTGTTACTGATGGCTTGGGTGCTTTGTCCTACTTCCAGTATTCTGCCCAGTGCATCGTATTTGGTATAACTATAGGTGCTGTCCACTTGTTGTTGAGCGTTTTGAGAAAAGCGTAGCTGCCCTAAGTTGTTGTAATAAAACTCGGTGGTGTCGCCATCGGGCGTATCTTGCTTGATGAGTTGCCCTAAGCTGTTGTATTCGTAATCGGTTATAAAACGATGCTTAGGGGCAGTGTTTCTATTCATGGTATATTCATCAATAGGGTCGTTGGCATTGTCTTTATCTAACAAATCGACTCCTTGTGGGGGAACGGTTTGTATAAGGGTTCCTGCTCTGTTATAATAATAGAGGGTATAGTGATGGTAGCCCAGCGGATAGTTAAGGACAAAATTATCGTTAATGCTATCGGGGTTGACACAGGTATTCCTATAGGCGGTTGAAAAACTGTCTATTTTTTCTTCTATGTATTCATACACCTGATGGTTAATGGAATTTTTAAGGTCGTTGGCAGTTACTTCTGCACAGGTTAAAGGCAGAATTACGGGTATGGAATCGGGAATTTGCGGCCAGGGGACGTATCGGAAGCAGAAATCGTTATCGCATAAAGGCAGTAGCTCTCCCCAACATTCTGATTGTAAAACTATTTTTGTACTATCAATTACCCATGGACTAGCAGAATCTTGATTACATTCGTAATATTCAAAATAAATGGAATCGATTAAGCAATAGGCCGTATCGTCAGTAGGGTAAGCAATGGTAAGGTTTTCTCTATAGGTTGTTCTTCTATAACAATAAAGTGTATCTCCACTATCCACTACAGCTGTAGTAAATGAAGTGGTATCATAAACTATATTGGTATCTATCATTGACGGGTTTACTCCTCCTGAAGTAATCATTTCCCAGCCTTCTCCGCATTCTAATTCTCCTGCCCCGTTAACTTGAGGTAATGCTACCTCATAGGCAGACATAAAGGAATTTTGATAAGCGGCTATTTCATCTTCAGTACCCATGCTAATGAGGTCGCTTGTTATGCTATCGTACACAGGAGTAATGGTACAGCCTTGTTTACAGTAATTTACTAGGGCTTCTGCCATACAATCTATTTCTGTCCATGGAATTAAGGTAGTATTTGAATCTAGCGGTATGGTATCGTTAAAGAAATATTGGTTAAAAGTGGAGTCGTATTCTAAGGTATAAATATCTCCACTGAATAAATAATCAGAAGTACTGCTTGTATCAGGGTTAGCTGCTACGTATTGTTGATTTTGATGAAAAGCACTTATAATGGCATCTATGTAGCCTGTTTTTTGTTTTTCGCAATAGGTTCTACAGGTATCGGTAATGGCTTGAGCGGCAGAATCGGGATCTACGATAGCTGTTGGTGTTCCGGGGTGATTAGGGTCGGTATGGGTTATGCAATAATAAAATTCTGTCCAGGTACTGTCAACAAAACAGCTAAAGGAGGTTAACAAATTTAGTGGTTTGTACTCACATGCTGCGTCAGGATAAGTATATCCATATTGTTCTACAAAATACTCTTCACAAGTAGCGTTATCTCCGTCATAATCAAAATATTTATACGCTAATGTTTTGTCTCCGGGACTAGAAGTTGTTCCATTAATTCCTTCTATGCGTCTTCCGGCACAATCTAAAAAGGCATCTACAATGTTAAAGGTAATTCCGGCCGGTAAGTTAGGGTTACCATACAGCGAATCGTTGAGTTGCTCATAATTTTGAACAGTACTGTACCAACAATCCCACAGGGAATCGCAAGAATAGCCATCACTAATCATATTGGACACCAAGGTATCGAATTCTGCATTGGAATAGCCTCCTGAAATGGAACTAAAGGTGTAATTAGCAGCAGGATTAACATCTGCCCAATAATCATTAAAATAAGCTGCAAAACTGGTATCCGGTGGGCATATTTTTGGTTCGCAAAGAATAATCGGAATGGCTATGCTGTCGCAACCTATGGTTACATACACTACGGAGTCTTCAAATACAGATGTAGGTTGATTGATGTTGATGCCTAAGTAAGTATATAAGCCTTCTATGTCAGCAGAATCCAGGTAACCGTTAATTACCGCCAATTGACCTGATGCACCATAAATTAGGGAATCGTAAGCTATTCTTAAACTGTCCTGATGAATTTCAAAATAGGTACTTCCGATAGAATCTGTGGTAGTAATGGTTGCAGTGTCGGTATTATTGGCTACTACTCTTTTGGTAAAAATGTAGGTGCCGGGAGAAAGTGTTACGGTGGTATCCATTTCATAAGCAGCTAGGTTAGCACTATCGCATATTCCTGAAGGCAACAACATTTCGTGATAAAACCAAGCTGAATCGGGTTGGTTAATTTCCTGTATGCTGATTTCTATGTAATAATCACAAGTGGCACAGTATTCCAAACAAAGGTCTTGAACAGCTTTTGGGGTTAAATCATAATGGATATTAACCGTTGTTTCCTCCATAAAAGTTTGGGAGGTGGTTGCTTGATTACCATAATCTCCATAAGGAGTGGTATTGTTAATGGTATCGGATACGGATAAGGAAGCTACATTTTGAGAAGCTAAGCCCATTAATGGAGCTGTATTATCTCCTATGGTATTACTTCCATTGATCGCCAAACAAGTAGCCAGGGTTTTTCCGTCTTTTCCTATGTAGGTTACGGAGGCAGTATTGTTTCCGTCCACATTAATTACTTTATGTACGCTGCTTGCTATTGGAGCTTCATCTCCAAAAACCCTGATTAATTCTTCATCTGCTACTCCTGAATAGAAGGTTTTGGTAGTTCTGCTGTCGTTAAGGCTAGCGGTAATTTTAAAAGTAGCACCTACTCCACTTTGCTCTTTTACTCTGCTGTTACCATCGTTATAGAATAAGGTTCTGGTAAACGGGTATTGTTCTGCTCCGGGTATGGTTACATCGGCATTATTATCTGAATAATAAGCAAAATGTTCACCCGGACCATCTGTAACTCCTCCAGGATTTTGATAATTGGTATCGTCATCAAAATCTTCTGCGGTATATATTATAGCGCTTAGGTTTTTTAAGAAATTTGGTTTAAAGCCTAAGGAAATTTCATCATCTAATGGTACAGGAATGGTGCTTAATGCAGGTCGTCCTGAGAAGTCCATTACGGTTTGAGTGGTTAGTATTTTGTTGGTAGTAGATAAATGAGCCTGTGTTTGTCTGGCTTGTTGTAAGCCATTTGCAAAGGTCATGTTTTCTGATATACGTACTTGTTCATTTTTATAGTTATTGCCTTCGGTAAAGGTTCTGCTGTATATCCAGTTAATGGTATCATTAAATTGGTTGTAAAAGAATATATAAGAACTTCCAGTAGTACCTCCAACTCCTGTTGCTCCTTGCGTGTATATACCATGGTCGCTCCATAAGCCTCTGTTTTTATCATTGGCTATGCCACCCGAATAATAATTACCAATAGGACGTACTCGCCATACGTAATAGCCTGTTCCTTCGGCTAAGGTTAGTTTTATGGTAGTATCTGATGAGTAAGTTTCTATACTCAAGGCTTCCTTCCAATCTACATCTGCTGAAATAGTGGTTTGTGCTGATGTATTGGTAGAGTCGCTATTGTAAAGTCTCAACAACTGAATTTCATAATTAGGAAAGGCTACACAACTGTTGCTCCATGTAAATTGGTATTGGTTGCTGGTTGGTTGTAAATTGGTATTTACCAGGTTGGTTACCAAAGGGCTGCTGCTTTGGGCATTAAATTTAAAATCTTCTTCGTAATAAGCGACCAACTGAATGTCGTCTTCTACTGTGGTATGACCGGTATAGCTTATTATCTCAATATCAAAACTGTGTATTTGGTAATAGTCTGTACTAAAATCTAAGTGATAAAGCTGCTCAGGGGCATCTTCATTGATGGCTAATGTTACGGTTTTATTGATGATAACAGGTCCTGTTCCTCCTATTCCTCCATAGCCTGTAATTTCTACTTCTACACTGGTAGTAAAGGCATTACTACCGTAATTATAATCTTCGCCTGTATTGAATAATAAAAATAAGTTGGCTTTATCTATGATTTTATTAGAGCAGTCATCACTGCTTGCACAATGGTTAAAAACAAGGTCTGATGAACTTAATGCTGTTAAAGCGGTGTGATTAAACGTAACCGTATCTACTATAGCTACAGCCGTACTTGGGTGAACAGTTACATTTAATGTACTACTTGTTGGGGATGAACCACAAGCATTTACGGGAGTTACCGTAATAGTACCTATACCTGTAGTGTTCCATGTTACTGATAAGGAAGGACTACCTGTACTTGAAGATGCAGGAGTTCCTCCTGTTACTACCCAATTGTATGAGGTAGCATTACTTATTGATGCGATGCTATAAGTTGTAGTAGTAGGGTTACATACAGCAACAGCACCTTGAATAGCTGAAGGAGGATAAGGAAGTACATTTACGGTTACTGCTGAATCAATACTAGCTCCGGGACCACAAGCATAATTAGAAGTGGCTATGATATCACCCGATTGGGCATAAGGATCAAAATCTACACTAATACTAGCTGTTGTTGCACCTGGTGGAACTGTATGAACTCCTATGGGAAGTGACCAAGAGTAAGATAAAATATCGGGATCAGCTGAAGTGGGTGCTACTGTATAGGTTACGCCTGTTGCTCCACCACAAACTGTTGGTGTAGCTTGAGTAAAATTAAGAGGGGTAGGCTCTTTAACATTTACATCGAACGTTTCCTGAGTACCTGTACATCCATAAGGATTTATGGGGGTAACTTCTACATCATGGTCACCATCTTCTAACCATTCTATGGTAATATTTTCTGTGCCTTGTCCTGATTGTATTACTCCTGCTGATGAAGGTTGTATTTCCCAATTATAGCTGCTGGTATTGGCACCAAAGGTAGAGCTATATCCCATGGTTTCTCCTAAACAAACGGTATCTGTTCCTGATATTGTACCTGCTACGGGTGCTGTATTTTGTATATTGCCATTTAGAGTGTTACTATAACTACCCCCATTACACACTACGGAAACGGCACTTACTGAAAAACTTGCTCCCGGACTACAATTCCACTTTACAATTATGGCTGCTACTCCAGGTGTTTGAACCGTTAAACATGAAGTTCCTCCTACATTGCAGGGTGATATTATTACGCCAGAGGTAATTGTCCAATTTAAAGCACAGGTTACTCCACCCGGTGTTCCTCCCATCAGATTTACATAATACGTTTCTGACGACCCAGGTAACGGGTTTGTATTTCCTATTACAGGTGTAGATTGAGCATTAACAATACTGCTAACCAATAACAATATTATTATCAATATATGTTTAATCTTTTTTTTCATCTGTTCGTTTTTATCGTTTTTGACTCTATTGCAATGACCTTCAGTCATACGTTATGTAAATTACACTCCTTCGGAGCTTTTTTAGAACTTACTAATAATCGTACTCTTAAGTGTTTAAAGTCATTTTAATCGGTTATCTATTAATTTATAGCTTTTATATTTTTCTAATAATTCACCTTTACTGTCGAATACATTAGCCAATGCTTTTCTTTTTAATACTACATTTTTATAGGTTAAATCTTGTTTTAGGATGTTAATTTTCACTGATTTGAATTGTGGATGATTCACATAATTCACCTTTACTTCTTTCACTACTCCCAAGTATTCATCCAATAAAAATTCCATGGATGCCATTTTGTACGTTTTTACAGCATACGCATTTGCTTTCAATATTGCTTTTTTATACGTTTTGCCTGAAATAACAACCTCCTCGAATTTTTGAGTTATAAGTGAGTTAAATATAGAATCCTGAAAAATTTCAAAACTTGCTAATTTTTCTTTTTTGTAATTATCTCCTGCGTATTCATTTATAATGATTAATTGTTTATCAGGTAAAATACTAACGGTATGTTTTTTATCTTGGAAAACACTCAATTCTTTAGTCAAAAAAGTAGCATGTTCTTTATCAGAAATTACCTCTATCGTGGTCTTATTACTTATTAGTTTATCATCATCATCTTTTGTTATAATCTCTGTTTGATAATTTAAATAAATGGTGTTTTCATTATGTTGATCTACTTTTTCTTTCCACTCTTTATAAAAGTGTTTTACATAAGCTACCCCATCATTAGTTTGAGCACTAATGGTGTACGTAAACAAAAAAACCATTACTAATCCTGCTATTTTTTTCATTATTATTAAATTTATTCCAAATTCATTGAGTCTTTTTTACTATCTCGATATTTTAGGAGTGTTGTACTGTGTTTCCTGAACCGTTTGCATTCCTTTTTCTGTTTCAATTAATTTTCTAACCAATTTTCCTTCGGCATTGTATTGGTAAAACAAGCCAAAATGCTGGTCATCAAAAGTGGTAATTACACGATGAGAAACGACATCATAAACATAGGTGGTTACCTGAGCATCCATAGGTTGAATTCTAACATCATCTATCCATATATTTTCTGAACCGTGTGCCGTGAACTCATACTTCACAAATGTTTTTAACACATCTCCTGCCGACATTCCTGAGAAAGATGCCGGTTGTATTTTTGCTTCATATAAATACCATTCGCCTACTTGTGCTACTTTTTTAAATGCTTGTGAAACAGATTGACTATTATTTACATCTAATAACTCTGCTTTAAGATAATTATCTAATACTGTCCTATCGTTAAAATCTGTTTTTATCCAAACTTTCATCAACATTCCTTTAGAGAGAAACTGACTAGTTACTTCCATTTCAGTCATTTCTACTCCATCGTTGGCAGGGAAAGTTAACTTAAAGGATTGCTCTCCAGAATGGCTAACGGTATTGTCTATTGAACCGTCTAAGGCATTTAGTTGTATGCCATCTTCTAAGGTATTTCCACCATTATAAGTGTTTTCAAAACTCTCAAACATCACCGATTTATAATCAGCATTTTGAGCTATTAAATAAGGCAATGTTTTGTGGTAACCAAACTTGGCTGCACTCTTAATGCCTAAGATATTTACTTCTTCCAGTGCATTTCCGTTGGGTGAATATTGGGTTACTTTATTTAACTCCAACCACTTATTACTATTAGCATTTAAAATTTCCCAATTGAATAATTCCAATTCATAAACACCTGAATTATAATTTTTTTCATGACCTGTTGAAAGTCTATCCACTTCTGTTTTAAATGCAAAAGTTCGTTCCATACGCCATTTTCCTTTTTTACCAGCTTCATAATCATTATCTGCTAATGCTCCATTTGCAGGGTAATCATTAGGGTTATAATCCCAGTAATCGCCCAATGTACTAGCTTCTGAAGCAACTACATTGGTAATGGCCGTTGAAGGATATTTGTCTGAACAAAATTTTAAACAAGGAACATCCTGAGCATAACATGGATTATCTGCTGCAAAATATACTAAGGCTGCTGTTTTTGGGTCAATATCAAAAGAACCAAGTCCCTTAGACATTTGTAATGGAGATGAGCATAATACCACATCATCTGAAATAGGGGTTACATCATAAAAACGAATGTCGGTTAAACATGGCTCTGCTCCTTCATAAGGTAAAAAATACAAATAGCCTGAGGCGTCTTCTTTAAACACTCCTACTACGGTTGTATCATTACTGTATAATAGCCCTCCTTGACCATCATTACATGCTGAAAAATAGACAGGAATATTTGTTCCACTTACATTGGGAACACATTGCCATGTAATACCCATTGTTTTTCCTGATGTAATTTCTTCTAAGACCACCCTTTTATTAATCATGCTTACAGGATTGCTTGCTGTGTCTAATACCGGGAAAGCTTTAGTATGTCCTAGACCAACACCATCATCCACCAGTACATCATTAATTGCATGTGTTCCTCCATTAACCGAATTAAACACTTTTGATAAAAAGGTATCTTGGAGCACTCTCATAGCTGCTACACTCGTACTCGTATTTAATAAATTGTATAACAAGGTATCTCCAAATGAACATTTTAAGGTATCTGTTGAAGAGGTGTCTAATGCATAATTCCAATATTGACTGATATAACTATTCAGTGAGTCCACCATAGGGTGTGGGGTGCTTGGTGTACCTACAATAGTAGTATCGTAAGAGTGAGGTTCTCCCGGACCATAAATATTTACCATATTTCCCATAATAAAGATAAAATTATTACTGTCTAAAGGAGCACATGTTCCATCAGTATTAAAAAACTCAATACCTTCAGGAATATCAGCAGGAAAAATGGTATCTCCGGTTGACATGGAAGAAGTCAATAAATCAGCAAAAGCGTTTCTATCATATAATAAGGCTGAATCTATAGGGGTAACGTTAACAGTACTTTGACCATAAGTAGTTATGCTTCCTACATTTACGTTTAACTGATTGGTTCTACCGCTTCTAATAATGGTTACATCTACACTGCTACCTCCACTTCCTAATGAAGTATAATTGGTTGGTTGAATTTCAATTTTACTACCCACTACTGCCCCGGTGTGGTACAAACCATCACCGGATAGTTTAATTAAATCTCCTCCTACAAAATTTGCCATAGCATCACATACCGTGTTAGGAAGTGTTGCAGCAAAAGATAAGTAAGCTTTTCCATTTTCAACTATTTTTGTAATGGTTACATTTCCGGTAGTACCGTTAACAATTTTTCGTTCATTTTTAGCTTTTTGACTGATGTTTTCATATTCCAATGATCCCGGAAATTTATAATTTGTATAGGTTCCATTATGATTATTAGAAGCTAACAAATTAAGGTCTGCAAATCCGTCCGTTGTTCTGGTCATTATTGGCTGCCCATTTTCCGGATTAAAAGCTACGTTTTCAGAAATGTGATAAATTCCATCTGCATAAGATTTTGTACTTTTTACTATTGCAGGGTAACTCACTATTTTTGTAGTGGTATGTGTATGTAATTTTGTTTCTGTATAAGTCATGGATGGAAATGCAGATAAGAAAGGAAGTACAACTATTCCAAAAATTCCTGCATCAGCATCAAACTCCACATTACCATCGGTATTAATATCTTCTACAACTTTAGCTTCCATTGCCATATCCATTTCTTTACCTAAAGGCATGGTGGTGGAATAAGTTAAATCACTAGGGTCTAATATAGGTAATTCCTCTCCCGGTTGGAAATAAGTTAATACTTCCTGAGAAACTAAAAGAGAAGTATTCGGATTCAATATATCACTATAATCTCCTGCATAGGTAGCACTTGATTTAAGTTGTCCGTGCATGCTGTTTATCTCAAATGAATAACCCTGAGAGACCCACAAATTATTGGTTATTTTATTTACTAATCCGGTTATTATGGGTAGATAATCTTTATGACTTCTATCCATATCTGTCATTTCCATTTTAACAGGATAATCTTTTGCTGTATAAAATTCTTTTATAGCAAAGCCGGGATTTGTTTTTCCACTATGAATACTTGTTGTAATGATTCTTGAGTATCCAACAGATGGACCTGGCAAAACGCCTTCTTCTAAAGGTCCTTCAGATTGTTTTTTATCTTCTCCAGAAATAACTTTATCCGCAAAACTTTGCTTAAATCTAGGTAAAAACCCAACTAATGCATTTTCCTCTCGGATACCTCCGGGTTCATTCGTTGCTACTCCACTACTTCTGTATTCTTTTCTTTGTTCATCATAGGTTTTATAAATGTATTCAGAGCCATACAATACCGGTGCTCCTGAGTCTATCCCCTTATCAAACATCAATAATCTTTTCACACGCACTCCGCCTCCTTTTTTAGCTTCTAATAATGGGATTTTCAAGTAGGAGTATTCATAATTTACTTCTAAACAAGTTGTTCCGGGAGCCAGACTTGCTAACCATGTAGCAGCTTTACCCACAAAACCAAGTACTTTCTTTGTTGCTGTTGGTCCATTTATAGCATCGTTTTCAGAAGGGTTACAATTACTGCCTACAGGTGCTAAATTCCCCGCTCGTTGTGTGGTCACATAATCTTCACAAACTTGTTTTGGTAAGGTATATCCTCCACTGTTTTTTAATTGAATTTCAATGTTACCACTTCCATTTACAATTACACTGGTTACATTAGCATACCCTGTAATATATTCTACATTACAATCATTAAGGTTAGGTGTGGAGTTACCTATTAACTTATATAACATTTTAAAATACATTCTTTTATCTCCATTAATGTATTCTTTTTTTATGATAGCGGCTAATTTTTGTTTATCAGCAAGAGATGTGATACCTAAGTCAGCGGCATTAATCGTGAAGTTTCCACTGTTATGATTTCCTCCTGTTAAACTTACCATGGCTTGAGCAGCTTTATCCTGCACATAACAATAATCATCCTGTTCATATTGAACATGAATTTCTCCACCGGAGGGTAGTTTAATCACTTTTAATTGCCAAGCTGCGGGATCAAAACTTGCATCATTTGCTCCACTCTGATCTAACCACGGTTGCATATCAGAAAATCTAGTAACGCCATCGTACTGATAATTCCCCCATGCGTCAATATTAAACGGAGAGTAATTTGGATTTTGTTGTCCTGATGAATAATTCCCATAGTCTTCAAAATCATTATATCTGGCAGGGTAGTCCGCTTCTGTACTTGTTGGGTATTTATATTCAAATTGATACGGAGTAATTTTGGCATCTACCACTCCATTGTATTCAAACCATACTTTTTTTAAGGTGAGTTTTCCGTTTCCATTTGCATTATTTAAAACCCCACTACATAAAGAATAATCATATTTAAAATGAACTGTTTTAATTAATTTATCGGTACCTCCACTAACATTTTTCGCAAATAGTTCAATTCTATCTAATTTTTTCAATCCAAAATTTCCTTTGGCTAGTTTTTTCATCGATGCTGAATCTTGCTCATGATGGGCATCTAACCCATCTTCTCTATTTGAAACATAAAAAACCGCATAATGCGTTTTGGTTTGTACGGTATCCAAATAATAAATTTCTTTATATCCTTCTGCCACACTACCTAAATCATCTTTTGGATTAGACAATTCATTTCTATTGTACGATAATCCGGCATAAGGCATTCTCCATTTATACCAATCTTCATCCGGATTGCCATTTACATCAAAAACCCCCGCACCATAAGCTTTTTTATAACTAAATTTAGTATAACCTCCAAAATCATCATCTGTAGGTCCATCATTTTTTCTATCAATATAATCAGGACTGGTTATTTCTGTTAATAGATAAGATGTTGCATAAGGTGTTTCTCTTTCTTCTCCTACTCTAGTATCTGTGTTTTCTGTTATGTCACGATAAACTAAAAATTTATTTTCTATGTTGGCTGCAGGTACTCCTTTTAAGTCTACTTGTAAGTTTTTTTCATCCTTAGATAAAACGGGAATTCCATAATTATATCGGTTACCATCTTCATTTACTATAGAAAACTCTCCTATTTGGTTGGTATTTGCTCTGTCTATGGTACCATTACTTAAGTGATTTAATGAATTTTTAGCATACGCCTTGTAGTTCACCCCACCATAAGTAGTTGCCATATCTGCATTGGTATTATACCCGATGTATGAAGAACGTAAAGACCTGTTATATTCACTATCCGTTTTTACTGTTTTAGTAATACCTGATTCATTTGCTGTAGCTTTTTTAGACCCCGGTATATGGCTGGTGAAATTTATATTGGCTCGTTTAGCATTAACATCTCCTCCATCATAAGCAAGTTCTCCTCCTTTATCATTTGTAAAACGAAAAAATACAGCTTCATCTTCAGTATCTTCAGCAAAACCATTGTCTGATAGTGTCCCCCATTCTTTCACTTCTAAGGTTTGATGCCCTACACCTATGTCGCCACCTCCACCATAATTTAAACCTACTTCAACTTCCGGTGTTACATTGAATATAAATGTTTCACTTTTTAACTTATTAGGATGAAAACGACCTATTTTTCTGTGATTCAATTTAAAACCTCCCCCTAAGCCTTCTCCTGTCAAAGCATAATTGTCCGCATTATTAAATGGGATTCCTAAAAACTGGTCTTGTTTGGTATAAACGGAACCTTTATCTACAAAATAATCCATCATATCTGATTCTCCTGCATTAGCGGAGTACATATAGCCATAAGTGTTTAACGTATTATGTGGAACATTTTCTTGTGCGGAATAACTTCCAAATGCGCCAAGTGATACTCCTGTCTGTAAAGGAGAAGGTGCTAATAATACACTTAATGCTACAGTTGTTGAAATCCCTTCATAACCTACTATTTGAGTTGGACGACTAGCACTGGCAAAATTATGTAACCCATATCCGCTGCCTAACCCCTCTAAAGCACCTCTTTTTTGTGATCCATCTCTTTTTGTACCTTCCTTACCTCCTTTCTTTAATTTTTCCTTTCTACTTTCAGATAATCTACTATTATAATTAGCTTTACGTTTTTCAACCAACCGTGAGTTTCTCGTAGATTTTTTATCCCCATCCTCTCCATCATCTTTACTCTTCTTCATTGCTGCTGCGGGATTTAAGCTTAGTGAAAAGCTTCCCGTACCATCCGACACATTAAAACCTAAACTCACCACTCCTTTCGCTAGAGATATACCTGCACCAAAACTATATCCGAACCCTTTATAATTATTGTATCGAATACTTGAATTGGCATTTACCGGAGCATTAAAACTAAATATTTCAAAATTGCCCAAACTACCACCTACAGCTACCGTTTGGTTGGCCGGAGTTTTGTTCCAGTATTTTACAGGTGCTGCATCCAAATCATCAGCAAATCCTTTCTTTCCTCTGTTAATTGCTCCGGGATTTAATGTCCAACCATAACCTACCCAAGAAGCTTCCTCTTCGGGTGTTGTTCCACTATGGTAAGACAACGACATGGCATAACCACTTCCATTTACGCCCGGCACATTTATTACCGGAAGGTTATACGTTAAATCTCCTGAGAACTCACTCACCATATTAGTGGTAGCAACAGGTTCAAAACTCGAAAATTCAGGCGAAGAAGGTCCTCCTGTTAATGCCCAAGCAACAGTTGGAGCAAATATTTCGACTAAAAAATTGATTGCAACAAAAACGGCAATTTTTCTATAAATACTATATTTTCTTTCTATACTCATATCTTAATTCCAAAAAATAAATGAAGGGATATTATTAATGTTCTTTCTTTTAAAAACAAAGTGACTGATTCCTGTGTTAAACAACTCATCCTCATAAGTGAATGCTATCTCTTTTGCATTATAAAATGATTGTTCATTTTCTGTTTCAGGAACAAATACTATCATGATGTTCCTACTCTCGGTTAACCCATAAACATTTTCTAAATGAGCCAATACAGGAAAATATTCTTTTTCGTTTATGGTTAACGATATATTTTTTTCTATATCAAAATTCATGTTGTATAACTTTTTTTTATACTCCTCATAATTTTTTACATCATGATACATGACATCTCCTTTTTTTATGTCTCCATCTACACCAATATTCAATAAAAAAGTAAGGCTTTTATCATAGTTGTTAATTAGGCTGTCTACTATGTCTTTATTTACCTGAGACTGATGAAGTAGGTCTTGATAGGCTAAATAATTAGAAGGTAAATGTTTTACTTTAATGATTATTCCGCCTGCTTTTTTATCCATTGTAAGTCCATTCTCCGAATCATTTAACCATGCTAAATATTCCTCGTAAGTATTAACTGTAGTGGTATTACAAGCAACCAACATTAGTAAAAACAACATCCCTATATAGCCTTTTTTACCTACCATTATAATCGTTATTTATTGCTGTAATTATTTCTTGTGTAATATCAATTACTTCATTTCCATATAAAATACTACCTGACATCGTAGTGCCTAAAATCAAGTCATAATTGTTCTTTTGTCCATAGTCTTCTACAAAAGCATTGACTTGATTCAACACCCCCTCTAACATCTCATTTTCTTCCTCTTGGGCTTTTATTTTCATATTTTCAGCATATTGAGCAAGATTGTTTTGTTGCATGTAAAGTAAATTTTCTCTATCGGCTCTTTCTTCAACACTTAATTGGTTTATCTGTTGTTGGTAATCAGTTACCGATTTTTGATACTCCATCTTCAATGTATCTATATTAGCTTCCCATGTTTTTGATTTTTCCTGAAATTTTAACTGCATTTCTTTCATACCATCAAAAGCATATACTAAATCCTGAGAACGCACATAGGCAACTTTTTTAGTTGATTTTATATTGAAAATAGTAAGTCCTAGGTTGACCACTATTCCTATTGCTAAAACTGTTATGATAATATTCTTTTTCATTAATAATCTAATAAAATTTGACCTTCAAGCGTATTGCCATTTACTTCCAAAATGTATTTATAGGTTCCCACAGCAACCAATGA
>LADZ01000047.1 GCA_000961845.1 Flavobacteriales bacterium BRH_c54
CTTTACCACCAACGATGGAACAGCAGCAGACATAGACACCACCAATACCAACACTCAACTAAGTGCCAATTGGACAAGCACCACCGACCCACACTCCAACGTAGTAGCCTATTGGTACGCCATAGGCACCACAGCAGGCGATTCCAATGTAGTATCATGGACCAATAATGGGATGAATACCGCTATAACCCATACAGGCTTATCTGTCCCATTCAATCAAGACTATTATTTCTCTATAAGAGCAGAAAACGGAGCAGGCTTACTTACCCAAGTACCAACAGACGGGCAATGGGTGGTGATGGCAACAAACATCAATGAAATAGCCACAGCAAGTTTTTCAGCTTATCCAAATCCATTTACAGAACAACTCCACATAGAGCTAAAACAAGCACAAGCAACAACAATAAGCTTATATGACAATAGAGGGAAACTGATATTTACTAAGAACATTAACAATACCACTATTATTGATATGAGTACTTACCAACTAAAAGCTGGGAATTATCATTTAACAATTACAGTTAATGATAAAACAGATGTTGTGAAATTGTTGAAGCAGTAAGTTTTATTACATTATTATCACTATAACAACTTATTTATGAACATTTATTGGATTATAATATTATTACTTGTATTTGGTAGTCTTGGATTTATAATGGTTAGGTTGAAATATTTGTATAAGCAATATTTAAAGATTAAATTAATTGAATCACCTGACTTTGATAGAAGAAAATATCAATCAAAAAATGCTGAAACTTATTATATAAAGACTACAAAAATCCTAAAAGAAAAAGATTCAAATCCAAAACTAATTGCTATTAAGTCCCAATATAATTATTGGATAAAGGCATACTGGTATTCTATGATAGTAGCTTTGTTTCTATTACTATTTGGTTTTATTATAGAACATTATAAAATATTATTTAAGCGTAGTATGTAAAAAAAGCTATTCTTTAAACCAAACACTTATTATGTTTGATGGCTATCAAAAAAAATCCCCAATGATTTTTAAATCATTGGGGATTTTAAATTTAGTAAGATATTAATTACTGAATTTCAGTAACAAAATTTAGTTCTACATCTGTATCTCCGGGAGCACAAGTGCCGTCTTTTACACCCGGTTGGTGTTTTAATATCACTTGGGTGGTACCAACAGAGGCAATCCCTGTAGTCCATTGAGAGGCTAAACCTATTTCATAAGTGCCATCAGAATCAGTTCTAATAATGCTTAAATTTACATTGGTAGGTGTGAAGCAAAAGATGTGTTCATCAGCTTCTTGAGCTATTTCTGTAGTAATGTTCTCCACAGGATTTTTAGATTCATCAAATACTTCTAAGCTAGCGTTGTAAACAGTATTAGCAGCTAACCTGATGGTGTCAAATTGTGTTGGTGCATTTCCACCATCGCCATCAGGGTCTCTAAAAAATACAGTTACTGTTGGCTCAACACCTGCGGTATCTACAAATGTAATTTTAACAGTAGTAATTAATTCTTCCTCATTAGCAGGAGGAGTTGAAGAGGATGGTTTTGGAGAATCATCATCTTTTTTACAACCCACCATTAATGCAGCAGCCAAGAATAGATATAAACTTGCTTTGGTTATTTTTTGTATCGTTTTCATATGTTTAAATTTTTAAAAAGTTGTTTTTAATTGTAGTATAAAATTTCTACCCATTTCATCACTATAATACCTGAATTTGTTGAGGTAATCACGATAAGTGATATTTAATAAATTATTGATTTGCATCCCGATAATTAGCGGCACAGTTTGTTTTTTGGTTTTGTATAACGGAATTTCCAATCCGGCTTGTAAGCTCAGCAATTCATAACCTTTTGGTGGTGGTACAAAATCAGAATTAGCCTCATACCTAGTTTGTTCTAATACATGTTGCAACGAAACACCTACAAATAAATCTTTCAATGATTTTAAACTATCTACATGAAAGTTAATACTGTTTTCAAATCTATCGGAAGGAATGCCATATAGCCATTCATCAGCGGTTTCATCAAACGCTCTGATTAAAGAAACTTTTCCGGTATAAGTAATATTTTTATGGAAATGATAATTTACTTTTGTGTCCACACCTTTAAATGTAGCGGTTGTTTGCTTATATCTAAAAGTAGGAAAAGCACCTCTAATGGTTAGTGTTGGCGGCAATTCAGGAGCTAAATAAATATAATCAGCAATGTGGTTGTAATAGCCTTCCACTTGAATTAGCAGTTTTTCAGCACTATATTCTACAGAAAAAAGGTTGTTATAAGCCTTTTCGGGAGAAAGCGTTCTGTCGCCAATTTCTACAGCAGCAGCACCATGATGAACACCATCGCTAAACAACTCGTTTATTCCCGGTGGACGCCAAGCTGAACCGAAGTTATATCCTAACGTTACCTTATCAGTAAGCTTATAAACACTTCCTATTGTGCCGGAAAAATTCTCATAGTTAAAATCAGGCTCGGTTAGTTCATCTTTTTCCCACACATAAGCTTTTTGGTAGATTTTATCGTATCGTACACCACCTTCAACCTGGAGTTTGTAATTGTTACTTGTCCAGTTTTCTATCCAAAAAATACCCGAGCTGTATTTAATAAAGTTAGGAATAAAATTTCTGCCTTCCGTTGTGTTTCCCTGATAAAACCCACTAACACCAATAGAGCCTTTGAACTTTTTAATTCTATTGTGTTCCCAAATTAAGTCGCCCGTATGGGTGGTTAAACCAAATTTTAAGTCGGGCAAACTAGGGTCGTTATCTCTGCCTCTTGGTTGGTGTTTATCAAACTCATTTCTCAGGTTAAACTGACGGGCATAAACTAATTCCAATTTTCCTACTTTTCCTGTAGCCACATAACTTTTTACTTTAAACAATTCATGCTCTATTTTCTGATAAGGACGTTCTATATCGTAAGTGAAATCAGCTTTTTCTAAAGGCTCTTCGGCAGCAAAAGCAGTTTGTAAATCAGTAAGGTTACCAATATGTGCACCTGAAAAAATGCCAATAATAGAGTTGAACTGACTATAAAATAGCTCCACACCGTATTTTTCTTTATTTAAACCTAAAGTCCACGAAAAATTTTGTTCTTCTACACCTGTATTTTTAAGAAAATAGTTGGGAGTGTGTATATTTCCACTTTTTTTCAGAGAACCTTGCACACGCCAAGCAATGCCTAATAGTTTCTCGCTTTTTCCTTCTAACATAGCAGAGCCAACTCCTTGTTGTCCGTTAGAGTAACCAATAGCATTAATTTCTCCATTAATTCCAGAACTGTCGGGTAAGTCGGCAGGTTCTACCAAAACAACACCACCAATAGCATTTGCACCATAACGGACACTTTGAGCACCTTTTACCACACTTAATTTATTGGCAATAAAAGGATCAATTTCAGGAGCATGCTCGCTTCCCCATTGTTGACCTTCTTGCCTAATACCATTGTTTAGAATAAGAATTCTATCGCTATGCATCCCATGAATTACAGGTTTAGAAATAGAATTTCCGGTTGTAAGTGTTGTAACTCCGGTAAGTTCTTTCATGCTTTCACCTAAAGTTCTTCCTCTAGTTTTGCTAAGTTCTTCCGGAGAAAGTTCTTTTTTTACAACAGAACTAAGCGGTTTTATTTCATTTTCTATGATAGCGAATTCTTTCAATTCTTCAATATGATGTTCCAAGTAAAAGGTTTTTTTAGTGTGTTGGGCAATCAATACTTGTTGCGTATCAGGCTCACAACCAATATGGCCAATAACCAATGTGTAATTTTGCTTACACAAGTTGGGAACGACAAAAACACCGTTCATATCGGAAACATATCCTTTTTCTAATTCAACAATATAAATTGTAGAAAAAGATAAGGCTTGTTGATCATGTTCGTCAACTACGATTCCTGAAAGGGTAAACTCACAAGAAGGTGTTTGTGTAAATACCACAGATTGACTAATTATGCTCAACAAAATTAAGAGCAATAAACCCTTCATTTTAATTGAATTAATTGTGAATTAGTTCCAATAGCAATATTGCTGTAAGAACATAAAAAATATTGATTTTTAAAGTGCCGAAAAATCGGGATGATTTAAGCACAGGGAGGACCTCTGAGAGGAGTATTTTTATTGTAGTGATTATTAATGAAAACAGTCAAGTATTCACTAATAATGGTTTTTTCATTTAAGAGACTAAAGAAATGATGGTTTTTATTGTTTGCTTCTGAAGAGGCGGAGAAGTTGAACGTACAAACTAAATCCTCTTGTTCGTGTTCAATATGGTGAAAGTGTTTTTCTGTTTTTGCATCGCAATGCACACCTTCGTGATGAAAAAATAATTCGTGAACAGTTCTTCCTAAATAAGCGTAGGAAATAGCAATAACAAGTAATAGACTGATATGTTGCTTTATGCGATTCATAAATGAAGTACAAAGTTAAACATTTTATTAGTGACAAATTAATTGTGTTTACTTATTAGTTGGTGTGTAAGAAAAAATATATTAAATTTGCACTCACTTTTAAAAAAGGTCCTGTGGCCGAGCGGTTAGGCAGAGGTCTGCAAAACCTTGTACAGCGGTTCGAATCCGCTCGGGACCTCCAAATAAAAAGCCTCTGATAGAAATATCAGAGGCTTTTTTGTTAATGATAAATTAAATCGCTTAACATTAACATAACATTACTTTTTTATTTGGTTAATATAGATAATGAATCCAAACGATACTTTTGCCTCGAATATAAGGTTTTAAAAGTAATAGATATTTAACAATAAGTAAATATAGATGAACAATATTAAATTAATATTAACATTTGTTGTAACGCTTTTTTTAGATGTATTGGGTTTTTCGCAAGAAGTAACAAATGGCAAGTTTGGTAAAGGAATATATAATGTTATAGCTGCCGATAGTTCCTGGAGTATGAAGGTAGGGGCTAGGTTTCAAACATTGTATATAGGTGAGTGGGATATAGATGATAAAGGAAATTTTAGGGATGGGAGTTCTAATTTTTTAATTAGAAGAGCTAGGTTGAAGTTTGATGGATTTGCTTACAGTCCTAAATTGGCATATAAGTTAGAGCTAGGTTTGAGTAATAGAGATATGTCGGGAGCAAATCAATATACCAGCAATTCTCCAAGATATATATTTGATGCATTGTTAAAATGGAATTTTTATAAAAATTTTGTTTTGTGGATGGGTCAAACCAAATTACCGGGAAATAGAGAACGAGTGGTTTCATCAGGAGATTTACAATTTGTTGATAGATCTATATTAAATAGTGCGTTTAATATAGATAGAGATATGGGGGTTCAATTAAGACATCATTTTAAAATAGGGGGTACATTTTTGGTTAGAGAAATAGTTGCTTTTTCTCAGGGAGAAGGAAGAAATATTACTTCTGGTAATCTTGGGGGGTATCAATATACCTATAGAGTTGAGTTTTTACCTTTTGGAGGGTTTTCTAAGAAAGGAGACTATACAGGGGGTGATTTAGTAAGAGAAGATAAAGTAAAGTTGTCTATTGCTGGAACTTATGATATGAATGATAATGCTGTTAAAACAAAAAGTAATTTGGGAAATTATATGGTTAATGATATAGGATTATATGAAACAGATATTCATACTTTATTTATTGATGCTATGTTAAAATACAAAGGCTTTTCATTGATGGCTGAATATGCTCAACGAGAAGCTGATAATCCTGAGGCAATAAATGGCGATGGAACACTAACTGGCGATATTATAAATGTAGGTAAAGGAATAAACTTGCAAATGGGTTATTTGTTTAAGTCGAATTGGGAAGTATCAGGAAGGATTACACAAATTGATTATATAAAAGAAATTACAGGAAATGACGTAACAAGTCAATATACATTGGGGTTATCAAAATATTTTTCAGGACATAAGTTAAAAGTACAATCTGATATAAGTTATGCTACTTCAAACAATTTTACTACGGGAGGATTAATGAGCAGACTACAAATTGATCTTCATTTTTAAAGTTAACGTTAACTTAACATTGGAGATGAAATCCCAACTTACTTTTGAATTAATAAAATAAAGAAAATTAGCAAGTTTTAAAATGGAGGCAACCATAAGTAAATCAGAAAGTAAGAGACAGATTTTAAAAAATAAATTAAAATCGAGAACAGTATTTTTAAATGCAATTGCAGAGTTAATTGCATCAACTATTTTTTCAGCACTATATTTTATTTTTATTAGCAGATACTTGTCAGAAAAATTCCATACAGATTATATCATGCTGTCATTTTCTATTGGATTAACATTTTTTGCTGCAGTATATATTCCTTTTCATACTTATAGAATTCATATTATTCCTTTTATCACTTTAATTACCTCATTAAGAAGAAGAAATCCATATATTTTATTACACAAAATTCCAGCTCAAATAATAGGTGCTTTTTTAGGGGTGCTAATTTTTAACTCAATTAATGAACTTACGACTAGCGTTCAAATTGAAAATTTGCAACTGATAAATATGGGAGATAATGCTCTGTTGGTGTTTATAAATGCAGCAACTGCTTCTATTTTATGTTATGGTTTTTATATGATTAGGGTATTGTTTAAATCGAAACAATTGGCAGGGACAATATATTTAAGTGTTTTTTATACTGTGCTTTTTGCTGCAACAGCATTCTTTGCCAACACATCGGCATTAAATCCTTTTGGATATTTATTTTATGATTTATTAGGAAATCAAACTATTGCAGACCAATCAGTTGGTTTTGTTTTGTTGAATCATATTGTTGCTCCTGTTGTAGCAGTATTATTGATTTTCTTTTATATTAAACCCAAAGTATTAACGTACAGAAAATAATTTTTTAAAGCATATTAACAGATGGCAAAAATTAGTTTAGCATCACAACTTATTGGAGAAAAAAGATACGAATCACTTATTTTATTTGGTCTTCAAGAAAAAACCTTTTTAAGGTTATTAGCAGCTTTTGTAGTAATAGGTGCTATATTTTATCCTTATCCAAAAATAGCGATGTGGATAGGTTTTATGTTTGCCGGATATTCAGCAATAGCTAATGATTCTATACAAACCATAGGAACTTTTATAGCTTCTAATTCAGATGTTAAATGGTGGAAATTATGGTTGTACATTGGAGGTATTTTTGTAGCAACAGTATTGTATAGCTGGATAATTTATGATGGAGATGTATCTTACCAAAGGCTAGCATCTAAAGGGTTTTCGGAATCGCCAACCCAATTTCACTTTTTGCAAATTATTGCCCCTGTGGTATTGTTGTTAATTACCCGAATGAGAATGCCGGTTTCAACAACTTTTATGTTATTAAGCTGTTTTAGCTCTAGTGCCGATGGTATTATTGGTGTAGCACAAAAAAGTTTGATGGGTTATTTCTTAGCTTTTGCTGTAGCAATGATTGTTTGGTATTTATTAGCAGGATTAATAAAAAAATTAGTTAAAGGAGAACCTCATCCGGCTTGGAGAATAGCACAATGGCTGGTTAGTGGTTGGTTGTGGAGTATGTGGATTACACACGATGCAGCAAATATTGCAATTTACCTGAACAGAAGTTTAACACTTATCGATTTTGTTGTTTTTGCATCATTTATCTTTTTTGGATTAGGTATTTTATTTTATTTAAGAGGAGATAAAATTCAAAAAATTATTACCGAAAAATCTCAAACAGTTGATGTAAGATCGGCAAGCATTATCGATTTGGTTTATACTTTTATACTATTTGTGTTCAAAGAATGGAGTAACATACCTATGAGTACTACTTGGATATTTTTAGGTTTATTAGGAGGTAGAGAATTAGCTATGTTATTATCTAAAAGTACCGATGCCGATAAAACGTTGTTGGGGACGGTAAAAATGATTTTTAAAGATTTAGGATATGCCACTTTAGGGTTAATTATTTCTGTAATGTTGGCAATTGCGGTAAACGAAAACATTCAACAAGAATTAGTAGTATATTTTGGTTGGTAATAAATTAACTTTTTAGCAAAGAAACAAAGAGATGGAAATTTCATTTATAGATTTATTAAGAATTATTGGGGCATTAGGCTTGTTTATTTTTGGTATTAAAACCATGAGCGAAAGCGTCCAAAAATCTTTTGGTTCGTTTTTAAAGCAATTATTTAACTTAATGACTAAAAATCGTTTTTTAGGTATAATTGCCGGTTTTATTATTACGTCATTAATTTTTTCATCATCATCTACTACAGTAATGGCGGTAAGTTTTGTAAATACAGGACTTATTACGCTTGCCGAATCGGTTAGTATAATGCTTGGAGCAAATATCGGAACAACAGTAATTTCTTGGTTAGTTTCTATTTTTGGTTTTAATGCCGATTTTTCTTTCATATACTTAATCATATTTGCCATTGGAACACCACTAATTTTTTCAGGAAAAAATAAATTAAAATATATTGGAGAGCTTATTTTTGGATTAGCTTTATTGTTTTTAGGACTTTCTGAGCTTATTAATAGTGTACCTAACTTAAATGGAGTTGATACTGTATTTTCTTCATTTCAAGAAACATCTTTTGGCTTTTTTAGCAATGTATTTTTTGTATTAATAGGTGTTTTTTTAACCTTAATTTTGCAATCATCTAGTGCATCAATAGTGCTTACACAAGTGCTATGTTTTAATGGAATCATTTCTTTTGAAGTAGCTATTCCTTTAGTATTAGGGCAAAATTTTGGAAGAACGATTAATACAGAAATTGCTTCTGTTTCAGGTAACGTATTTGCCAAACGTTCCGCTCGTATTCACTCATTGGTAAATATTTTCGGATTAATTTGGATGGTAATTGCACTTTCTGCTTTCCCAATAGTTGATATTTTAGATAACATTACAACCAACCTTCTCCATACAGATTCTATTTATGCTTCTTTAGGAGCACCAATAGGAATTGCCTTATTTCATTCGGGATATAATATTATTAATGTTGCTATTATGGTTTGGTTTATCCCTCAATTAGTAAGGTTAGCTACTAAAACAATTAAATCTAGAGGAGAGACGGATGAAGAATTCAGATTAGAACATATCAGCACAGGGATAATGGCTACACCTGAGATGTCTATAGTTGAAGCCCAAAAAGAAATTGCTAAGTTTGGTAAGTTAACCCACCGAATGAAAGAGCATACCGCTACTTTATTATTAGAGCAAAACCCTAAAAATGTTTACAAACTGCTTGAAAAGATTAAAAAATATGAAGATATAACAGATGATATAGAGAGAGATGTTGCCGATTATTTGGCTAAGATATCACAACGAGAAATGAGTGAAGAATCTTCTCTTCAGATTAGAGGAATGTTAAGTATAATTGGAGATTTAGAACGAATTGGCGATATTTTTTATCAGATATCTAAAGTGTTGGAGAGAAAATTTGAGGAAAAAATTTGGTTTACTCCTGATCAAAGAAAAAACATTGTAGAAATGTTTGGAATTTTGGATGAAACGTTGGTGGTAATGAATAAAAACCTTAAAACTAACTATGCTTTAGTAACTAAAAAAGAGGCAGTTGAAGTTGAACAAAAACTTAATGCGTTTAGAAAAAAATTACGAAAAGAACATTTCAAAAACGTAGAACAAGGAGCATATAATTTTAAAAATGCTGCTATCTACAATGATATATTTAATTCTCTAGAAAAAGTAGGCGACCACGTTATTAATGTAACAGAAGGAGTAGTAGGAGAGATTTAAGAAAATTAATAGTTAATGGTTATTTGTTAATTGTGGTCTAATAATTAATAAGTGTAAACCGATAAACAGAGTCAGTCGTGAACGGACAACTTTTTACAAAATAAACACTTTACCTTTAATAACTCTTTAATTGGTCATTAATTAGTAATACACTTTTGTACTAATTTGGCTGACATGAACTATCTAGACATTATCATTGTTATTCCATTAATTTGGGGGGCTTACAAAGGATTTCGTAAAGGATTTGTGATAGAAATAGCCTCTTTGGTAGCGTTGGTGTTAGGTGTTTGGGGAGGGATTAATTTTTCTTCTTATTCAGCTGAATATTTAGGTAAGGCATTTAATATTTCGCCAGAAATAATGCCTTTATTATCTTTTGTAGTAACGTTTATCGCTATAGTAATTTTAGTTTTTTTTATTGCTAAAATGTTAGAAAGAGTGGTGAAAATGGTCGCATTGGGTATCGTTAACAGAATTGCAGGAATGGTTTTCGGAATGATGAAGTTTGGACTTATTATTAGTATAATTTTAAACCTGATAAATACTATTGATAGTGAAGTTTCATTTATAGAAAGAGAAGTAAAATCAACATCATTACTATACCAACCTTTAAGCGATTTTTCAGGGAAACTCTTCCCAAAGCTAAACGAACTTAAAGAACAAACCGCTACTTGGAAAGATGATGTGGTTAATGAAATGATAGAGTAGAATATAAAAAAACGCTTAACTTTAGTTAAGCGTTTTTTTGTTTTTTTCGCAGCCCGTAGGGGAATCGAACCCCTGTTTCCAGGATGAAAACCTGGCGTCCTAACCCCTAGACGAACGGGCCAAAGTACATTTCCCAAATTTTGGGAGTGCAAATGTATCACTTTTTACTACACTTGCAAATATTATTTTATTTTATTTTTTCATTTTTGTTTAATTCATTAAAAATCAATAATAAAATCATTTTTTACACCTATAAAATTTAGGTGTTATATATCAGGCATTTTCTTAAATGTTTTATATCTTTAA
Organism: Flavobacteriales bacterium BRH_c54; assembly: GCA_000961845.1. GTDB lineage: Bacteria > Bacteroidota > Bacteroidia > Flavobacteriales_E > Vicingaceae > BRH-c54. The sequence goes on from LADZ01000047.1 coordinate 10,678, forward strand.
CGAAATTTTAAATTTTTTAAAATTATTATGGCATTTCTTAAGAGAGTAATTACGGTAATCATTATCTTCAGCTTACTAATAGTAATAGTTTCTTTGTTTTTGCCGTCAAAATCTGAAGTAGCTAAAAATGTTTTTATTAGTGCAGATATTCATGCTACAAAGAATTATTTGGAAGAACAAAGCCAAATAAAATCACTTTTTAATTTTTCTGATTTTGAAACCAATTTTGAATATGATGTAAATGATGTTGAAAATGGAGTGGAGGTTACCTTTAACTTACAACTTGATTATGGTTTTAACCCGATAATTAAATTCTTTGGTTTATTTTCTTGTGATAATTGGATTGAATTAATAGATGCTGAATTAATAAGAATAAAAACTGAAATTGAAGAATTACCTAAAATTCACAAGGTAAATGTGCAAATCAAAACTATTGATAAACCTATCTGGTTTTTATCTATCAGAGATACCGTAGCTCAAAAAGATATGAATAACATTCACGGGAAATCTTATGAGAAAATTAATAATTACATTGATTCTGCTAATTTAGAAAAAACAATGTCGCCTATTACCATTTACCATTCTTGGTCGGATACTATTGTTGATATTGAAATAGGAATTCCTATTACTAAAGAAACAGTTGTTTTTGAAGATAAGATTAAACTAAATAACATTGATGTGGGAACTTATGTAACAGCAACACATTATGGAGCTTATGACAGATTGCCCGAAACGTATTTTGGTATTAATGAATGGATGAGAAAAAATAAAGTAATAGTTATTGGTGCTCCCTGGGAAATGTACGTAACAGATCCGGCAAAAGAAACCAATCCACAAAAATGGGAAACAACTATTAGTTTTCCTATTGAAAAAATTAGAGAACAAGAGTAAAAATGAAAAAATCAGGATTAGTAGTATTGTTGGTGCTTATTTTAGGACTTACAAGCACAATAGTAGCACAACAAACACAAAGTGCGTCAAAAAAGATAAATACCATTACTAAAAAGGGAGATTATGCGATTTTAGAGTTGCGTTTAAATAATGAAGATGAATTTAGAACTATTGAAGGGAGTGAAACAAGTTTAACCAGAATTTCCATATTTACGGGAAAAAATCAAGGAGCAGAAGTTATCCGAAAAGGTTTTGAAGGAATGAATACTGTTGTAGAGATTTTAAACGATTTAAAGTCAAATGGTTGGTTATTGGAGCAAGTTTATTCCATGAAAGGAGAATCCCTAATAATTACGCATTACCTTTTGGTGAGGAAGAAATAATAAAAAGAATGGTAACTTCGCGACCAAATTCAAATTATCATGTCTCAAAAAATTAGTTCAGATTTTAAATTAGGAATTATTGGCGGTGGTCAGTTAGGAAAAATGTTGATACAAGCAGCTAGTAGGTGGGATATTGCAACATATGTGTTAGACCCTGATGAAAACTGTTCGGCAGCTAACTTATGTACAAAATATTTTAAGGGTAGTTTTAAGAATTATGATGATGTTTATCAATTTGCTCAAGAAGTAGATTTGGTAACTTTTGAAATTGAACATGTAAATATTGATGCACTTAATCAACTAACCAAAGAAGGAAAAATTGTTCATCCTTCGTCAAAAGCTCTAGCTATAATTCAGGATAAAGGATTGCAAAAAGAGTTTTATGCTCGACACAATTTTCCAACAGCAGCTTTCAAACTTTATGAGACAAAAGAAGAAGTGTTAAAAGCCATTTCTGCCAATGAAATTACTTATCCTTTTGTACAAAAATCTAGAAAAGAGGGATATGATGGAAGAGGTGTTGTTGTGATTAAATCGGTGGTTGAAAATGATAAGATTTTTGATACACCATCTGTAATTGAAGAAGCTATCAATGTAGAGAAGGAGTTGGCGGTAATTGTAGCTAGAAATAATAAAAATGAAATTACAAGCTTTCCAACAGTAGAAATGGAGTTTAGTACCGAAGCAAATTTGGTAGAACAATTAGTTTGTCCTTCGTCAATTAGTAACGAAGTGGAAGAGAAAGCTCAGCAAATAGCAAAAAAAATTATTGCAGCACTCGATATGGTGGGGATTTTAGCGGTAGAATTATTTTTAACTAAAACAGGAGAAGTAATTGTAAATGAAGTTGCTCCACGACCTCATAATAGTGGTCATCATACTATTGAAAGTTGTTACACATCACAATTTGAACAACACTTAAGAGCTATTTTAGATTTTCCGTTGGGAAGTACAAAATTAATACAACCTTCTATTATGCTAAATATTTTGGGAGAAGCAGATGCAATGGGAAAAATAACTTATGAAGGAATAAATGAATGTATGCGTATGGAAGGTGTAAATTTGCATATTTATGGAAAAAGAGATGTTAAACCTTTCCGAAAAATGGGACATGTAACCATTTTGGGAGAAAATATAGAAGCTGCAAGAACGAAAGCAGCACAAGTAAAAAAAGTATTAAAAGCAAAATCGTTATAAAACCAAAAAGCTATGAGTCAACCAAAAATTAGTATTATAATGGGTTCAGATTCTGATTTGCCTGTTATGCAACAAGCAGCAGATGTTATCAAATCATTTAATGTTCCTTTTGAGATAACTATAGTTTCTGCACATAGAACTCCCAAACGTATGGTAGAATTTGCTGAAAATGCTCATCAAAGAGGTATTGAAGTAGTAATTGCCGGGGCGGGTGGTGCAGCTCATTTGCCTGGTATGGTAGCTTCAATTACACCATTACCGGTTATTGGAGTTCCTATTAAGTCGTCTAACTCTATTGATGGTTGGGACTCTGTTTTATCTATTTTACAAATGCCGGGAGGTGTTCCTGTAGCTACTGTAGCTTTAAATGGAGCTAAAAATGCAGGGTTGTTAGCATTACAAATTTTGTCAGTAGGAGATAAATCCATCCAACAAAAAATGCAAACTTACAAGCAAGAATTAAACGATGCTGTAATGGAAAAAGTAAAGAAATTAAATAGTTAATTAAAACCTAACGGAAACACCAATTTTTCCGCCACTAAAAGAATTTCCACCACCAAACTCAAGGTTAATTCCAAACTTTTCGTTAAAGTAATATCTTCCACCTACTTGTAAACCTAGTCCTAATCCGGAAGCTCTATTGCCACCGTAATTACGAGGAGAATTCCACATTACAAAACCAACATTGGCTCCGGCATAAAAATCAAAATTATCAGGAATACCCATAATGGTGTTAAAGTGATAATTACCATTCACACTAAATCCAAAAATATTATGTCCGTATTTAGTACCAAAATAATTTTCACGATAACTTCTAAAAGAAACTTCACCGCCAATGGTTATGTCTGGGTGTATGCCATAATCTAAACCAACATAAACAGGAAAACCATAATTAGATAGCCCAAAACCAGCGTTAAGCTGCATTTGTCCAACATTAATAGGGTTTTGTGCTTTAGCATTGTTGATAAAGCTAAATAAAATAATACTGCAAATTAATAATAGTTTTTTCATGTTTTTTAGATTAGTTGATATCATTCAAAGGTAAATAAGATTCATATAGTAAATGGCTTTTTTATATAATTTAAAGTTAGATAATTCAGTATCTTTGGAAAGATTTAGATAAAAATTTAATAATCATTTAATATGCACAAACTTACACTCACTATAATAGGAATTTTATTTGCTTCATACGCATATTCGCAGGAATATGTTCGAATGATGCAAAGCAAAACAGCAAATTTTTATGAAATACAAGAAGCCTTTAATAAGTATTGGGAGAATAAATCATACGAAAGAGGTAAAGGATGGAAACAGTTTAAACGTTGGGAATATCTTATGGAATCTAGGGTGGATGAAAATGGTAACTTTCCTGATCCAAGTATGGCTTGGAACGAATATTTAAAATTTCATCAAAAATATAATGTAACAACAGCAAAGTCGGGAGCAAAATCTTCTAATTGGATGCCATTAGGGCCGCAAAGTTGGAATTCCATAGGTTGGAATCCAGGTATTGGAAGAATAAATGTGGTAGCTGTAGATCCTAACAATTCAAATATTATTTTTGTTGGAGCTCCTGCCGGTGGGTGTTGGAAATCTACAAACGGAGGAACTTCATGGATGCCATTAACGGATACACTGGCAACACTTGGTGTTTCTGGAATAGCAATTAATCCACAAAATTCAAATGAAATTTATTTGGCGACAGGAGATGGAGACGGAAGCGATACCTATAGTATTGGAGTTATTAAATCGTTAGATGGAGGAAATACATGGCAACCAACAGGACTGAATTGGTCAACTTCTCAATCAAGAGTGATGAATAAAATTATTATAAATCCTAATAATCCTGCAGTTTTGTATGTGGCTACCAATAATGGTTTATGGAAAACCGATGACTCAGGTGCAAGTTGGACGAATGTGAGAAGTGGTGTTTTTAGAGATGTGGAGTTTAATCCATTAAATCCAACTACGTTATTTGCATGTACTAATACCAATTTTTTTAAATCGGTTGACGGTACTAATTTTACTATGATAACTAGCGGGTTGCCATCTATTAGCCAAATAGGAAGAATGTCTATTGCTGTTACTGCAAATGATACCAATTATGTTTATGCTTTAACAACTAACTCAAGTGATAATGGCTTTTTAGGACTTTATCGCTCTACAAATGGAGGGAGCACTTTCACTTTAAGAGCAAACTCTCCTAATATTATGGGTTGGAATACATCTGGCACAGATTCCGGTGGACAAGGATGGTATGATTTGGCTTTAGCTGTATCACCAACAAATAAAAATGAATTGTTTACAGGAGGTGTTAATGTTTGGAAGTCAACTAATGGAGGGAGTAGTTTTACAGCGAATACACGTTGGAATTGGCCAACAGGAAGTTATGGTTATGTTCATGCCGATATTCATACCTTAGATTATTTTGGAAACACCTTGTTTTGTGGTTCCGATGGGGGAATTTTTAAAACTACCAATGCAGGAAGTTCGTGGACAGATTTAACAGGAGGGTTAGAAGTAACACAGTTTTATCGGTTAGGAACAAGTGCTACTAATGCAGGAACTATTATTGGTGGAGCTCAAGATAATGGGTGTAGCTTATTAAAATCGGGAAGTTGGACACATGTTACCGGTGGTGATGGAATGGAATGTATTGTAGATTATTCTGACAATAATTATATCTATTCTACAAGCCAAAATGGAAATATTTATCGTTCATCAAATGGAGGAGCTTCTTTTTCCGGAATTACGGGAAGTATCAGTGAAAATGGTGCTTGGGTTACTCCTTATATAATAGATCCTAATAACCCTGCTACGCTTTATGCAGGTTATATAAATGTATTTAAAACTACTAACAGAGGAACAAGCTGGTTACAAATTTCTAATTTTTCGGCAACAGGAACTATTCGTTCTATGGCTGTAGCTCCTTCTAATTCTGATGTAATTTATATCGCTACGTTAACTCAAATTAGAAAAACTACTAATGGAGGTGGTAGTTGGACAGTAATTAATAACGGATTGCCTAACCTTAATATTAGTTATATAACGGTTCATAATCAAAACCCTAACATACTATGGGTAAGTTTTTCAGGTTTTTCTAATGGAAATAAAGTGTTTAAATCTATCGATGGTGGTGCTTCTTGGACAAATGTTTCAGGAAACTTACCCAATATGCCTGTAAATTGTGTGGTTTATGAACATGGAACGAATAATGGAATTTATGTTGGAACGGACATGGGGGTATATTACAAAAATGATGATTTACTCAATTGGGAATCTTTTATGGAGAATTTACCAAATGTTCAGGTGAATGAGCTAGAGATATTTTATCCCACAGGAAAAATACGAGCGGCTACTTATGGGAGAGGAATTTGGGAGTCTAATTTATTTCAGGCAAATACACCTCCTGTTGCACAATTTATGTCTCCGGATACGGCTATTTGTCCGGGAGTTTGTGCTCAGTTTATTAATCAAACTATTAACCTTGGTCAGCAATGGACCTGGTATTTTCCGGGAGGAATGCCTAGTACTTCTATTGATTTAAACCCAACTGTGTGTTATTCAACTAATGGAGCGTATGATGTTTCTTTGGTTGTTAGTAACGTAAATGGAACAGATTCTTTGTATAAAAATGCTTATGTTGTTGTTCAACCACCTACAGTAGGAGTTGGCTTGCCACTTAGCGAAGGTTTTGAAAATGGAACTGCTTCACCAAGTGGTTGGAGTGTGATTAATACAGATAATGCTGAGACTTGGGAACATAATAACACGTTGGGAGCTTATGGAACTAGTACTTCTTGTGTGTTTATTGATAACAGAAGTAATGACTATACCGGGCAATTAGACTGGTTAGTTACTCCACGATATGATTTTACCGGTGTTAGTGCTTCATCTTTATCTTTTGATGTGGCATATGCTTTTTTTGGAGGAACAAGATATGACACCTTGTCTGTTTATTATACTAATGATTGCGGAGCTACCAAGCAATTGCTTTGGAAAAAAACAGGTAATAATTTAGCTACAGCCCCCAATTATCCTTTGTTTTTTGTGCCAACAGCTTCTCAATGGAGAAATGAAGTAATAGATTTGAGTAGTTTAAATGGATTAACAAGTGTCGATTTTATTTTTGAAAATGCAGCAGGTTTCGGAAATACTGTTTATTTAGATAACATAAATATCATAGATAGTGCTTTTGTGGGGGTAAACGAGTTGGAGATGAATAATATTACTGTTTATCCTAACCCTGCAACCAGTATGCTAACGGTAGCCGGATTATCAACAGATAATGATATGAGTATGCTTATTACTGATCTCGCAGGAAAAGAAGTGTTGTATCCAAAATTTAACAGTAATAGCCAACAACAAATAAATATTAGTAGTTTGGCAAAAGGCATTTACTTCTTACAGATAAATACCACTAAAGCTAATAAGATTATTAAGTTTATTAAGGAGTAATTAGCTTGTGAATCTATCCGAAAGTTTAAACTTTCGGATAGATTTTAATGTTCTACTTCCATTCATTTTTAAACATTATTTCTTCTACTGCTTTTCTGGGTTTTTCTACAAATTCTCCATCATAATAGCCTATAGCAATGGCTGTAACAGGTTCAAAACCTTCAGGTATATTTAGATTATTAATAGCTTCTTCGGCAGAGAAACCACCCATTTGGTGCAAGTGCAATCCCATAGCCGTAGCTTGAGCAGAAAGATTACCTACTGCTAAACCTAAATCGTGTCGGTTGTGAGGATTCGGTTTTTCATTTTTAGTAAAGGTTTTTTTAGAAACAGTAATTACTAAAGCAGCTGCATTTTTTGCCCATTCTTGGTTGCCTTCTACTAAACAATCTAAGATGTTGTTGAAAGCTTCTTTGTCTTGTTTTAAAGCATAAATGAAACGCCAAGGTTGTTCATTAAAAGAGGAAGCAGCTCTTCCCGCAGCAGTAAAAAGTATGGTAAGTTGTTCCTCTGTTAGCGTTTGCTCTGTAAATGTTGTCGGACTAAATCTTTTCGTTATTTCAGGTATCATTTTTATGTTTTTTAGTTTATAAGGTTAATACTATTTAATTAAATTTATTTAGTTCCAAATAAGTTTTGTAACTCAGTTGTTTCGCTACTTCAACAGTAAATAAATGTGTTTCTTCTTCAACATCAAAAGTGATTGTTTTTTCATCTTCAGTAATAATAAAATCATGCTCTTTTAAGGCTTGATTATTTGCTTGAGCTTTCCCATTTATAAAGTAAAAGGTAGCTGTTTTCCCTTCCGGAATAGCAATAATATGATTCCCTTTTGGAAGAGTAAGTTCACTAATAACTACTGCTTCGGCATCCATTTCTACCGGACCACCTTTGCCAATGTAGTTTTTAACTTTAATGCCATTTTCTTCAAAATAATGCATGTTTTCACTTTTGTAATCGTTGTAAGAGGCCTCTTTGTTGTAGGTTACATGTACATTTGGATCGAACCAAATTTGAAACATTCTACCTCCGGGCATTATTTTTTCCGCATGCCGGATGCCATTTCCGGAACGGATAATTTGTACATCTCCTTTTTTTAATGGTAACCAACGGTTGAATTTATTATCATAATGCTGAATTTCTCCATCAATAACAAACGACATAATTTCAAACAGTTGGTGTGGATGTTCACCAATTAAACCACCTCTATCTGACCATGCATTCGCCCAGTAAAATAGGTTGGAAAATGGTTTTTGTTCACCTCTGTCTTGAGGAAATCCGATAGGTTTATTTTCTATAATTGCTCCTCCATCAAAGGAACCTTTTGCTTGTTGTTCTTTAGTTAGTATTTGCATAATATATGTGTTTTAACATTTAATGTATATACATTTATTTAATTAAATTTTTTTAAAAATTACCCTCTCATTTTATCTAATAGTTCATTAATAGTTTTAGCTTCTTTTTCAGTAAGATTATTGCTAATTGTTTTAAAAGCGTTCATTTCTGTTTTAACTTTTTCTAATAAGTCCAATCCTTTTTTAGTTATTTTTACGTCTACTTGTCTTCTATCTTTTTCGCAAGTAACTCGTTCTATTAATTCTTTTTGTCTTAGTTTCTCTACCAATCTGCTAGTATTAGACATTTTGTCTATCATTCTATCCATGATATTACTTACTGAAATCGCATTTGGTGATTGACCTTTTAAAATTCTTAACACATTGTATTGTTGTGGACTAATGCCAAAAGGTTTAAGTATTTTAGTAGTGTTGGTAGTTAACCATTGATTGGTAAATAATATATTGATAGCTAATTTTTGGTATTCTGAGTGGAATTTGTTCTGTTTAATTTCGTCTTCTATTCTCATGTTTTTTATTTATACTTTCAAAATCTGATGCAAATATATACAAAAACATTTAATGTATATACATATATTATATAAAAGATGTTAAAATAATTATAAAAGAGAGTTAAAGTAGGTAGTGTTTATTAAATGGAGAAGTGTTAGTCATCATTAATTGGTATATAAAATCTTTTCAAGTGTTTTCGGAGTTGAAGAAACCTTACAGTACCAATAATTATTAATAAAGCACTTAATGAAAGAGCAATATATCCCAAAAATTTTAAATCTTGAAAATCTTTTAATCCTAGTATCGCAGTGCCACCTAAAAGTAAGTAAAGTGATGTTCTTAAATAAGATAATAAAGTTCTTTCATTTGCCAATTTGGTTCTTTCCATGGCAAGATGATCTCTTAAAATAATGTCTTCCTTATTTTGATATTCATTAGTAAACGTAATCAGTTTTTTAAATTGTCTTTTCATTTACAGATATAATTTTATCGGTTAGACGATTTTTTAAAATTTAAAATGGAAAGAATAAAGGTATTAAAAATGTTGCAGCAATCCAAATGATGATGTTTAAGGGAGTACCTACCTTTAGATAATCATTAAATTTATATTTTCCAGGGGCATATACCATAGTGTTAGTTGGGTTGGCAATGGGTGTCATAAAAGTTAAGGCACATGCTAACATTACGGCAATTAGTAATGGACGTTCGCTTATTTGAAGTGCTGATGCCAAACTAATAACTATAGGAGTCATTAAACCAGCTGTTGCTTTTCCGGAAATAATGTTGGTAGAAAGAAAGGTAATTAAAAATACTAAACCGACCGTAATTCTTTTATCTAAGTCGCCCATTACATCAAAAATGTATCCTGAAATTAAAGTAGAACCACCAGAGCTTTCTAATGCATTTCCCATAGAGAGTACGCCTGCTATCATAAAAATAACTTTCCAATTTATGGCTTCATACGCTTCTTGTGGTTTAAGAATGGATGTGGTAATTAGTAACAAACAACCTATCATAGCACTCATTAAAATTGAAGTAATATTAAGTGAAGCTGCTCCTATTACACCAATAGCAATTAATAGAGCCGGAATAGCTTTTTTATAATTTACCTTTTGTTTTTCATAATTAGAAAGCATAAACACTGCATGTTGAGCAGTAAGTCGGGCAATATCTTTTTCACTAGAATAAATTAAAAGCATGTCTCCTTCTTTCAGTTTTAATTCACTTATGTTTTGCATTATCATTTCATTTCTTTGTCTTATTGCTAATACAGAACTTCGGTAAACATCTCTAAAACGTAATTCTTTTAATGATTTTGAAGATAATGACGAGCCAATAGGAATAAGTACTTCGTAAATTTTTCTTTGGTTGTCAGGGATGTCTTTAGTGGATTCTGTTGGGCTGATATCAATTTCTTCAGCTTCATTTTCTCTTAGTTTATCGCCTTGTATGCTATAACCTTTGGTGTCTTTTAAATTAATTAAATTTTCAGGACTAATAACCACATTTAGGATATCGTTTTTTTCCAAAACAAATTCGGAAGAACAATCTCTAATGCGCGTAGTTCCTCTTATAACAGTTAGTAGTTGAATTTTGTAATCTACTACTAATTTTGTTTCGATTAATTTTTTATTAATATCAGGACATGAGTCAGTTAATATGATTTCTGCCATGTATTTTTCTGCCTGTTTAATTAATGTGGTATCATTATCTTTTTCTCTTTTTGGAAGTAAAAATGGAGCGATAACAAACATATAAAAAAAACCAATTGCTGCTAAAATTAATGCTACCGGTGTAAGTTCAAACATACCAAACTCTGGTAAACCACTTTTTTGAGCATAACTGCTTATAAGAATGTTTGTACCTGTACCAATAAGAGTACATGCTCCGCCAAAACAGGCAGCAAATGATATAGGAATTAATAATTTAGAAGGACTTATTCCGGTTTCTTTACAAACTAATAGAGCCATAGGAATCATTATAGCAACAACAGCTGTATCATTAACAAAAGCAGAAAAGAGACCTGTTACAAATGTAAAAACTATTAAAGCTACGATATAATGGATTTTGGCAAGTTTGATGATTTTATTGCTCAACCCATCTATAATTCCTGATTTAAATATAGCAGCACTAATAACAAACATACAACCTAAGGTTAGCGTTGCAGGATGAATAAATCCTGAAAATCCTTCTTCGGGACTAAGTACTCCGCTTACAATAAACATTGCCATAATTAATAGCGAAGTGGTATCTATGGAAAAAAATTCCTTAACAAACAAAAAGATGCCTATAGCTATTATTCCGAGTGTAAGATACAGTTCCATTTATAAGGTTGTTATTGTTTAATTTACGAGTATAAATTTAAACTTTTTTATTGCACCAACAAATTGCAACCTCGTATATCGCTATTGTCAAATCTGCCAAGCACTTCAAACTGACCGTGATTGTTTATCTTACCTAAATCTTGTGTAGCAATAAAACAGCAAGAATCTATATTAGCAAGGTCTATAATGTTTATTGCTCCGGTTTTATTGTTGGCTAAGCTTTGAAAAGGATCATTAATATCTTTAATAATTACTTTCATCCAAGGTGGAGTGGAATAAAGTCCGTCATTTTTGGCATAAGCTTGCGAAAGCAGTTCTGTCATCCCATATTCTGAATGTACCTGTTTAACTCCCGAAGCTTTTTTAATAAACTGATGCAGCTCTTCTCTGGTAAGCTCTTTACGCTTTCCTTTCATCCCACCAGTTTCCATA
>LADZ01000020.1 GCA_000961845.1 Flavobacteriales bacterium BRH_c54
TCTACCAACGGAATTGGTAAATTGAAAATCTGTTCCAAAACCGAGTACTTCAAAACCGTATTTAAATTGATTATCGCCAGAAAAGCTGGTAAAGTTCATTCCAATATTAAATCCATTAATTTCACTTCTTCTTGGGTTTTCATCGGCTTCACTTAGTGTTATTTCATAATTAGAAATAGCCACAACCCCGTCAATAAGTGTTCTTGAAGAAGCTGGAATAAATACAAAGTTTCCACCACCACCACTAGAGTTCCATCTTAAATTAGAAACACCTGGAAAATCAACACCATCTCGGAAATTAAAACCAAATAAGCTGAACTTGCTACCGTTACTAGCTCCAAAAGTTATTTTACCATATAAATCAGTAAAATTGTAAGGAAGACCAGCAGTATCTATACCTCTTGTATTGTCAGAGCCAAGTGATTCAAAGTAGGGTTTATATAATTCAGATGATTCGTTTAGGTAAGAATGTTTTGCAGATAAAACAAAGGTAGTAGCACCTCCGTTATCTTTTTTGCTTTTATACATAGGACCTTCAAGAGTAAGTTTTGAACTAAATGTATTAGCAGAAACTTTTCCTCTCAATCTGTTTTTATCACCATCTTTAGTAGTTATGTCCATTATAGAAGAGATTCTACCTCCATATTCAGCATTAAACCCACCTGTATAAACATCAGCACTTTTAAGAATGTCGGTATCAAAAACAGAGAATAAACCAATAGAGTGGAAAGGGTTATAGATAATCATTCCGTCTAACAAAACTTTGTTTTGAATAGGAGAGCCACCACGAATATAAAGTTGTCCACCCTGATCTCCTGTAAAAGTTACACCAGGTAAAACTTGTAAGTACTGTGCAATATCAGGTTCTCCACCAATTGAAACCATGGATTTTATTTCTTTTGGAGTTACCTTAGAAACAGACATTTTTACTTCAGTTCTTGCTTCTTGTTTTTCAGCCGAAAGTTCAAAAGTATTTAACATTAAAGAGCCTTCTTTTAGATATACTTTTTGATTGATAATTTCATTTGCTTTTAGAGAGATGGCAATTTTAACAGTATCAAAACCTAAAGAGGTTACCAATAAAGTATAATTACCTGCTGGAATTTTAGATATAGAGTAAAACCCATTAACATCTGATGCTGCTCCCATGGTAGTACCTTTTAAATAGGCTGTAGCACCAATTTCAGATTCTCCAGTTTTTTCGTTATAAATAAAACCTCTAATAGTTCCGTTCTGAGCATTGATGGAAACCAAAAAGGCAAACATCAATATAATGGATAAAGTAAGTCGCTTGAAATTCATAGTAAAAATTTAATAAGCGACAAAAATAGCTATATTCCATTAAATATTGAAGATATGTAATTTTTTATGTGATAAATTCATTTGTATTATTTGAATTCAAAGTAAAATCTTGAAAATATTTTTTTTAACAAAGTGGGTAATATGTTTACTTTTACAACTTTCTTTTTATGATGTTAGATACTCTCTTTATTGATGTAATATTGCCTTTGCCTGTCCCCAACTTTTTTACGTATAGGGTACCAAATGAATTGAATGATGATATCATCATTGGTCAAAGAGTTATAGTGCCTTTTGGTAGAGGCGGAAAATTATATACGGCTTTAGTTAAAGATAAACACCATACTCCACCAAAAGAGTATCAAGCAAAATATTTATATGCTATATTAGATAACCATCCCATTGTAAACGAAAAACAATTAAAACATTGGGATTGGATTGCCGATTATTACCTTGCTTACCCGGGTGATATATTTAATGCAGCTATTCCTGGAGCTCTAAAGTTATCTAGCGAGACAAAATTTGTAATTAATAGAAACACTGAATTTAATTCCAACGATTTAAGTGATGATGAATACCAAGTTTATGAAGCATTAACAGTCAGAGAAGTACTTACACTTAGCGATGTTTCTGAAATTTTATCGGTAAAAAATATTCATCAAATTATAAAATCGTTGATAGAAAAAAATATCATTATAGTTGTTGAAGAGATTAATGAAAAATATAAGCCCAAAGTAGTACAGTTTGTTAGACTGACAACTTTTGCTAATAAGGAAGAAAATCTCCCAGCAATTTTTGATGATTTATCGAGAGCCAAAAAACAATTGGCAGCATTAATGAGCTTTGTACAGCTTTCTAATCGGTATCAGCAAATTACTTATGAAGTCCCAAAATTAAATCTCCAAAAAAAGGCTAATGTAAGTAGCAGTATAATTAATCAGTTGGTGGAGAAAAATATTTTTGAGATTTATGATGTAGTTGTAAATAGGTTAGATGATTATGGAAAAGAAGTGCAAGATGTTAAATCGCTTAATGAGCATCAGGTTACAGCTTACAATGAAATAAAAACATCCTTTAAACAACACGATACTGTTTTGCTACATGGTATTACTGGCTCCGGAAAAACCGAGATTTATATTCAGCTTATAAAAGAGGTATTAGAACAAGGTAAGCAAGTGTTGTATTTATTGCCCGAGATTGCTTTAACAACTCAATTAATTGTGCGTTTGCAGAAAGTTTTTGGCGATACTATAGGGGTTTATCACTCTAAATTTAATGAAAATGAACGTGTAGAAGTATGGAATGAAGTGTTGAACTTTAATTTAGCTGCTAATAAAGAAAATAAAAGGTTTCAGATAATTATGGGCGCTCGTTCAGCAATGTTTCTTCCATACAGTAATTTAGGATTGATAGTAATTGATGAAGAACATGAGAACACTTTTAAACAGTTCGATCCATCACCAAGATATAATGCTCGAGATGCATCCATAGTGTTGGCGAAATTGCATAAAGCAAAAGTGTTGTTAGGTTCGGCAACTCCTGCTATTGAAACCTATTGGAATGCCAAAGAAAATAAATATGGATTGGTAGAATTAAATTACCGTCATGGAAAGGTGTTGTTACCAGAAATACTTTGTGCAGACATAAAAGAAGCTACCAGAAAAAAACAAATGAAATCTCACTTTTCTCCGCTACTAATAGAAAGTATGGAGGAGGCTTTTAAAAATAAGGAGCAAGTTATTTTGTTTCAAAACAGAAGAGGGTATGCACCTTTTATGATTTGCGAAGATTGTGGAAACGTGCCTGAATGTAACAATTGTGATGTTTCTTTAACCTATTATAAATATACGCATCAGTTAAAGTGTCATTATTGTGGGGTTTCTAAAAATATGCCTTCAAAATGCCTTGCTTGTGGAAGTAGTAGAATTTCGCTCAAAGGTTTTGGAACAGAGCAAATAGAGGAGGAGTTGGCATTATTCTTTCCAAAAATTAGAATTACAAGAATGGATGCCGATAGTACCAAAAGTAAAAATGCATACCAAAAAATTATTAACGATTTTGAGGAACATCAAATAGATGTGTTGGTAGGAACTCAAATGGTCACTAAAGGATTGGATTTTAATAATGTTTCTTTGGTTGGGATATTGAATGCAGACAACATGCTTAAATTCCCTGATTTTAGAGCGTTTGAAAAAGCTTATCAAATGATGAGTCAGGTAAGTGGAAGAGCAGGAAGAACTAAAAGAGGAAAAGTGATTATACAAACTTACGAACCATATCATCCTATTATTAGACAAGTAATGGAGAGTAATTATTTGGAGATGTATAATGATGAAATGCTTCAGCGTAAAAAGTTTAACTATCCGCCATATTGCAGGTTAATTAGTTTTACATTAAAACATAAAGACCAAAATAAATTAAATATAGGAGCGGATGAGTTTACCAATGCACTTAAAAAGAAGTTTGGAACTCGTGTGTTAGGACCTGAATTTCCAGCAGTATCAAGAGTTAAAAATTATTATCAGAAGAAAGTTTTAATAAAGATTGAAAGAAAAATTTCGGTGAGTAAAGCACGAGATTTAATTTTAGAGGTAAAACACCATTTTGAAGCTTTTAGCAAATATAAAGCTATTAGAATTTCAATAGATGTAGATCCTTATTAGTTGAAGTTATCTTATTAAAGTAACCGTACCAATTAATTCGCCTCGTTTATCGAGTACATCTTTAAAAATTACTTTCCAAACATAAGTGTCGTTTTTTACTAAAGTACCTTTGTAAGTTCCGTTCCACCCGTCTTCCATGTTATCAGAATAGAAAAGTTTTTCTCCCCAACGGTCGAAAATATATAATTCAAATTCTTTAATGTCTACACCATAAGCATAGAAAATGTCGTTAATTCCATCTCCATCAGGAGTAAAGGAGTTGGGAACATAAATAGCTCCATCAAAAAATACACTTATTGTATCATAACTATAACATCCATTAGCTCCTAAAACCGTTAAGTAGTAAGTAGAAGATGCTTGAGCATTTACTATTGGATTAGGACAATCGGAGCAAGTTAGTCCTTCTTTTGGTGTCCATGTGTATTGAACTCCATTGGAATTGGAATTAAGTTGAACTGTTTCTCCCCAAGTAGCTTCAATATCTTCTCCTAAATCTACTTTTGGATTGCTTAAGGTGTCCACAAAAACAGAAAGAGTAGTAACGCAGTCATTACTATCAGTTATATCTACATAATAAGTTATGGGTACATAAATTTCAGGAGAGATGGTAGGGCTTGTGTTGTTGTTAAGTCCCATTGTTGGCGACCAATAATAGCTTTCTCCTCCATTTGCCCACAAGTTAGCTCTGTTTCCAATACAAACAGATGTGTCGTTCACAATATCAGCATGCACTTCTATGATGTAAATAGTTAGTGAATCAAAATTATTTCCACAACCGTTAGCTGCTTCTAAAATATAAGTTGTTGTTTGTGTTGGATAAACTAAAGTAGCTGAATCAGTTGGTGTGGCTATTGTTGAGCTTGGTGTCCATGAATAAGTTTGACCACCGGAACCATAAATAGTAATGGTATCTCCTTGGCATATAGTATCATCATCCATAGTAACGGCATTAGGTAAAACAGTATCAATTAATACAGTAGTGGTAGTATCCCAAGTACAATTATTACTATCAGTTATTTCAACAGTGTAAGTAGTGGTATTGTTTGGAGTAGCAACAGGATTGGAAATGGCATTGTTATTAAGACTAGTTGCAGGTTGCCACAAATAACTTGCGCCACCATAAGCTGTAAGTTGAGCACTTTGTCCCAAGCAGACCATGGTGTCGGGGTTTATATTAATATTCTTTTGAAAAACAGTTACTAATATTTCAGCGGTATCTATTCCACAACTATCATGAACTATCACAGTATAAAGGGTGGTAGTGTCTGGCCAAACTAAAGGGTTGTCAATACTATCATTAGAAATATTATAATTTGGAGACCATACATAACTAGCACCGCCACTCGCATTAAGTTGAATAGAATCTCCTTTACAAATGCCATTTATTGGATTAGTAATAGCTGTAGGGGGAGCAGCGATAAAGACATCTACATAATCGGTGTCTACTAAAATACACGAAACAGAGTCGAGGGCTATTAACATCACATGATAGGTTCCTGCGGAGTCGAATACATGAGTTGGTTGAAAATCGCTAGAGGTATATCCGTCATCAAAATCCCAAAAATAGGTTACACCACCATTACTTAAGTTTTGAAATTGAACAGTATCTCCAACACAATAATAGGGTGTAGTAAACACTTCTGCATCGGCAGTTAAACTTGATAAATCTAATTTAAAAACACCTAAATTACAATTTGTACTATTATCGGTATTTGACCAAGCTCCCGGAGTAGTTGGAAAATCTGATGTGGAACCAAAACAGGAGGCACATACGGCTTGGTAAACAATACCTTTTTTATCAAACCTACTAGTTCCACCATCAACATGGTCGAAACTAGCATTACCACCAAAAAAAGTGGCATACATTAAGCTATCAGCATCTTCTGAAAACATGGCTAAATAATAGTCACTACCGTCTGTTGTTGGTTGTAATGCGTTAACGGTTATGGGTAAATTGTTGGTGGTACTATTTGTAGCTAAAGCGTTTGAGTTTACAGCACCTCCCCATCCGGAAAGCAGAATGTAATTACATTCATTTACTAAAAATGCTGAAAGAGCAATGTCAATAAATCCAGAACCTGTACCAAAAGTTGTTGAAAATACAGTTGTAGATAAGTCGTTAGTAAGTTTATGTAAAAACTGACCACTACTAGGGTTGTTATAAACTGTAGCGGGGAAAATAGGATAACCATTTCTTGTTTGTCCAACTACATAGACATTGTCAGCAGTATCTAATTGTACAAAATAACATTGGTTATAATCGTTTGCTGTACCAATATAAGTGCAAGCAAGAATTGATGTTGCATTATTATTTATTTTCATTAACCAACCGTCAGTATTGCCTAAGCTTGCAGGATTTAATGTTCCTAATGTAGTAGGGAAGTCATTACTGGTAGTTCCTCCAGTGACTAAAATATCACCATTACTTGCAAATTGAAGGGAATAAGCAGCATCTGTTCCTGTGCCTCCAATATAAGTGCTAAAAAGTAACGTATTCAGGTTAGGAGAAAGTTTAAACACACAACCATCATTTCCACCTGCATTAGCAGATTGTATTGTTCCTGCTGTTACAGGGAAATCTGAAGAAGAAGTTACTGTAGCTACAAAAATGTTATCGTTGGTATCAACAATAATTTCTCCTCGGTGTTCATCAGCATAATTGTATTTAAGTGGTTGTAGATTGTTTAAACCATCATTTCCCGTTCCTCCAATATAAGTTGAAGCTAATAAAGTTTGTCCATTAGCACTAAATTTAATCACATAAGCATCATAAGCTCCCGCAAGTGTTGTTGAATAAGCTCCCGGTGTTGTAGGAAAATTGTTTGAGGCTGTTGTTCCAAAAACCAGTAATTCATCATTGCTATTCACTATCATACTATGAGGATAGTCAGAATTACCTCCGCCAAAATAAGTAGAATATTCTAATGAAGAACCATTTGGTGAAAACTTACTAATAGATATATCTAAAGCTCCTCCACCAAAAGTGGTTTGTATTGCCCCGGTGGTAACAGGGTAACCAACTCCAAAACTTACACCTCCACCGTATAAGTTTCCTAAATCATTAAAAGTTGAGGTGTAGCCCCAATTATCAACAGTAGCACCAGAATAAGAAGCAAAAATAAGAGCCGGATCTATGATTAATGGATAGTTGGTATTATATCCTTTTGGAAAATGAAAATTCAAGGTATTGTTTTCTAATTGGAACAAACATTTTACTTCTTTTTCTTTACCATTAATGTTTTGATAAGCATAAGGTTTTTGTTCAATAATTTCATTTACTGATGTTTTGATATGTAAGTTGCCATTTTTGATGAAAATTTCATCAACACCATCATAAGTTAGTTGTATGTCTTGTGGGTTGCCACTTGGTTGAACAATAAAATCATATTTAAAAATACCATCTTTTAGATAAAATGCTAAATCAATGTTGTTGTACAGTTGATGATAAGTCATTTCTTCGTATTTCTTTACATTAGAAGCCCATTTGGAATTATCATTTCCAATAAAGTAATTTTCGTAGTCAGGTCTTATTGATTTAGGTTGCAGCGTAGCATTTAGAGCGTTTTTAAAATGAACTTTAAAAGCATGTAAATTAATAATAGAATCTGCTGAGGTAGGATTTTTAATAAAGTTATGATGTAATTCGTCTATTTTTAGTAAATCAGTTTCTTTAAAAAATTGATAAGTCAAGCTATTTTGTTCTAAAAATAATTCTCCGGCAGGTAGTTTTGCTTTGTAGAGTACATTTTCGTGCCACTGACCTTTGTTTTCTTTAAACTCAATATAGGGTCGTTGGGCAAGAGCCGAAAAACCTAATAGAAGACTGATTATGAGTAAATAGTTTTTCAAAATAGCACCAAAATTATGTTGCAATGTACAAATGTAATTAAAACAGTTGATTTATAGACTGTTTAGAACAGTTTTAGTTGCCTTGAAATAATGATTTAATTGTAAATTCTTAAGGTAGCACCATCAAAAGAAGTGTTGTATTCTTTTAAAGGCATTACAGCAGGACTTCTTAGAACAGAACCATCTGTAATTAAAAATTGAGACCCACAACAATCGTCTATAGCAGAAATATTATTGGTTTCTACACTAACCAATGCACAACTATTTTCCGGTTGGAAAGTACAATGCCTATCAAACGCTCTAAATTGGTCATTAGAAACTTTATAGACAATAATTCCTCTAGAACCTCCTGTTAAATAAATCCAGCTATTTACAGCATTAAGTTCTATAAATTGAGGGTCGGTAGTTTGCATGTAAATATTTACAGGAACATAAGGTATGTTCGCATTATTGTCTTTCTTGCAACCAAGAAAAGAAATGAGTAAAAGTAATATAAGGAATAATCTGTTCATCACTTTTTAAGTAGTTTTTAGAGTGTAAAGTTAATTAACTTTAAGCTTACTCCCAACATGTTAGTTAGTTCATTTTTTTTGTAAGGATTAAAACAGGCTTATTATTTAGATTGGTAGCAGCAAATAAATAGCAGTTTCCGCCATCTTTAAGGTTAAGTTTTTTCTTAATTACAGCAACCTCATCAGGAAAGTTGCGAACACTAACATTTGCTTTTGTTATACCTAAATTTTTTATATCTTTTTTCTGATAATCTGCAATATTGTTAATTTCAAAAATTCTTCCAGGAAAATCATTAATTAATTCGTCACTAGTATATAGGTGGGTGTGCTGAGCAAGTTTGTCTAATCCAAAACGCTTTCCGATTATTTTAAAAGCTCCAGCTTTCATTATTGCAGCATTTGGTTCGTATAAATATTTTTTAGGTTGACTAAAATGGGAAGTAGTGTCTTGTTCTTCTTCGTAAGTAAATTTAAAAATGTCTTCGTTTTTATCTAAATTATAGGTTATAATTTCAGTAGGCTTATTTTTTTCTTTTTCTACCAAATAGAGGACTTCTTTACAATCGTTTTTTACCGCAACAATAAAACATTTGCTTACTGTTTTTAATGCTTCTAATGTTTGTTTGATATCTAAAAATGGAGAGGTTTTTATCAATAGTTTATCTGCAGTAGATAAGATTGTTGGCAGCAGCTCAATAACGTTAGGAAAACAGTCGCTTAAATTAAAAATACGTTTACTTTCATCACGTCTATCAGGGTCTATATAAGCAACATCAAAATGTGTTTTGTTTGATCTCAAGAAAGCTTCACTTGTTGTATTGTGGAATTTAATTTTAGTATTTAATAAATTAAAATTATGTTGAACAACCTCTAGTAATTCTTTATTTGGTTCTACATAATCTATTGATTTAAAGAAATTAGAGAAAAAATAAGTGTCAACACCAAAGCCACCGGTTAAATCTATCAAGCTATTACCGTTAATCATTTTTGTTTTTAGCAAAGCGGTTTTTTCTGATGAACATTGTTCCATAGATTTTATGGATGGAAAAATAATTTCAGGTGTATTATAAAAAGTAGGAAGTTTGTTTTTGGCTTTTTGTAAACCATTTATTTGGTTGATAATAAAATTGGCATCAAGATTTTCTTTTTTACTTAGCAACAAAGCAATATCATTCACATTTTTGTGTTTGTTATCTTTAATAAATGTAATTGTTTCTTTATTCATAGTAATAATGATACAAAAATAAGTAAACAACTTAACAGAAAATAAGCATTTATGGAATAGTAATTGATTAACGGCTGTTGATAAAAAAAATTTCAATTCATAAAAAAATGTTATAATTTGGCTCGATGATTAAACAACTAATTTTCATATTTTTAATAGCTTTCTTATCTGCTACTACAAAAGCCCAAAATATTGGCGTTGGTGCAGATGCTATGTACAATTTCCAAACAGAAAGTTTTGGTTTTGGGGCTAGGGTAAATTTCTTTCCTAATAGTAGTTTAAGTATTGTCCCTCAGGTGGCTTATTATCCGGGGTTCAATAAAATTAATGAATATTATTTTGGGATGGGTTTAGAACAAAAAATTATTAGAGGAAACACCTTTAATTTTTATTTACTGGCACATGGAGCTTATAATTTATGGGCAAATCATGAAGAATCTACAATGGATGGGGCTCAGGCTTCTAACTGGAACGCAGAAGTTGGAGCAGGAATTACAACCAACAGATGCCTTCGTCCGTTCTTAGAGTACAGGTATAATTTTAAATTTCAAGAGACACATTTAAGACTAGGACTTTTATATATTTTTGGATGTAATTCATCATCAGGGAATGGTGGTAAATACGGAGGTAGAAGAAAAGGAGGAACAACCTTATGTCCTGCATATCATTAAAAATAACTTATATGAAAACAAAAATTGGATTATTATCGATAGTAGGAATTTTTATTATTTCTCTTAACGCTTGTAAAAAAGATAGAATTGAAAAGTCTAAAAATGAATACGAACCTGTTAACAGCTATTTAGATATGAAAAAGCAGCAAGAACAGGAGTTTGTTATAAATGGACCTTCTAATGATACTATTGTTGGAAATCAAGGTACAAAATTGCTCGCAGGTAAAGATTGTTTAATGTTTCCAAATGGAGATTCTGTTCATTATCCATTTTCTGTTAAATTAGTTGAGCTTTACACGCCAAAAGATATGATGTATTGGCAAATGCCAACAGTTGCTGCGGGAAATATTTTAGAAACAGATGGAGAAATAAGAGTTAGAGCAACTAAAAATAATCAAGATTTAGTACTTCGTCCGAATTGTGCTTATGGAGTACAAATGCCAAATGGAGCTCCAAAGAATAATATGAATGCTTTTTATGGGTTCGATACAGGAAGTTTTTTCGATTGGACAGATAATCCTGCTAGTTTGGGAGTAACTACTTCTGTTAGTCCTACATTCAATATTATCCCTTATGGTTATGAAGCATTAATTGCAAGGTTAGGTTGGTTAAATTGCGGTAAGTTGGCTAATAATGGCTCAGGAAATACAATTTCATTTACATCGAGTACAGATTATTTAGAGAATGTTGGTATTTTTATTTACTTTCCTACAACTAAATCTGTAATGCAAGTTTATAACATGACTTCAGGATTAATTCCAACCGGTACAAGTGTTAAAATAGTAATGATTGCTGTTGATGGAGGTGGAAATCTTTTCCATTATTACAATACCATGACAATAAGTGCTAACACTACTTTAGAAGTTAGTCTATCTGTTATTACAGATCCAAACTTAACGAATTTACTTGATGGCTTGTAGTATTTACAACCATGTAAAAAGTAAGTTAAAATAGAATCAAATCATTTTCGTAACTTTGCAACCCACTGTTAATGGCATTGAATATTTATGGCTTTTATTGAAACGGATCAACTAGAACGAACTACAGGTAAGAAACTATATGACTATCAACATGATGCGATAGAAAAAATATTTGCAAGTTTAGCTAAAAACCCTTCTAATCATAATTTACTTTACCAACTTCCGACCGGAGGTGGAAAAACTGTAATCTTCACAGAAATTGCTAAAAGATTTATAGAATCTACAGGTAAAAAAGTAGTGGTACTTACGCATCGTATTGAGCTTTGTAATCAAACTTCTAAAATGTTGGAAGAGTTTAATGTAAGATGTAAAATTATCGATAGTAATGTTAAATCACTTCCTGACGAACATGACTTTGATTGCTTTGTAGCTATGGTAGAAACGCTAAATAACAGATTTAGAGATGAAGCCATAGAAATTGATAATATCGGGTTGGTTATAGTTGATGAGGCTCATTATAATTCTTTTCGTAAAATGTTTAAACACTTTACAGATTGTACTGTGTTAGGTGTTACCGCTACACCATTAAGCTCTAATATTAATCTACCCATGTTTCAAAATTACAAGGAATTGATTGTTGGTGATTCTATTCCCTCATTGATTGAAAAAGGTTTTTTAGCTAAGGCAACAACTTATTGCTATGATGTTGGTTTAGGGGTATTAAAAATTGGAGCAAATGGTGATTACACGGTTAAATCGTCAGAATTACTTTATGGAGATTTTCCAATGTTGGAAAAGCTGTTAAGAGCTTATTATGAAAGATCTTCAGGAAAAAAAACATTGATTTTCAATAACGGAATAAACACTTCTTTAAATGTTTTTGATACATTTAAAAAAGCAGGTTTAAACATTAGGCATTTAGACAACACTAATACAGGAGAAGAAAGAAGAGACATTTTACAATGGTTTAAAGAGACTCCCGATGCTATATTGACCTCTGTAGGAATTTTAACAACAGGGTTTGATGAGCCAACAGTGGAGACTATTATTTTAAATAGAGCAACTCGTTCGCTTACGCTTTATCATCAAATGATAGGTAGGGGATCTAGGGTTTTACCAAACAAAAAAGATTTTACTGTTATAGATTTAGGAAACAATGCAGCACGTTTTGGTCCGTGGGATAGTGCAATTGATTGGCATGAAATATTTAGAAATCCGGATTTCTTTTTAAGCAATATTTTTTCTGATGAAGATATAGAAAAGAAATTTAAATATAAAATGCCGGAAGATGTGAGGGCAATGTTTAAGAATTCTGAAAACATTGATTTTGATGTTGATGCAGCTTATCAGGAGACACTAAAAAAAGGTCAGAAACCAAAAATAGTGTTAGATAAATCAATAGAGCAGCATTTAAGAATGTGTATAGATAATAGTGAAGATATTATGGATGCTCGTTATTTGTCTAAATTCTTAAAAGATGATATTGCTTATAGGATTAGATTGTATTCTTACAATATTTGTAAAAGCACTGAAAACTATTTAAAATGGCTCGAAGAAGATTATTTTAGAAAACTAAGCAGTAAAATAAATCATTATTACACTCAGGTAGAAGTGGAGTAAAAAAGTTACATAATAGTTTTAAAACTCAAATTCAGATAAATAAAGCCATCTTTCACCTTTCTCATCTAGCTGAGTACTAATTTCGCCAAGTTGGGTGGTAATCTTAATTATTTCCTCATGGTTGGATTGGTTTGCTTCTAACACTTTCATGAGTTCAGCTTTTTTATTTTCTAAAGCCTCAATATCTTTATCAAGTTGTTCTAACTCAATTTTTTCTTTGTAGCTAAGTTTGGTTTTAGGAGTAGCTACTTTTTCGCTTTGTTTTTCAGGAGCTTTGTTGGCTTTAGCAGCTTCTGCTTTTTTATCTGCCAATTGTTGTTGTTTTAGTTCTTCTCGGTAATCAGAATATTTGCCTAAGTAATCGTTAACCTTTCCATCACCTTCAAAAATAAAGAGGTGGTCAACTAATTTATCCATAAAATACCTATCGTGAGTAACAATTATTAAACAACCTTGAAAGTCTTCTAAAAAGTCTTCCAACACACTTAAGGTCATTACATCTAAATCGTTGGTAGGCTCATCTAAAATTAAAAAATTAGGATTTTTAATTAAAATGGTTAGCAGGTAAAGTCTTCGTTTTTCTCCTCCACTTAGTTTTGCAATTTGGTTGTAGTGCATACTTTTATGGAAAAGAAATTTTTCTAACAATTGAGCTGCAGTAAGGCTTCTACCTTTGGTAAGCGGAATTACTTCAGCAATGTCTTTAATAACTTCTATCACCTTTTTTTCTTCCTTAAACTGCATTCCTTTTTGCGTGTAGTAGCCATAAACAACTGTTTCACCGGAAACTACTTTTCCACCATCAATTTTTTCTAACCCCAATAAAATATTTAGAAAAGTTGTTTTACCGACACCATTTTTACCTACAATGCCTATTTTTTCTTGTTTCTTAAACACATAGTTAAAGTCTTCTAGAATTTTGAGGTCGCCAAATGATTTTTTTACATGGTAGAGTTCTAAAATTTTCCCGCCAAGTCGAGTCATGTTTACTTCCATTTCTACTTTTGAAGTATCTTTCTTTTGTTTGGCAACTTTTTCGGTGTCATAAAAAGCATCTTCTCTCGATTTAGCTTTTGTACCTCTAGCTTTAGGCATTCTTCGCATCCATTCAAGCTCTTTTCTGTAAAGATTTTTAGCTTTGTCAACATTGGCTGAAAAGATGCTTTCTCTCTCTTCTTTCTTCTCTAAAAAATAGCTGTAATTACCTTTGTATCTATACAAGGTTTTTTCGTCTAATTCAATAATTTCATTACAAACTCGCTCTAAAAAGTACCTATCATGAGTAACCATTAAAATGGTGATGTTATCTTTAATTAGGTAGTTTTCCAACCATTCTATCATATCTAAATCTAGGTGGTTGGTAGGTTCATCTAAAATAATAAAATCAGGTTCTTCAATAAGTACTTGAGCCAAAGCGATTCTTTTTTGTTGTCCCCCCGAAAGTTCTCCAATTTTTTGGTCTAAATCATGAATTTGTAGCTGACCTAATATTTGTTTGATTCGAACTTCGTAGTCCCAAGCATCTAAAGCATCCATTTGCTCAAAGGCCTTTTGCATTCTTTCATTATCGTCAGGATTGGCAATGGCTTTCTCGTATTCTAAAATGGCATCAATTTGTTCTGAAGATGTTTTGAAAATAGTTTGAGAAATAGTTAATTCCTCTTTATAATTGGGAGATTGTTGTAAGATACCTGTTTTTATACCATTTCTAAAAACAACATTGCCTGAATCATAACCTGCTTCACCTGCTAATATTTTTAATAAAGTGGATTTTCCGGTGCCATTTTTAGCTATAAAAGCTACTTTCTGACCTTTATCTATTCCAAAGGAAATATTTTCAAACAACACACGCTCTCCAAAAGATTTTGAGAGGTTTTCAACAGATAGATAATTCATTTAAATAATGAGTTTAGAGGTTTATGGGTTTATAAGTTTAGATTATTAATAAACTCTTTCTAATGCTTTAGCAGCATTAGTGTGTGTAGGGTTAAATTCAAGCACTTTTTGGAAATCTGCTTTAGCTTTCTTTCGGTCTTTCATTAGTTCATAACAAAGTCCTCTGTTAAAGTAAGCATCTAAATACTTAGGTTCTACATTAATCGCTTTTGTATAGTATTCTATAGCTTTTTCATATTCTTGCAAATATTCGTGATGAATATATCCCATATTAAAATAAGGTTCTCTATAAGGTTGAATATCTATCGATTTTTGGTAATGTTCCATGGCTTTTTCATATTCACCTCTTTCTTGATAATAAAGTCCAATATTATAAAGTGCCTCTAAACTATTTGGATCAATACGTAACGCATTTTTAAAGTAGCCTTCACTTATGTTAGATTTATCATTGAAATAAAGTACGCCTAATTGAACGTAAGCATCATAATAATCGTTTTCTTGTTCTATAGCTGTTTTAAAGCTTGATTTTGCAAGAGCAGTATCTTTTTTATCTAAAAATATCATTCCTTTTAAATAGTATGCTTCGGCATTGTACATATCTCTTTTTAGTGCTGCATCAGCATAATCTAATGCTTGCTTATGGTTAAATGTATAAAGTGCCAACCATCCTAATTCAATTCTTGCTTGTACGTTGTCATTGTCAACATACATACATTTGTCTAATGCTTCTTTAGCTTCTTTGTATTTGTCTTGACTTTTAAGCAACTCAGCTTTTAATAAATAAAATTCAGGAATTAAAGAATCTATTTTTATAGCTCTGTTTAAATCATTAACTGCAGCATTATAGTCACCATATTTTTGATGTAATCTGGCTCTTTTTATGTACAGCCCAGTATTATTTACATCGGTTTTTAGTTGCTCATTAATTTCTTTAAAAGCACGTTCTTCTTCCGTTAAGGTAGTGTCTGTCGCAATAGTGGTTCCACTATTGTTATCAACGGAATTGCCATTTTCGCAAGAAGTAAAAAATAGCACCACTAGCGTAGGAATAATAAAAATAAGTGTTCTATAAATCATAGTGAATTTATTTTCCCTCAATAATAGCAATGATTTTTTGTTCTAATTCAGTCATTAATTCAGGATTGTCTAGTAACAATTGTTTTACAGCATCTCTACCTTGACCCAATTTAGTATCTCCGTAGCTGAACCAACTTCCTGCTTTTTTTATTACTTCATTATCAACAGCTAAATCTATAATTTCACCTACTTTAGAAATTCCTTCTCCGTACATAATATCGAATTCAGCTTTTTTGAAAGGTGGAGCAACTTTGTTTTTCACAATTTTTACTCTAGTTCTGTTTCCTGTAATTTCTTCGCCATCTTTAATTTGAGTAGCTCTTCTAATATCAATTCTTATAGAAGCATAAAATTTAAGTGCATTACCACCTGAGGTAGTTTCAGGATTACCAAACATAACTCCAATCTTATCTCTTAGTTGGTTGATGAAGATGGTGCAACAGTTAGCTTTTTGTATAGAAGAGGTAAGTTTTCTTAATGCTTTAGACATTAACCTTGCCTGAAGTCCCATTTGAGAATCTCCCATTTCTCCTTCAATTTCTGCTTTTGGAGTAAGAGCGGCAACAGAATCTACAATAAGTAAATCTACAGCTCCTGAACGGATAAGGTTATCAGCAATTTCTAATGCTTGTTCACCATTGTCAGGTTGTGAAATAATTAAACTATCTATATCAACACCTAAAGCGGCAGCATAAGTAGGGTCGAAAGCATGCTCAGCATCAATAAAAGCAGCAATGCCACCTTGTTTCTGACACTCGGCAATGGCATGTATGGTTAATGTTGTTTTACCTGATGATTCAGGACCATATATTTCAACAACTCTACCTTTAGGATATCCTTTTATACCAAGTGCTATATCTAAAGTTAAAGAACCGGTTGGAATTACTTCTACATTTTGAACAGGAGAATCTCCCATTTTCATTACAATACCTTTTCCGTAAGACTTTTCAAGTCTATCCATGGTTAATTGTAGGGCTTTTAATTTTTCTGCGTTTACTTCTGCCATTGTTGTTTGTTTTAGTAGTTAGTTTTAATATTATGCTGACAGCACTTGAGCTGCGTGATCTTTGGTTTTTACTTTAGTAATAATGTTTTCTATTATCCCATTTTCATCAATTACAAAGGTAGTTCTATGAATACCATCGTAAGTTTTCCCCATAAACTTTTTTTCCCCCCAAACGCCATATCGTTTAATGAGTTCTTTATCTGTATCGGCCAATAAGGGGAAGTTAAGGTTTTGTTTTTCAATAAATTTAATATGAGAGTTTTCGTTGTCGGCACTTACACCAATAATGTGATAACCTGCTTTTTTTAAAAGGTTATGGTTATCTCTTAGGTTGCAAGCTTGAGCGGTACATCCAGGTGTAGCATCTTTAGGATAGAAGTAAAGCACAATTTTTTTTCCTTTATAATCAGCTAAAGAATGTACTATTCCATCCTGATCTTTTACATTTAATTCAGGAGCTTTATCTCCAACTTTAAGGTGCATCATTTCTTCTTTTTTTTAACTTACAAAGTATAAGAAACTTTTGTGTTTTAACAAGTGGTGGGGTTGATTTTTATTAACAAAAGATTATTTCCAAAATTCATCTTCCCAATCATCATCAAAATAATTTTTATGATGGATTTCGATGTTTTTTAATTCTTCATCAGTAGCAACTTTTTGTATCTCTCCAAATAAAACCCGCTCTTCAAAACGTACGTGGTTTTCAAGTTCTTCTTCGATTAAACTAAGGTTTTTGTTGATGTCAGTTTCAGACTCAAATAATTTTTTTAAGCTGCGGTGTTCTTCAAGTGCTTTTTTTATTAAATCATGTTCATTTCCTAATACCGGAAAAACATATTTCTCTTCAATGTTAAAATGTGGTTGAATATGATTTGCCCAAAACCAGTTGCTATAAGATTTTATGCGTTGAGGAGTTATGTTTTTCTTAAAACCGGTTCTAATTTTCCAACAAAGCAATAATGCCTGATGATGATCTTTGCTTAACGGAACTATACTTTTGTGTCTTTTTAAAGGTTTTGGTTTCTCCATTTATTACAAACGTTCGGTTATTTTAGAAATTTTTGAACTAGCATACACTCCAAAACCATTAACAACTAAGCCTTTTACATCATGTTGCTTGGAAGAAATGGCAATCACTATCATTTCGTCTCCTGGGTCTGTTATTCCCTCAAACCTATATACTTCATCTATTTCAAACTCATCAGGAGACAATCTTAGAGAAGTGCTTTTACATTCTATACATTCCACCTCGGTAAGTAGTGAAAAATTTGTTGTATAGCCTCTTTTTTGAAGGTCGTTTACTGCTTCGGTAACTGTGTCATAGCTTTTTGGTATCATGGTTATTTAGTTTAAAGGTTTTGCAGAATTTTTATTATAAAAATCAATTTTAAGTTGAAATATTTCAGCCATTTTATTTGCTCTCCATTTGGCTTCATCCGCTTTTTCTCCTGTAAATAATTCATCAATGGTTGCATTAAATAATAGTAGCCATCTTTTAAAATGAGTTTTATTAACAGGTAAATTTGCATGTGGTGCAAATGGACTACCGCTATAAGTATGTTCTTCTAACAATACAGTTTGCCAAAATCTATACATTTTTTCTAAGTGTATAGGCCATTTATCTTGAATTACATTATTAAAAATATTTTTTAACAAGTCATCTTTACGAACTTTTTCGTAAAAAGTATCGACTAGTAATTTAACTTCATCAAGAGATAATATTTCTTTTTTTGTTGACATCAATTAACAATATAAAGCCTATACAAAGGTACTTAAAATAGGGAAGAGTAGCAATAGAAAAGCTTGCGTTTGTTCAATAAAAAAAGCTACTCTCAGAGTAGCTTTTTATAAAGTATTTTATATTATTATTGAGGACACATATAGTTTGACGTAGTGCTGTTTCCAAAACAAAAACTAAGCCCCATTGAATAAAGTTTTTCTATAGTTGGAGATGTAAGGTTCAAGTTACCGGTATTAGGGTCTATGGTTGTAAACCATTTATAAGTTTCTCTTGAAGAAAAAATTCCTAATCCGTTTTCAATATTGGTATAACTAGGTTTGTTTTGATTTACTGTATTAGATGGCTCTGAAACTTCCATATAAACATTTAGCTCTGTGCCTGCAATTACAAACTCTAAATCAACATTACCTAGTTCTCTGTGAGATAAATTGGGTAATGTTGTGGGAACAGATGCTGAAATATTATCAAAAAAAGTAGCACCTTCCATTGTCCATTCAATAATTTCATTTCCGGAAACTGGATCTTGAGTTTTATTCTCCCCTAAATTCATTACTACTTTTTGAGGTTGAGCAGGTAAACCACTAGAAGCAATAAAATGATTGGTATAATTGAAAATTAATTTAGCTTGAATTCTACCTGCATTTTTTCCGGTACTTATTGTTATAGTTCTATCGGAAAAACCTCCATTATTAGGAGCTCCAATCCAAAAAGCTATTTTTTGTTGGTTTGTAGGGCTGGTAACGCTTGTAGTTCCAACAATAAGCGTTTCAGAAGTAATTTCTTTATCTAATTTAGAATTATAGATTTTAAGTTTATAAATACTTTCTCTGTTAATAGCAGGTTCAACAAACTTATATAGAACATTAATGGAGTTATCAAAAACACCATCATCTTTAGGGATTTCGTTTTCAGTTCTAATTAGATTATAAGTTGTTAATATATTGCCATTTGTAGCATGTATTTCTTCAACAGTAGCAGTTAGTTCGTCTGCCGAATAATTAAAGTTTGCTTGGTTGGCGGCAAGCGTATTAGCGTTTACACCATCATCCGGTAAAAATACTTTGTTTATTTTTATATAATGAAGACTATCATTAGGATTAATTAATCCGTAAACAACAGTAATATCTTTGTATTCGGCATTAAGGTCAACTTTAGTTTCACAAGAAAAAAGAAAAGTTGATAAGACGAATATGATATAAATATAAATAGTGTGCTTCATAGTTTTTAAAATTTAAACAACAAATGTAGGATTTTTCCATTAAACGAAACGACCATAAGATAAATTTTATCTCATAAGAGAATTATTAATAGTAGGGAGTTACATATGACCTATAAAAACAATTAAATAAACATATGAAACAATATTTGTAGTTTTGTTATTTAATTTTTAAATATTACAACATGTCTATCCATTCTAATGATGTAAAAAGAGTTACTACGCACATTCTCCAAGAGATGAAGCATAATAATGAAAAAATAAGTATGCTTACAGGCTATGATTTTTCATTAGCAAAAATTATTGATACTGCAGGCATTGACGTTATTTTGGTGGGAGATTCTGCTTCTAATGTAATGGCTGGACATGAAACTACGCTTCCAATTACTTTAGATCAAATGATTTATCATGCTTCTTCTGTAATTAGAGCTGTAAAAAGAGCATTGGTGGTGGTAGATATGCCCTTTGGTTCTTATCAAGGAAACTCTAAAGAGGCACTTTCTTCTGCTATTAAAATTATGAAAGAATCGGGAGCTCATGCGGTAAAAATGGAAGGTGGCAAAGAAATTTTAGAATCTATTGAAAGAATTCTTTCTGCAGGAATACCTGTAATGGGACATTTAGGGTTAACTCCTCAATCCATTTATAAATTCGGGACTTACATTGTTAGAGCAAAGGAAGAAGAGGAAGCTAATAAATTAATTGAAGATGCTACATTACTTGAAGAAGCAGGTTGTTTTGCTATAGTTTTAGAGAAAATTCCAGCTCATTTGGCTACTAAAGTAGCTCAAGAAGTTAAAATTCCAATTATTGGTATAGGAGCCGGTAATGGAGTAGACGGGCAAGTTTTGGTGTTACACGACATGCTGGGAATAACGCATGAATTTAGTCCTAGGTTTTTAAGACGTTATAACAACTTATACGAAGAAATAAAAGGTTCTGTAGAAGCGTATATTAAAGATGTTAAATCTCAAGATTTTCCTAACGAGAAAGAGCAGTATTGATTAGCTGGTTAAATTGTTTGAAGGTTTACTATTAATAAATAACTATTAACGGTTTTCAAACCTCTTATCACGCATACAACTGATCTTTTTGCTGTTTTACTTTCTCGCTTTCTAAATATTCATCAAAAGTCATTTCTTTATCAATACAACCGTTTGGTGTTAATTCTACAATTCTATTAGCGATTGTTTGAACAAACTCGTGATCATGAGAAGTGAACAAGATAGTTCCTTTAAAATCTATTAAAGAGTTATTTAATGCAGTAATAGATTCCAAATCTAAATGGTTAGTAGGCTCGTCCATTAATAGTACATTTCCTTCTGCCAACATCATTCTAGAAAGCATACATCTTACTTTTTCTCCACCCGAAAGCACATCAGATTTTTTAAAAACTTCTTCACCCGAGAATAACATTTTACCTAAAAAACCTCTAATGTAAACTTCGTCTTTTTCCTCAGAGAACTGACGTAACCAATCAATTAAATTATCACTACCATCAAAAAAATGAGCATTTTCATTAGGTAAATAGGCTGTTGTAATGGTTTGCCCGAAAGTAAATTTACCTTCATCGGCTTTTTGGTTATTTTCTAAAATCTCAAATAAAGCTGTTGTAGCCATAGAGTTTTTGCTAACAAAAGCAATTTTATCTCCTTTTCTTACATTTAGGTTTAAATCTTTAAACAAACCGTTTTTACTTAAATGTTCAATGTGTAGAATTTGATCTCCGGCATCTCTTTGTTGATTAAAGATAATAGCAGGGTATCTTCTGGTTGAAGGTTTAATGTCTTCAAAATTAATTTTCTCCAACATTTTTTTTCTACCGGTTGCTTGTTTAGATTTAGATGCATTGGCACTAAAACGAGCAATAAAGTCTTGTAATTCTTTTTTCTTTTCTTCCGCTTTTTTGTTGGCAGATTGTTTTTGACGTAATGCTAACTGACTAGCCTGATACCAAAAAGTATAATTTCCGCTGAATAAATTAATCTTACTGAAATCAATATCTACAATTTGAGTACAAACCGTATCTAAAAAATGTCTATCGTGAGATACCACAATTACTGTATTTTTAAATTCCAGTAAGAAATCTTCTAACCAATTAATGGTAAGAATATCTAAATCATTGGTAGGCTCATCTAAAATCAATACATCAGGATTGCCAAAAAGAGCTTGAGCTAGTAATATTCTAACTTTTTCATTTCCGTTAAGCTCTTCTAAGGTTAAATAGTGTTTATCTTCACTAATTCCTAAATCACTTAACATTGAAGCAGCATCAGCCTCAGCATTCCAGCCATCCATTTCGGCAAATTCAGCTTCTAATTCGGAAGCTTTAATTCCGTCAGCATCAGAAAAATCAGGTTTAGCATAAATAGCATCTTTTTCCTGCATTACTTTCCATAGCTTTTCATGTCCCATCAAAACCGTATTTAAAGCAGTTTCATTATTATATTTAGAGTGATCCTGACTTAAAACAGCCATTCTTTTTCCTTTGTCTAAAGAGATTGAACCCGAATTAGGTGAAATTTCTCCTGATAAAATTTTTAAGAAAGTTGATTTTCCGGCTCCATTAGCACCAATAACACCATAGCAATTTCCTTCGGTAAATTTAATATTTACATCATCAAATAGCACTCTTTTTCCGTATTGTAATGAAACATTCTGAACAGTTATCATAAAGCTTAATTTTTTTTGAGGTGCAAAAGTACGCCTAATAAACAAAAAAAGCTACCATTTTTTGTGGTAGCTTTCTCGATAATCTTTAAAGTTAATTTATTCTTTTTCTAAGGCTTCTTTTTTTATTGGTTGAGCCGTTGGAGCTTTAGTTCTTTTTTGTTTATGCTCCATTTTTTTGTGATGAATTGCTTTCATTTTTTCTACTTGCTCTTCAGTTAAAACTTCTTTTATTTCTTCTTTTTCAGCTTTATGCAATTCGTGCATTTTATCTTTTAATGCTTTTTTTTCTTCTGCTCTTTTAGCATGAATTTCTTTAATTTTTGCTACTTGCTCATCAGTTAGCTCTAGCTCGGCTTTCATTTTTTCTACATGTTCACCTTTTTCATAATGACTAGAATGTGCTTTGTGGTCATGGTCGCAGTCTTTCTTTTTAGCATCTTGTGCGTTTACCATTGTAGCTCCTGTAACTATTAGTGTTGCGGCTAGCATCATTTTTAAATTTTTCATAATCTTATAATTTTAGATGGTTTGAATTAATTTTTAATTATTGTATAAATAACGAATATCATGCCAAGAAATATAGCTTTTAAAGTAATTTTTTAAAACGTCAGATGAATTAAAATAGTATTTTTGTTTGATACAGTTTTATAAGTGTTTTTAGATACCAAAATAGAATATTTAAAAGGAGTGGGACCACAAAGGGGTGAGTTGCTTAAAAAAGAATTAGGTATATACACCTACAAACACTTGTTAGAATATTTTCCTTTCAGGTATGTAGATAAATCTAAAATATATACTATTTCGGAAATTTCATCTGACCAAGCTTATATCCAACTTAAAGGGAAGATTATTACTAAAAATATTGTTGGAGAAAGGCGTACCAAAAGAATGACTGCCATTTTTAAGGATGAAACCGGAGAGATTGAGTTGGTTTGGTTTAAAGGAATTAAGTGGTTGCAAAATTCCGTTCAAATTGGTCAGCAATACATTGTTTACGGCAAACCAACCTTATTTAAAGGCAGGTATAACATCACCCATCCTGAAATGGATGAAGTTACTCAAGCGTTACCTACCAACGAAATTGCTATGGAAGCGGTTTATTCTACTACCGAAGTACTTTCTGCTAAAGGATTGAATTCCAAAGGAATTTTTAAACTGCAAAAAAACTTAGTTGCTCAGGTTAACAAAAATATTCCGGAAACCTTATCCAATGAGTTGCTTCAAAACTTAAAATTTATATCAAGAGAGGAAGCATTAATTAATGTTCATACCCCAAAGGATGAAGTATTATTGAAAAAAGCCATTTATCGTTTAAAATTCGAAGAATTGTTTTTTCTTCAATTACGTTTATTGCGACAAAAAGCTGTAAACACGATTCAAATGAAAGGCTTTGTCTTTAATGAAGTGGGGGAACTATTCAATACTTTTTACAATGAAAAATTAACTTTTGAACTGACCAATGCTCAAAAGAAAGTAATTAAAGAAATAAGAAAAGATTTAGGTTCCGGACATCATATGAACCGCTTATTGCAAGGAGATGTAGGAAGCGGAAAAACCATAGTAGCTTTAATGACGATGTTGTTGGCTTTAGACAATGGTTTTCAAGCTTGTTTGTTAGCACCCACAGAAATATTGGCTCAACAACATTTTGCAGGAGTAAAAGAATTAATTGAAGGCTTACCTATAGAAATAGCCTTGCTTACAGGTTCTGTAAAAACTGCCGAACGTAAAGAAATTCACGAGAAACTAGAAAACGGTTCGTTACATATATTAATAGGCACACATGCTATTTTAGAGGATAAAGTTCTATTCAAACAATTAGGATTGGCTATTATAGATGAGCAACACCGCTTTGGCGTGGAACAAAGAGCCAAATTGTGGAAGAAAAATAACGTAGCAGCTCCTCATGTGTTAGTGATGACAGCCACCCCAATCCCTAGAACCTTAGCCATGACACTTTATGGCGACTTGGATGTTTCTGTAATTGACGAACTTCCTCCGGGTAGAAAAGAAATTAAAACCATTCATCAGTATGATTCTTCTCGCTTAAAACTTTTTGGTTTTATGGAAAAAGAGATTGAAAAAGGCAGACAGATTTATGTGGTTTATCCGCTTATTCAGGAATCGCAAAAAATGGATTATAAAGATTTGATGGATGGTTATGAAAGTTTATCGAGACAATTTCCAAAACCCAAGTATCAACTTTCTATTGTTCACGGACAAATGAAGCCTGAGGATAAAGATTTTGAAATGCAACGTTTTGTTAAAGGAGAAACGCAAATAATGGTAGCTACAACTGTTATTGAAGTAGGCGTAAATGTGCCTAATGCTTCGGTAATGGTAATAGAAAGTGCCGAACGTTTTGGGTTGTCGCAATTACACCAACTTAGAGGAAGGGTTGGAAGAGGAGCAGAGCAATCGTATTGTATATTAATGACGGGCAATAAATTGAGTAGTGATGCTCGTTTAAGAATGCAAACTATGGTAGGAACTAATGATGGCTTCGAAATTGCAGAGGTAGATTTAAGGTTAAGAGGTCCGGGCGATATACAAGGAACCCAACAAAGTGGTTTACTAAATTTGAAAATTGCAGATTTAGCTAAAGATAATGTTATTTTAAAAGCAGCTAGAAATGTTGCTGTAGATGTGTTGAAAGAAGATATTAATTTACAATTGGAAAAAAACGTACGTTTGCGAACTACTTTAGCAGCTTTAGTAAAAGAAAAAACGAATTGGAGTAGGATAGCGTGATAGAAATTAGAAACTTAGAAAATAATTTAGCGTCTCTGCGTCTTAGCGAGATAATAAAACAAACAACAAAATGAACATCATCACAAAAATAATTTTATCGATAGTAAACGTACTTTTTTTAATTAACTGTACGGTAGCACAACCAACCCTCAGTTCCGATAATAAAAAAGCAGTTAAATTATTCAACGAAGGTAAGGGTTTATATGATTCTCGTAATAATGACTTAGCGGAAATAAAATTTTTACAAGCTTTAGAAAAAGATCCGAATTTTGCAGAAGCTGCTTTGTTATTGGCTTATGTTTATACCGAAAAAGCTAACTACGAGCAAGCTATCATTTATTATACTAAATCTATTGAAGCTAAGCATGATTTATTTCCTGAAGCCCATGCTTCTTTAGGAGCCTTACTTTTAAAAGTTGGAAAATATGAAGAAGCTAAAAAACATTTTATTAACTATTTTAAGTTTACAGATGCTCCACTTATGATGAAAAACCTGGCTAACGATGGGTTAAGAGATTGTGAGTTTGCTATTGAAGCATTAAGAAATCCCGTGCCTTTTGAACCCAAAAACATGGGAAAAGGTGTAAATTCGGAACTTCCTGAGTATTTTCCTGCTCTTTCGGCAGATGGAAAAACCTTGCTCTACACTAGAAGGTTAAACGACCCAAGTACGCCAACAGGTTTTAATGAAGATTTTTTTGTAAGTTATTTTGATGGTCATAATTGGAAAACAAGTATTAATGTAAAAGGTGTAAATAGTTATAACAACGAAGGTGCTCCAACTTTATCGGCTAATGGAAATTTTTTAATTTTCACGATTTGTGCCGACCCTTATGAAGGCTACGGAAAAGGTAAAAATGGCTTTGGAAGTTGCGATTTATTTTATTCATTTAAATCAGGAAACGATTGGAGCTTTCCAAGAAACTTAGGAGAACCGGTAAATTCCAGAAATTGGGAAACCCAACCTTCTTTTTCGTCTGATGGAAAAACGCTTTATTTTATAAGAGGCTTCGGAAGAGGCCAAGACCGACAACAAGATATTTATATGACAGAAATTCAAGCAGATGGTTCATGGTCTAAACCAGCACCATTAAGTAATATTATTAATACAGCATCAACAGAAGAGTCGGTGTTTATTCATCCTGATGGTAAAACCTTATATTTTTCTTCTAATGGACATCCGGGTATGGGGGGATTAGATATTTATAAATCTACTAAAGATGAAAATGGCGATTGGACTACTCCTGTAAATTTAGGTTATCCCATTAACACGCATAATGATGAAAACAGTTTGTTAGTTAGTGCTGATGGAAAGACAGCTTATTTTGCTTCTGATAGAGAAGGTGGTTTGGGGAGCTTAGATTTATATCAATTTGAATTGCCAGAACATGCCAGAGCAGAGGAAGTTACTTATTTATCAGGTATTGTTTATGATGAAAGTAATAATGATAAATTAGCTGCAAAATTTGAGTTAATAGATATAGAAACTGGTAATGTTGTTGTAACCTCATTTTCGGATGGAGCAACAGGAAAATACTTGGTTTCTTTGCCTCCTAATAAAGAATACGCACTGAATGTTTCTAAAAAAGGTTATTTGTTTTATTCAGAGAATTTTAAATTAACGCATGGAACTTCTTACGATCCATTTAAAAAAGATGTTCCTTTAAGTAGAATTCAGGCGGGTAAAGAAGTGGTGTTGAAAAATGTATTTTTTGAAACAGCTAAATTCGATTTAAAACCAACATCTAAAGCA
The DNA here is from genome assembly GCA_000961845.1 of Flavobacteriales bacterium BRH_c54. GTDB lineage: Bacteria > Bacteroidota > Bacteroidia > Flavobacteriales_E > Vicingaceae > BRH-c54. The sequence goes on from LADZ01000020.1 coordinate 26,873, forward strand.
GAGTTAAATAAATTAGTAACTTTTTTAAATGAAAACCCGAACTTAAAAATTGAATTAGGAGGGCATACCGATAATGTTGGAAATAAAAAAGACAATCAAATTTTATCAGACAATAGAGCAAAAGCAGTAAAAGATTATTTGGTAAGCAATGGAATTGATGCTAATCGATTGTTAACTAAAGGCTACGGAGATACTTCTCCAATTGCTGATAATGATACAGAAGAAGGTAGGGCGGAAAACAGGAGGACTGCTTTTAAAGTGGTTGAATAACTAATAATCAGGAATCATTACTAAATACCAATTTTTCATATTAGCGATAGTATTTTCAGTAAGCAACCGATTGTTTGCTCAACGGGATACTGTTAATAATAAAAGGTTAAAAACGCTTATTGTAGCAGAAACAGTTGGCTATACTGCTACAATGACAGGGCTTTATACGCTTTGGTATAAAGATGTTCCTAGTTCTTCGTTTCATTTTTTTAATGACAATGACGAGTGGCTCCAAATGGATAAAATCGGTCATGGAGTTACGGCTTATTATGTTGGGTTTGCCGGTTATGAAGCTTTAAAATGGAGTGGCGTGAGCGAGAAAAAATCGGTATGGTATGGCGGAACGTTGGGGTTATTTCTTCTTACTTCCGTGGAAGTTTTTGACGGTTTTTCATCCGATTGGGGATTTTCTTGGGGAGATGTAGCTATAAATACTGTCGGATCTGGATTTTTTATAGCTCAGCAATTGGCTTGGCAAGAACAACGAGTATTACTTAAATATTCTTTTCATCAAAGTGATTATTGGGAAAAACGTCCGAATTTGTTAGGAGAGAATTTAGCTCAAAATATGCTAAAGGACTACAACGGACAAACCTATTGGATGAGTGCTAATATTGCCTCATTTTTAAGTGAAGAAAGTAAGTTTCCTAAATGGCTCAATGTTGCTGTCGGTTATGGAGCTGATGGAATGTTAGGAGCGTTTAATAACAATGCTTTTCCGGAGATTGAACGTCAACGCCAATATTACCTTTCATTAGATATTGATTTAACTCGTATAAAAACTAAAAGTAAGTTCGCTAATACGGTTTTAGGAACTTTTGGATTTTTGAAATTTCCATTACCTACAGTAGAGTTCAATAGTAATGGTACTACTAACTTTTATTGGTTGTATTTTTAAGGATTAGTTAATAATATGTTTATTAAAACTTTGTTCTAATCTCTTGATAATCTTATTCTTTATTGTACTTTTGGTTTGTGTTTTATGCTAATAATTTCATAAATTGAAGTTTATAACTAGTTGTCAAAAAAGGATATTTCGATTCTTAGTAAGCAGTTTATTTATATTGCTTACCAATTTTATTGTTGCCCAACATTATCATTTTGACAATTACAGTGTAAAAGAAGGTTTGGCTCAGTCGGGAGTTTATGCCATAACTCAAGATAAAAAAGGTAAACTTTGGTTGGGTACAGCAAGTGGACTTTCTGCTTTTGATGGTAAGGAGTTTATCAATTTTTCTACTGAAGATGGGTTAGCTGAAGGTGGAGTGAAATCATTGATATTAGACACTTTAGGGAATTTATGGGTTGGTCATGAAGGAGGAGGAGTCTCCTTAATTCAACAGGGAAAAGCAAGCATTATTTTTAACTTTCAGGCAGATATAACCTCATTTTCTTTTACTAAAAATGGTAGTTTGTGGATAGGGACTTATAAAGAAGGAGCTATTCAGGTGCTTAATCCTTATGAAATTAATAAAGATTCGTTAAAAATTAAACAATACAAAGGTCAGGATGGTTTAAGTGATATTATTTATCAAGTATTGAGTTTAAAAAATGGGAATTCCTGTTTTGTTACTGATGTGGGGATAAAGCAATATCAATCACAAAAAAACGAATTCAGCAATTTTCGGATAGAAGGAATGTCTAATTATTTTCAAATTACCTGCATGTATGAGGCAAGTAATGGTGATTTATGGTTAGGAACATACAATGGTGGATTGTATCGATATACAGCTGCTCACGAATTTAAGATTTATGACTTTATGCGAGATGGTATTGCTTCCAATTGGATAACTACCATTACTGAAGATTTAAAAGGCAACTGCTGGATAGGTACTTGGGGAGGAGGAATATCAATGATAAATGATGAACAAATTGTAACTATTAATAAAGATAAAGGTCTGTTCGACAATAATATTAGAAGTTTTGCAGTGGATAGAGAAGGAAATTTATTAATTGGAAGTAAAGAAACAGGTTTACTTATTTTTAAAGGTTTTCAGCTAGTAAGTTATGGTAAGAATGAAGGGTTATTAAATGAACAAACAAAAGCTATTCAGCAAGATGAAAACGGTGATTTTTGGATAGGAACAGGAGCTGGAATTAGCGTTTTTAGTAAAACAAACGATAAACTAACATTAAAACAGCAATTCAATGAGAATAATGGATTGTTTTATACTGATATTCGTTTTATCAAAAAAGATAACAAAGACAATTTGTGGATAGGAACTTGGGGGGGCGGAATGTTAGAGTATAACCCTAAAAGTAAACGATTTCAAAGTAATTACCGCATCAATGCTTTTATGAGTCAACCATTTATTACTGCTTTAGAAGTAGATAAATCAAACAACCTGTGGGTTGGTACAACAGATGGCTTAGTTTATTATGAAGTTGAAAATCAGTTGGTAGACAGACTTTCTCAATCTCACGGTTTAGGAGGAAATGATATTTCTTGTTTATATACTGATAAAAATAATGTGCTATGGGTGGGAGCAAAAGATAAAGGATTGAGTAAAATTGATGGAACTGAAATTCAAAAGATTAAATTAGAAAAGCAGTTTACCGCTGTTTGTATGATAGAAGATAATGAAGGAAATCTTTGGATAGGGACAGACGGAAAAGGTATTTTGGTTTTTAATGGTAAAAAAATTATACAAGAAATTACTGTGGCAGATGGAATGCTGTCTAATTACATTTCGTTTATCAATATAGATAATGAAGACAATATGTGGATAGGGACCAATAAAGGATTGAACAAATACGATAAAAAACAGCAACAATTTTATAGCTATACCAATAAAATGGGGTATAAGGGTATTGAATCTAAATTAAACGCAACATATAAAGATAATGCCGGTGATTTATGGTTTGGAACCATTGAGGGGTTAATACATTTAAACAAAAAGTATGAGCAACAAAATTTGTTAGAACCAATTACCTTCATTAATAAACTTATGGTAAACTTAGAAGAAAGAGCTTTAGCAGATGGAATGGAGCTGAGTTATAGAGAAAAGGCTGTTGCTTTTTATTATAATAGTATTTGTATGACTAATCCGGAAGCGGTAAATTATAAATATATGTTAGAAGGGTTAGATGAAGATTGGCGACCAATAACCAAACAAACATTTGTAACTTATTCACCATTACCTCCCGGAAAATATACTTTTAAAGTAATTGCCTCTAATAATAACGGAGTTTGGAACACTACACCAACAACTTATAGTTTTGTAATTACACCTCCATTTTGGCAACAATGGTGGTTTATTGGTTTATGTGTTGTATTTCTTGTTGTTACTATTGTTGTGGTAATAAAATTTAGAGAAAAAGCACTGGTTAAGGAAAAACATGTGTTAGAAGAAAAAGTAAAAGAACGTACTGCTGAAGTGGTTCAAAAAAGTAAAGAGGTTGAAATGAAAAATAAGGATATAATTGATAGTATCAATTATGCTAAGAGAATTCAGGATGCTATTTTACCTTCTGAGGAAGAGTTTTCTCAATCTCTAAAAAATACTTTTGTGTTGTTTAATCCCAAAGACATAGTGAGTGGTGATTTTTATTGGATGCAAATTCTCCCCAACTTTCCAGAAGATGGAGCTGTTGTTCTCTTTGCAGCAGCAGATTGTACCGGACATGGAGTTCCAGGGGCTTTCATGAGTATTGTAGGACACAACTTATTGGATAAAATTGTTGGTGAATATCATGTAACATCTCCAGCCGAAATTTTGAATTATTTGAATAAAGGTGTTTCGGAAACTTTACGACAAAGTGCTGAGCAAACTAATATTAAAGACGGAATGGATATTTCGCTTTGTGTTTTTAATACACAAACCAAAGTGTTAGAATTTGCAGGAGCTTATAATCCCTTATATATAGTTTCACAACATAATATAGAAGGCGTTGAGGTGAATATGGAAAGTGAAACAGGTTTAAAGCTTTATGAAGTTAAGGCAGATAGGTTTCCAATTGGTAATTATACAGATGAAGTAAAACAATTTACCAATCATTTTTTTAATTTGAATGAGGGTGATACAGTATATTTGTTTTCCGATGGATATGCCGACCAATTTGGAGGTGCTCATGGAAAGAAATTCCGTTACAAACAGTTTAAGGAACTTCTGCTAGCTATCAATACTCGGACCATGGAGGAACAAAAAGAAATACTTCAAAAAACATTTACTGAATGGAAAGGCAGTTTGGAGCAAATAGATGATGTAATTATTATAGGAAGTAGAGTAGAATAGATAGTAGAGGTTAAAGAAATTATTGTCAAAAAAACATTAGATACGTATTCCAATTACACAAACATCGTCAACTTGTTCTAAGTTTCCTTTCCATTCGTTAAAACGCTGTTCTAATATTTCTTTTTGGTCGTCCATATCTTTATCTTGAATGGATAAAAGCAAATTTTTAAAAGGTTTATACATAAATTTTTTACCTTTTGGTCCACCAAACTGATCGGCATATCCATCAGAAAAAATGTAAATAGTGTCTCCTTTTTTTAGTTCTATTGAGTGAGGTGTAAAAGATGAGTTTTTAAAATGTTTCCCTATAGGTTGTTTGTCAGGTCTAATATCTATCAGTTCATGGTCTCTAACAATCCAAAGTGGATTATTAGCACCTGCATATTGCAAAATTGCAGTTGTTTGTGAATTTTTACTTTCAACTTTATACTTTATACTGCATAAAGCTATATCCATTCCATCTCTAACGTCTTCATCACTTTTTTCAAATTCTGAAATTACAATTTCACGAGTTTTATTTAGGATATCACTTGGGTTAATTAGCCCGTATTCTCTTACACTTCTGTTTAGTCCATTATTACATATTACACTTACCATTGCTCCGGGAACTCCGTGTCCGGTACAATCTGCTACAGCGAATAATATTGTATCATTTTTACTTTCTAACCAATAGAAATCTCCCGCAACTATATCTTTTGGTTTGTAGAATATAAATGAATTAGGAAGGTATTCTTTTATGGTTTTAGAGGAAGGTAAAATTGCCGACTGTATTCGTTTAGCATACTTAATACTATCGGTAACTTCTTTACTTTTCACCTCAAGCAATAGTTTTTGTGCTTTAATTTTAGTGGTTAATTTTTTAGCCCGTATAAATATAATTATTATAAAAAAAATAATTATAATGCATAACAAAATGAAGTAGATAAGTTGTGATATTTTTGATTTTGCTTCAAGCGTATTAAGTTGTTCTTTTTTTATTTTTAATTCTTGTTGTGTAATTATTTGTTCTTTTTCTGATAGTCTAAGTCTAGTTTCAATTTCATTGATTTTGTTTATTTTTTCAATGGTGAATATTTCTTTTTCAATTTTATCGTTTAGCTTTTTAATTTCCAACGCTTTTTTAAAACGTTCTTGTTTCTCATAAAGTTCAATTAATACAATATAAGCTTCGTTAGCTTCGTGTAATAAATTGTTATTATTAGCAATAGCTATGCTTTCAAGTAATGTTGATTCTGCTTTAGTATATTGTTTGAGATTTAAGTGAGTAATGGCTATTAAGGTTAAGCAAGTTGTTTTGCTGTCTATCATTTCGTGTTTATTGGCTATTGATAGGGCTTTATTGTATTCTTTTATTGCTTCATCATAATTTTTAACATTAAAATAGTATTTACCAAAGTTTTGATGAAAGAAATATTTACTTTTTTCTTTCATTTTATCATCAAACCTCTTCAGCTTGGATAAGTAATACAAAGCAGAATCATTCTCATTTCTATCTAAGTAATCTAAACTTATATTTGTTAAGGAGCTTATTATTCCTGTAGTATCTTTTGCTTTAGTATAAAGTGAAATAGCTTTTTTTTGATGAAAGAGTGCTTGTTCAAAATTGGAAACTCGATTTAATAAAATGCTTTTTAGAGAATAACATTTTGCCAATAATGATAAATTGTTTTCTTTTTCTAAAAGTTTTATTGTTTTTGTTAAAATAATAGAGGCTTCATCAAATTTTGTTTTTAGAATTAAATATCGAGATTGACATATATAAATTTCAGCTAATTCGGTATTAGTTTTTGATTCTATTTTTTCTAATTCTTTACAAATTATATAAGAAGAATCAGGGTTTGAATAGTAAACTTCATTAGCAATAATTAATTTATCACTCAACTTTGAAGCAAGTGTAAATTGACAATTAAAAAGTATTATGAGGTATAAAATTAATTTATTCATTTTTGTATCACCTGATTTATCTATATCCGCACTCCAATAATACAAACATCGTCAATTTGTTCTAAGTCTCCTTTCCAATTTTGAAAATGTTGTTCTAAAATTATTCTTTGTTCTTGCATGCTTTTTTCCTGTATGGAAAGTAGCAGTTCTTTAAAAGGTTTGTACATCATTTTTTTACCCTTTGGTCCACCAAACTGGTCAGCATATCCGTCAGTAAAGATGTAAATGGTATCTCCTTTTTGTAAACTAACAGTATGGTTGGTAAAATCATTTTGTCTGAAATGTTTACCAATGGGTTGCTTGTCGGCTTTAACTTCAATAAGTTCAAAGTTTAAAGTTTGAGGTTTGAGGTTGTTAATAGGGCGAACAATCCAAAGAGGATTATTTGCTCCTGCATATTGTAGTTTAGCTACTGATTCAGTTTTCTTTAAGGTTGAATCATCAAACTTTAAACTGCATAAAGCGATATCCATTCCGTCTCTAAGTTTAGAATCATCACCGCTTCTGTCGAAAGTTTTAATAACAAGTTCTCTTACTTTATTTAGGATTTCAGCCGGTTGTTTTAGGTTGTATTCCCCAATAGCTCTATTTAATGCTCCATTACAAACTACACTAACCATAGCACCAGGAACTCCGTGTCCGGTACAGTCGGCAGCAGCGAAATAGATAATTTCACTTCCTTTGAAAGAACCAGATGGGAGCTTCTCCATCCAATAAAAATCTCCGGCAACGATATCTTTTGGCTGGTAATAAATAAAACTATTTTTTAAGGTAGATTCAAATTCTTCTTCTGTTGGTAAAATTGAATTTTGGATATTTTTAGCATAGTTGATACTATCGGTTATTTCTTTAGTTTTTGCTTCAACTATTTCTTTTTGGGTATTTATTATTTTTTTTTGTTTTTGACTTTCTTTATATTTTTTAAAAATTACACTTCCGAATAATAATAAAACTAAAACGCCACCACTAAGTCCATATCTTTCAGTAGTCTGTCGTTTTATTTTTTCATCTTTAGCAGCAATTTCTGCTTGTATAATTTTTTCTTTTTCAACATTTTTGATGCTGTCGGCAAGGAGTTTTTTGTCGTACTCATATTGTAGGTTTTGTTTTACTAAGTCTTTTCTATTTTTTTCGTTTTTAATACTATCTTGCATTAATACAAATAGTTCGTGGTATTTTAGGCCATCTTTATAATTTCCTTTCCTAGTATTTAATTTATAAAGAATTTCTGCTGAGTTTCTAATGTTTAATGGAGATTCTGATTCTTTTGCTATTTGTATACTTTTATTAGCGTAATATTCAGCTTTTTTAAGGTTATTTTTTTTTAAATATATATTTGCTAAATTGGTATAAGCGAAAACTAATCCGTTGTTATCTTTAATTTTTTCTAAGATGGCTAAACTTTTTTCAAAATAAGAAAAGCAATCTTTTGTTTTTTCTAAGTTGCTATAAATAAAACCAATATTATTTAAACTATATGCAATTAACTTTTTGTTGCCCATCGTTTCTCTTATCTCTAAGCATTTTTTATAGTTTTCTAAAGCTGTTTCGTAGTCGGGTAATTTACTATATACATAACCAATATTGTTATAAGCAAGAGATATTCCACTAGGGTTATTTAACTTCTTCATGGTTTTTAAGTTCCTCTTAAAATATTTAAGAGCCATTTTATAGTCTTCTTGTTCGGCATAAATTAAACCTATATTATTAGTTATTAAGCCTATATTTTCTATATCGTTATTAGGTTCAAAAATTTTTAAAGCTAAATAATAATAATCGAGTGCTTTTGATACTTCTCCTCTTTGAACATAAGCTCTACCAATATTATTGTATGTTTTTCCAACGGAAGTTAGGTTGTTTAGTTTTTTTTGAATTTTAACACTTTCTAAGTAGTAATTTATAGCAAGTTCAAAATCCCCTTTGCTGCTATAGAAATAACCTTTGTTGTTTATAGAAGAAGCTAGCTTATCGTAATAAAAGTTTTTTTCTTTTTTAGTAACTTTATTAGATTTTAAATTAGTTTTTATATAGAGATAGAGGTATTCATTATATTTTGGCCAAACTTCATCGTTCCAACATTCTTCAACAATGTGAGATAAAAGTTTTACTTTGGAAGTATCTTCATTTTTATTGAGTAGGTGTAATTTTTTTAAAGTAGTGTCTATTAACTCTCTATCATTTTTAGAAAGTGTTTCTAGTTTTAAAGAATCAATTAAGTAGAATTTTTTATCAGCAAATTCTTGTGCATTAAGAAATTGAAAATTTCCAACAAAAAATAAAAACAATATTAAAGTTAATCTTTTCAATTAATGATTTCGTTTACGATATAAGTGGGTCTGTTTTTAACACTTTCAAAAATTTTACCTACATATAAACCGACCATTCCTAATACAGAAATAATAGCCCCAGAAAAAAAACTTAATAACAAAGCTAAGCTTGCCCAACCATCAGTTCTGTAATCTCCTAATAAATACATAATTACTAAGGTTATAGCCGCTATAACGGATAAAAAAGATAATAAGACGCCCATTTTAACGGTAAGTCTTAGCGGTTTGTCGGAAAAAGTAAGAATGGTGTTTATGGCTAATTTCAATCGTTTTTTCATAGAGTAAGAGGATTTTCCATCTTCTCGTTCAGCATGTTGAATAGACACTTTTGCATAGTTAAATCCAACTAATTGCTGTAACATAGGGTAGTATCGGTTGCTATCGCCAATTAATTTCATGGCTTCAACAGCTTTTCTGTTATAACAAACAAAATTAGCAACGGTATTATCCTGATTGGTTTCTGTTAGATAGCTCAATACTGCATAAAACCATTTAGAAGCTATTTTTTTTACAAAATCATCTTTTCGGTTTTCTCGGCTGGCAGCAACAATTTCGTAGCCTTCTTTTGCTTTGTTGAGTAATTTATAAATTTCTTCGGGTTGGTCTTGTAAATCACAATCCATGGTAATAACATATTTACCTTTACTTGCATCTAAACCGGCTTGCAGAGCATGTTGTTGACCACAATTTTTACTCAATTTAATCCCTTTTACGAAAGGATATTTAGTACAGTTTTCTTTGATTTTTTTCCAAGAATTATCAGGACCGTTATCTTCTACTAAAATAACTTCGAAATTATCAGTGAGTTTAGAAACAGATTCGATAATACGTTCAACCAGTTTGTCTATTAGGTTTTCTGCCTTATAAACAGGGCTAATTATGGATATTTCTATTGTTGAGTTCAAATGGCTTTTGTGATTTTGCTTAATATTTGTTGTTTCGTTTTAAAATCGCTATATTTTTTCTGCTCTTATGAAATATTGAGCTCCAATTGGCAACCAAGATAGTAAATTTTCTGTAAAATGAAAAACCTTAAATAATTTATGTCGCGGAAAAAAAATGGTATATTTTATTTCTTTTAAAGATAGTCCACTATTTGTGATTAGTTTTTTGTGATAGCCAGGTTTTAATAAAACAGCATCTCTATCGAATTCACATTCATTTACCACTTTTCTTGTAAGTGGGTTGTTTGGGTTGTGCTCAAAGTTATAGAACCTGCCACCTTGTTTTAAAATACGTTTAATTTCTAATAAAATATTTGCATGCAACTGGTGTTCAATGTGGTGAAAAACCATAGATGTAAATACTAAATCAAATTCCTCATTGTTAAACGGAATTTTTACTCCGTTAAATGCAGAAAATGTAGTATTTAGGAGCTCTTTTTTTTCTGCTTGTTTAATACTTTCTTCAGAAACATCAATACCAACAATAGTTGCGTTAGGAAAATATTTTCGCAAATAGATAGAACTATTACCATCGCCACAGCCAAAATCAAGAATTTTTAATGGTTTTGAATTATCTTCAAAATTTAGTAATTCTAGAATTTTATATTCACTAAAGAAATCACTATTTGCGCCACTTAAAGCAATAGCTTTATTGTGTGTTTCTCTATAACCCTCTGCAAATTCATCAAAATTATCAAAGTCTCTTTGTTTGCTCATATACTTAGTTTGCTATGTCTCTTATTTCTTGAATTAATTTGGCTTGATTTAATATCTCATCATATTTTGGCTTATAATTTTGCTTTCTAATATTTTTCACAAACTCATGTAAGATATTTATAAAATGGTTTTCAGCAGGAACTTCAATATCAAATTTTTCTCCTTGCTGTTCTACTATTATAAGAGGTTTGAAATCTGGAGCAGGAGTAAAAGCTCTGTGAGCAGTAATTTTTCCTTTACTACCCCAAATTTCATAATTACATTGATAAAAGTTATCAAATCCAAAAGCCACTTCACTAAATAATCCATTTTTGTTTTTCAGGAAAGCTCCACCAAAAATATCTACTCCATTTTCATTATAACTAAGAGAAGCAGCTTTAACTTCCAAATCGTTGCCCAAAAATAATTGGCTGGCTCTAACGGTATAGGCAGCGGCATCTAATAATGCACCGCCTCCTAATTTTTTATTGTACCTAAAGTTATCAGATGGTAATGGTGGAAATCCAAATGAACTTCTAAAACATCGTATTTTTCCTATTTTATCTTCTGTAATAAGTTGTTTTACAATTTGGTGTTGATTATGATAGAGAAACATAAAGTTCTCCATAATTAGTAAGCCTTTTCCTGTTGCTTTTTGAACCATCTTTTCAGCAGAAGAATAGTTCATTGCTAATGATTTTTCAACTAAAATGTGTTTACCAGCTTCTAGGGCTTGTAAAACCCATTCTTCATGCAGCCCTGTAGGTAAAGGCATGTAAATAACATCAATATCTTTTCTGTCAATTAGTTTTTGATATCCTTCTACAGCTTCACATCCAAATAAATGGGCAAATTCTTGAGCTTTTTCTGCTGTTCTACTAGCAACAGCTACTAATTCAAAATCAGGAATAGATAAAATTGCGGGAATAACACTTTTTTTTGCAATGTTGGCACAACCTAAAACACCTATTGTTAGTTTTTGCATAATTAGTTCATTTAAACCTTATGGTCGATAATAAACTTCTCGACTGGATATTTAAATAGTTATTAAATTTTATAAAATCTTTTAGCTGATTTAATGTCATCCAACAAAATTTTTCAGGTACTTCAACCTCAAAATCATTAGCTACCTCAATTAGCATATTTTTATTTTGTTCTTGATAAAATCTTCCGCCTTCTTCTGATTGAAAAGTGTTATATAACACTTTCGCATGGTGTTTTTCAGGATTTAAAACAATATCTAAAAATTCTACCTCATATTCATTTTCTCCCTTACGGTAATTACCTGTTAAACATTGTACTGTAGGAGCTAGTTCAACAATATCAAAATTGCCGGACTCTAATTTTGCTTGCACTAAAAAGTGATAAATACCATTTATCTTTTTAATTAAAAAAGCAATAATTCCTTCTTGAGCAGATTTTACTAGTGGTTGCGTCCAACTTTTCACTTCTCTATTGCCAATTTCTGCTTTTACAGCCACTACAGAAAAATATTTATGGTCTTTATGATGAATAGAAAAATCGTCTTTTTTCCAATCACTTATACTGTTTAGGGGGATTCTTTCTACTTCCAACTCAGCAAAAGATTTTAATCGGGTAATCCAAGAAATAATATGTTCTATAGAATGTATTGCTTTTGAATTATCCAACTCCGATATAAGAAAATTATTTAATTTTAAATCCGTATTTTCTTCTTTCTTAAAGCTTTCAAAAGTGCTTAAATTTCCAAAAGGAATACCTGAAATAACTGTTCTGGTATCCATATTAATGATGTTGTCGTACTTTAGTAATTCTTTTATTTGTCCTAGTGTTAACCAACAAAAATTGTCTTTGAGTTCAATTTCACTATTAATCTCCACAATCATATTTCTATTTCTCTTTTTTAGAAAACGAGCACCTTGTTCCGATTGAAGCTGATCTAATAATACAGTTACATCTTTCCGTTCAGATAAAAAATAATCTAAATAAAACGGTGCATTTCCTTGGTGAACTTGCGTGTAATTGCTTTTTGTCGCTTGCAAAGTTGGTGAAAGTTGTACCACATTAATGTTTCCGGGTTCTATTTTGGCTTGCATTAAAAAGTATAAGGTATTATTAAACTTTTTGGTAATAATTCCTAAAAAACCTATTTCAGGTTGGTTGATAATTGGCTGTGACCACTCTGATACTTTTCCCCAATTAGTTTTTATGTTGATACCTTCAATAGAAAAAAAATTGCCTGAAAAATGTTCTAAATTGCCCGTAGTGGAATTGAATCCCCAATTTTCCATATTAGAAAATGGTATAAATGTAATTTTATGATGGGTTGTTTTCTTTTTTTCTTCTATCCAATGCAAAAAATCATCATTGCTCATTAATGTATTTTCTGTTGTTAGAGCAGATTTTAGAAAATGATATTTGATGTTGTTATTCATTGTGTTATTTGCAAAATAAAAGTAGTGAAATTTTTGATTTCCGCTTATCTAATTGTCTTGTTTATGCTTTCCATTACTAATTGAGCAGTTTTCTCCCAACTAAATTTTGTAGCTTGAAGGATGCTTTTTGAGCTTAACGCCTCATGAAAATTTTTGTCAGCAGTAATTTTTTGCATTGCTTGTGCAATTTCGTTTTGGTTAAACGGATTTACTAAAATACCTGCATCTCCAACAACTTCGGGCATTGAAGTTATGTTAGATGTAATTACAGGCACACCGCATTGCATTCCTTCTAACAACGGAATTCCAAAGCCTTCAAAAATAGGAATATAAGTTATGGCTTTTGCCGAAGCAGTAAGTTCAGCAAGTTCTTTGTCATTAATTCTACCTGTAAAAATAATATCTGTTTTATGTTTTAGTTCATTTAAAAGCTGAGTAGTTTCAGAGTTGCTCCACATTTTTTTTCCGGCAATTAGTAATTTTAGTGAAGAACCGCTTTCCGATTTATATTGGTTAAAAGCCTTGAGTAACATAGGAACATTTTTTCTTGGATGAATTGTTCCGACAAATAAAAAGTAATCTACTCCTTCAGCAAACTTATCTTTAATTACTTGTTTTTCAATTTCACTTATTGGCTTGAATTTTTCACTTGCACCATTAAAAACCACACTAATTTTTGAAGCTTCTATCTTGTATGTCTGAACAATATCATTTTTAGAAAATTCAGAAACGGTAGCTATTTGATTGGCTTGTTGAGCAAACTTTGGAAAGTACTTTTTATAATAGTTTAATACATTTTTTGGTAATAGTTCAGGGTGATGCTCAAAGTTTAAATCGTGAATAATAGCTAAGGTTTTTATGTTGCTATTGAGCGGAAACATTCCATCAGTAGCAATAAAAATATCAGGTTTAAGCTTTTTTAATACATTTTTTAATGCAATTTGGTACCAATAAGGAAAAACATAAATGTGTTTGGTAATTGGACGAATAATAATGGGATGAATATTTTTTGCGGTAATAAATTCTTCATCAGGCCTTCTGTCGAAAATAAAATAAAAATCTATTTCGGGGTGTTGCTGTGCTAAAAGTGAAAAGGTTTGCCAAGTAAACAAACCTATGCCGTCCATTTTGTTTGTAATGACTAATCGGGTATTTACGGCAATTTTCAAAAGTAGATTGTTTAATATATAATCAGCGAAAATAATAATATTGACGCAGATAAGTTATTTTTGTCGCAAATCAATTGAATAGTGCAGAAAAAATTTATTACCAATTTAGCTTTACTATTGCTGCTTAACCTACTGATTAAGCCTTTTTGGATATTTGGTATTGACCGAACTGTTCAGAATACTTTGCCCGAAGATTATGGGATGTACTTTGTTTTGTTCAATTTTTCGCTTTTGTTTAATATTATTTTAGATTTAGGAATTACCAATTTCAACAATAAACACATTACCCAAAATAATACTTTACTTACCAAGTATTTTTCTGGGATAACCGTATTTAAAATGATGCTGTTTGTAGTTTACCTTGTTATCACTTTTGGTGTTGGATGGGTAATGGGGTATGATAGCAAACGTTTTTTTGTGTTGTTATTTTTAGCAATCAATCAGTTTTTGGTTTCCTTTATTCAATATTTAAGGTCTAATATAACGGCACTTCAACTGTATAAAACAGATAGTTTTCTTTCGGTACTCGATAAAACGTTAATGATAGTTTTTTGTGCTATTTTATTATGGGGAAATGTTTTTGACTTTCCTTTTACCATTATGCACTTTATTTATGCTCAAACATTAGCCTATGCTATTACAGCGATTATTGTGTTTTCAATTGTAATAACCAAAACCACTCATTTTATTTTCACCATAGATGGTTCTTTCTTAAAGCAAATTTTAATACAAACTTTTCCTTATGCATTACTGGTGCTTACTATGGTTTTTTACTATAGAATAGATGCTGTTATGCTAGATATTATGTTGCCTGATGGAGAGC
>LADZ01000013.1 GCA_000961845.1 Flavobacteriales bacterium BRH_c54
CGGCACAAAACATTAGTTTTAGAAGTCAAACAAATATTTACCCAGTAGATACTGTTTTAGTGAGTAATAATATTACAGCTGGAAGTTATAATTTACAGTTGGCCTCCAACTTCGATGCTAAAGGTTTACAAGCAATTGAATACCTTATAAATGGAACAGGCAATACTGATAATGATATCGTTAATTATTTTACAGCTACTCTAAATGCGAGGACTTATTTAGTTGATGTAATTAATGATATAGAAACCAACACCAATTATGTTTATAATGAATGGGTAAACACTTATCGTACTAATTTTATTTCCAATAGTGCAAGTAATGCACAAGGAAGTTCGGTTAGTAATATAGTTAACGCTATAAGTTTGCATTATGAAACCTTTATCAGAAAAGGAAAAATAGGATTACCTGCCGGAGTTTTTAATGGATTTTCTCAACAACCTATGCCTGAACATGTAGAAGCATACCACTATGCACAATCTCTACCATTTGTTTATCGTTCATTAGTTGCTGTACAAAAATTTATTAGAGGAGAGCATTACTCTTCTACTGTTAATGGAGAAGGTTTAGAAGATTATTTAAATTTTGTTAGAGCTCAATCTGGTGGGCAACCGTTAGTTAATTTGATTAATAATCAATTTACTAATATTAATAATGAATTAGGAAATATTAATGACCCACTTAGCAATGAAGTGATAAATAATAATCAAGGGGTAAGAGATGTTTATCAGCAAATGCAACAAATGGTTCCTTTTATAAAAGTAGAAACCGCCAATGCATTAGAAGTGATGATTACTTACCAAGATAATGATGGAGATTGATTCATATAGAACAACTTATCTTTTAAAAAAAATTCTATGGGTAGCATTTTTCATGCTGCCCTTATTTGTTTCTGCACAAAACAAAGGAACATTATCTGGCACAGTAAAAAGCAATACCAACGAAAAATTGCCATTTTCTACTGTTTACATCAAAGAACTTAATGTTGCTACCCAAACCAACGATAATGGTAATTACCAAATAAAAAATATTCCTTACGGTAATTATACTATTGAATTTAGTTTTGTAGGATACGAAAAACAAGCACATCAAATTATAATTTCTAAACCTGAAACCAAGTTAAATGCACAATTAAAAAATAAAGTTGAAAATCTTACCGAATATGAGGTAGAAGGCGAAAACGAAAGTGTTGGAACGATAAGAAGAATGCAATCTATTGATGGGGTTATTTTAAGTGAAGGAAAAAAAAGTGAAATAATAGTTTTAGACCAGATTAATGCAAATAAAGCAACTAATCAAGGAAGACAAATTTATTCGAGAATTCCAGGACTTAATATTTGGGAAAGTGATGGAGCTGGATTACAATTAGGAATTGGTGGTAGAGGGTTGAATCCGAGTAGGTCATCTAATTTTAATACTCGACAAAATGGTTATGATATTAGTGCTGATGCATTGGGTTATCCAGAAAGTTATTACACTCCTCCAGCAGAAGCAATAAAAGAAATTCAGTTTTTAAGAGGGGCTGCTTCTTTACAGTTTGGAACTCAATTTGGTGGACTGCTTAATTTTAAATTACATGATGGTCCTATAGACAAGGATTTTGAATTAACTTATAGAATAACAAAAGGTTCGTTCAATTTAAGTAATTCTTTTATAAGTGCTGCTTTTAAAGAAGGAGCATGGAAAGGTTATGGTTATTTTCAATTAAAAAAAGGAAATGAATTTCGTCCAAACTCAGGTTTTGAAGTTTATACGGGAGCTATTAATATTACTAATCAAATAACCGAAAAGACTTCATGGAATTTAGAATATACCAAACTTTACTATTTAGCGCAACAACCGGGAGGATTAACCGATAAAGAATTTTATGAAAACCCTTATCAATCTAAAAGAGCAAGAAATTGGTTTGAAGTAGATTGGAATTTGTTTGCAGCATCACTAACACACGAATTTAATGCTAAAACCAAGGTGAAAACACAATTTTTTGGATTACATGCCTCAAGAAAAGCACTTGGTATTTTGGGGAATATCAGTCGTCCTGATTTTGAAGGAGATCCAAGAGATTTAATTATTGGTGAATTTCAAAATTTTGGAAACGAAACAAGGTTGTTAAATGTTTATTCAGTAAAAAATAACCAATGGGCTTTTGTTCTTGGAGGAAGGTATTATCAAGGGTTAAACAAAAGTCGACAAGGAAATGCAGATACTACTTCAATGCCGAATTTTACTTATGTAAATCCTGATAATTTAGAAGGTTCAGACTATCGTTTTCCAAGTAGAAATTATGCCGCTTTTGCAGAACATATTTTCAGATTTAAAAACCTGAGTATTACTCCTGGAGTTAGATTTGAATACATCAATACGAATGCAAAAGGTACTTTTAGAGAAGTTGTTTATGATTTGGCAAACAATCCTATTTTTGATACTACTTTTACTGAAAATAGAAGCAGTACACGTTCTTTTGTTATTGGCGGAATTGGCTTAAATTACAAAATTAAAAACACGGTTGATATCTACTCAAACTTTACACAAAACTACAGAAGTATCAATTTTGCTGATATGCAAATAGTTAATAAAAACTTAAGAATAGATCCTGATTTAAAAGATGAAACAGGCTATAATTTTGATGTTGGAGTAAGAGGAATAATATCTAAAAAATTAAGTTTTGATGTTTCGGGCTTTGTTTTACTGTATGATAATAGAATAGGAAGCATTGATAAAATTGACGAAAGTACTTTTATACCATATAGATACAGAACTAATATTTCTGAGGCTGTTATAAAAGGGGTGGAATCAACTATAGAAGTAGATGTTTGGAAACTGGCTTTTTCTGATACTTCTAAAATATCATTAACAACCTTTGTTAACTTTTCACTAATAGACGCAAAATATGTTAACTCCCAAAGTGCTGCGTTAAATAATAAATTAGTAGAGTTTGTTCCTCCAATAAATTTTAAAACAGGCGTCACTTTTGGAACAAAAAACTTTGCAATCAGTTATCAATATACTTATGTACAAGAACATTATACAGATGCAACCAATGCAGGAAAAGCCGCTGATGGAAGCCTTGTTTTTATTCCGACAGCCATTATAGGAACTATCCCGTCTTATTCAGTTATGGATTTATCTTTACGCTATACCTATGAGGTATTTCAATTTGAATTTGGAGTGAATAACCTTACAAATAGTTTGTATTTTACTCGTAGAGCAACAGGGTACCCGGGACCAGGAATTATTCCTTCTCCCGTAAGAAATTATTACTTTACATTACAAATGAGAATATAATTAACTTTGAGGAATAAGTCATTTAGTTTTTATGTATAAACTCGTTATCATACTTCATGTACTAGCCGCAACCATTTGGGTGGGAGGACACTTGTTTCTGGCAGTAATATTATTACCAAATATTCTAAAAAATAAAGATTTTAAAGCCTTATTAGATTTCGAAAGAAAATTTGAAAAAATTGGTATCCCTGCTTTGTTAGTTCAAGTGGTAACAGGTTTTTATTTAGCTTATCATCTTTTACCTGATGTTAAAAGTTGGTTTTTGTTTGAGGGGCATTTAGCAACACACATTGGAATTAAAATATTTTTATTATTAGCAACGATAATACTTGCTCTCAATGCCAATTTTAGGTTAATACCTAATATCGAAAAAGGAAATAACTTAAAGATAATGGCGATACATATTATGTTAGTTACTTTATTTTCGCTACTTTTTTTAATTGTAGGAATGAGTGTTAGATTAGATGTTATCTAACACAATAACAAAGATTTGAAAGGATAAAAAATAGTTGTTATTATTTTTTTACTAATACTAATATTTTCTTACATTTGCAGCCCTTAAAAAACGACTGAATTTTATGTCTGAAGCAAAAGTAAAATTATTTGCCGGTAGAGCATCAATGGAATTAGCTAACAAAATAGCTGATTCTTATGGTATTCCGTTGGGTAATGTTATTATCAATACTTTTAGTGATGGTGAATTTCAACCATCATTTGAAGAATCGGTAAGAGGCTCAGATGTGTTTATAATTCAATCAACTTTTCCACCTGCCGATAATTTAATGGAACTTTTAATGATGATAGATGCTGCTAAAAGAGCATCTGCTAGAAGAATAGTTGCCATTATTCCTTACTTTGGACTAGCTCGTCAGGATAGAAAAGACAAACCAAGAGTACCAATAGGGGCAAAATTGGTAGCTAATATGTTAGCTGCTGCAGGAGTTACCCGAATTATGACTATGGATTTACATGCAGATCAAATTCAAGGTTTCTTTGAAGTACCTGTTGACCATCTTTTTGCATCTACTATATTTATACCCTATATAAAAAGTCTGAATTTAGAAAATTTAACCATGGCTTCTCCTGATATGGGAGGAACAAAAAGAGCCAATGCTTATGCTAAATTTTTACAAGCTGAGGTAGCTGTTTGTTACAAGCAAAGAAAAAAAGCCAATGTTATAGAAGATATGTTCTTAATTGGTGATGTTGAAGGAAAAGACGTAATTATAATTGACGATATGGTGGATACTGCAGGAACGTTGGTAAAAGCTGCTGCTATTATGAAAGAAAAAGGAGCATTAAGTGTAAGAGCTATTGCCACTCACCCAATATTGTCCGGAGAAGCTTACGAAAGAATTGAAAATTCAGAACTTACAGAGTTAATAGTTACTGATTCTATTCCATTATCTCAACAAAGTAGTAAAATAAAAGTTTTATCAGTAGCAGATTTATTTTCTCATATTATTAAAAAAGTATTTAATCACGAATCGATTAGTGAATCATTCATTTACTAATCTAAAACCAATAAATAATGAAAACGATAGCAATAAGTGCAGTTAAAAGAACAGAAGTAGGTGCTTCAAACGCTAAGCAGGTTAGAAAGGAAGGAAATATTCCATGTAACCTTTACGGAGGAGAAGAAAATGTAAATTTCTTTGTAAACGAAATAGAATTCAATAAAATTATAAATTCACCAAATGTTTACTTTGTGAACCTTGATATTGAAGGTAAAAAAGTAAAAGCTATTATTAAAGAAGTTCAGTTTCATCCAGTATCTGACCAAACGTTACATGTAGATTTCTTAGAAGTTTCAGAAGATACTCCTGTAAACGTAGTATTGCCAATTCAAACAACAGGTGTTTCTAAAGGAATTCTTGCCGGTGGTAAATTAAGAGTTGTTACTAGAAGATTAAAAGTAAGAGCTTTAGCAAAAGATTTGCCAGAATTTATTTCAGTAGATATTACTAAATTAAAAATCGGTCAATCAGTAAAAGTTGGTGAATTATCAGTTCCTGGATTAACTTTCTTAGATGCTGCTAATGCTGTTGTTGTTGCTGTTAAAACAAGTAGAGCTGCTGCTTCTGCTGCTTCTCAAGATGATGAAGAAGAAGAAGAAACAGCTGAAGGTGTAACTACAGAAGCAACTGCTGAAGCAGAAGCAACTCCTGCTGAATAATATAGTATATAAATTATGAAGTATTTAATAGTAGGATTGGGCAATATTGGCTCTGAATACGAAAATACGAGACATAATATAGGTTTTAAAATAGTGGATGCCTTAGCAAAGGCGTCCACTATTTTTTTTGAACCTAATAAATTGGGAGACACTGCAACACTAAAGTATAAAGGAAGAACATTTATTTTGTTAAAACCTTCTACTTACATGAATCTAAGTGGAAAAGCAGTAAACTATTACCTTCAACAAGAAAAAATAAAACAAGAAAATTTATTGGTAATTACCGATGATATTGCTATTCCTTTTGGTACACTCAGGTTGAAAGGTAAGGGCAGTGATGGTGGACATAATGGACTTAAAAGTATTATTCAGGTATTAGGGAACCAAGATTTTGCTCGATTACGTTTTGGCGTAGGAAGTGATTTTGTAAAAGGTAAACAAATTAACCATGTTTTAGGAGAGTTTGCTCCAGAAGAACAAGCTCAACTTGGAGAGAGACTAGAAAAAACTACAGCACTTATTAAAGCATTTGGTACAATAGGCTTAGGGAGAACCATGAGTGAGTTCAATAATAAATAATGTATATTTGCTGTAAATTCTTTTCGTTTTGAAAAAGACATTAAGCATATCCCTTTTAATAATTATTGCAATAGCAACCATATTTCCTTTTGCTTATCTCAAAATGGAACGTAAAGCCATTAAAAAATCTATTAAGCATAGAATTATTGCCGGAATTGAAAAAGAAGAATTGGTGTTATTGGTTTTTCATAAAGATGAAGTTGACCAACAAGTAAAATGGAAACACAGCAAAGAATTCCAATACAAAGGAGAAATGTATGATATTGTTGAAAAAGAAATTATAGGTAATGAAATATATTATTGGGTTTGGTGGGATAAGGAAGAAACAGTTTTGAATCAAAAATTAGCCAACTTGGTAAGACAAAATTTTGCTCAAAACCCTTATCAAAATAATAAGAATCAGGTAATTAATCATTTCTTTAAAACACTTTATTTTTCAGAAAAAACTACTATACAATTGGATGTTGTGAAAAATGAAATTTCTCACTGTACCCTTTATTCAGAAAATTTTTCTTTATGGCAACAATCGCCAACAACTCCCCCTCCTCAGCATAGCTAATTTTTTTTAAATTAATTAATCACTTTTTATTAATTAGGGAACATTCATACTACTTTTTGTAGTTGGTGTTCTTTTATGAAAATTAACTATGAAACAAATCATGCTTATAGTATGGTTGTGTTGTATTTCTTTGTTGAGTACTTCACAAACCATTACTGTAAAAGATAAAAAAACTAATTTACCGATAGAAATGGTAAGTATAGTCAGTAATCAGCCTCGTGTGGCAACTTTTACCAATGCTAAAGGTCAAGCTGATATTACTGATTTTAAAGGTGCTGAAAAAATCGAATTGAGATTAATAGGCTACAAACCTGTCCAAAAATCTTATGCAGCATTAGACTCTATGTCTTTTCAAATTACTTTAGAAGATGCAGGTCTTTCTTTAGATGAAATTGTTGTTTCTGCTACACGTTGGACTCAAAATAAACATGACGTTCCGGAAAAAATCACTACCATTTCTGCTAAGCAAGTGGCACTACAGAATCCACAAACAGCAGCCGATTTGTTAGGTATTTCAGATGAGGTGTTTATACAAAAAAGTCAGCAAGGAGGTGGAAGCCCAATGATTAGAGGTTTTGCTACCAACAGGTTGCTTTATACGGTTGACGGAGTAAGGATGAATACTGCTATTTTTAGAAGTGGAAATTTACAAAACGTTATTTCTTTAGATCCGTTTGCTATTGAGAATACAGAAGTCTTGTTTGGACCAAGTTCTGTCATTTATGGTAGTGATGCCATTGGTGGAATAATGAGTTTTACAACACTTACACCACAGCTTTCTGCCGAAAAGGGGAAAGAAATAGTTGTAGGAAAAGCCGTAACTCGATATTCTTCTGCCAATAATGAAAAAACGGCTCATTTCGACATTAATGTAGGATGGAAAAAATGGGCAATAGTTTCTAGCATAACAGCTAACGATTACGGGAATTTAAAAATGGGAACTTATGGACCGAATGAATACTTGCGTCCGTATTATGTACAACAACAGAATGATACAGACATAGTGATGGTAAATGAAGATGAGAAAGTACAAGTTCCTTCAGGCTATACCCAGCTAAATATGATGCAAAAAGTTCGTTTTAAACCAAATAATCAATGGGATGTTGAATATGGGTTTCATTATTCAGAAACGTCAAATTATTCTAGATACGACAGGCACTTACGCACTAGAAACGGATTGCCTCGCTACGGAGAATGGTATTATGGCCCTCAAATTTGGATGATGAATAATTTAACTGTTACTCATACCAAAGACAATCCGCTTTATAATGAAATGACCATAAGATTGGCTCAACAATATTTTGAGGAAAGTAGGATTAGCAGAGATATCAACAAAAGTGAAAGAGAAAACAGGCTGGAAGAAGTTGATGCCTACTCTGTTAATATTGACTTTAGTAAAAATATGGGCAAAAAAAATAAATTGTTTTATGGTGTTGAAGCAGTGAATAATGATGTGAGTTCATTCGGAACAAATGATGATGTTTCAACAGGAATAACCGTTCCAGGTCCTAGTCGTTATCCACAAGCAACTTGGGCGTCTTATGCGGGATACCTAAGTGCACAACTTCACTTAAGTAATAAATTGTTTATGCAAACCGGAGTAAGGTACAATGCTTTTGTGTTAGACGCTCAGTTCGATACCACTTTTTATCCGTTTCCGTTTACTTCTGCTAAACTTAATAATGGTTCTACAACAGGAAGTTTAGGCTTTAAATTTAATCCCACCGAAAAATGGTCGTTTAGCTTAAATGCATCCACTGGGTTTAGATCCCCCAATGTAGATGATGTTGGAAAAGTATTTGATTCAGAGCCTGGAACTGTAGTAGTTCCAAATCCAAATTTAGAAGCAGAATATGCTTACAATATTGATTTTGGAATAGCAAAAGTATTTGGTGATGCGGTAAAAATTGATGCAACTGCTTTTTATACTTTGCTAGATAATGCAATGGTAAGAAGGAGTTTTTTGTTAAATGGCTTAGACAGCATAGTTTATGATGGCACATTGAGTCAGGTTCAAGCCATACAAAATGCCGCTGTAGCTCATGTTTATGGTGTGCAAGCAGGTATAGAAGTTAAGCTTCATTCCGACTTTAGTATTACCTCTCGCTTTAATTACCAAGTAGGAGAGGAAGAGTTGGAAGATGGCTCTACAAGTCCGTCTAGACATGCTGCTCCTTGGTTTGGAACAACTCGGTTGACTTATACTAACAAAAAAACCAGCTTACAGTTTTATGTTGTCTACAGCGGTGAGCGTGCTTTTGATGACATGCCTGAAGAAGAAAAAGGAAAAACAGAGATATATGCCATTGACAAAAATGGCAATCCTTATTCGCCTTCGTGGTACACATTTAATTTTAAAACCATGCACCACCTTACAGATTATTTTGTGATAAGTGCCGGTTTAGAAAACATAACTGACCAACGTTACCGACCTTATAGTTCAGGATTGGTAGCTCCCGGTAGAAATTTAGTGTTTTCATTTACAGCTAAGTTTTAATATATTCACACCAGTCAGATTTTTAAAATCTGACTGGTGTTTTTATTTAGAATTTCTTACATTTATAACATGAATAAGTTTTTGGGGATATTGATTTTATTTTTTTTATCTTGTCAGGACAATATTCAATTAAATAAAAAAGTGGTTGTTATACAACCTTTAAGTGAATTTTCTATTCATTTAACAGATACCATTCGAAAATCTATTGAGGATTATTATCAGTTTAATACTATAGTTTATGAAGTAGTAGAAATACCAAATACAAGTTATATCAATATTAAAACACCTAGATATAGAGCAGATTCATTATTGAGGTTTTTAAGAAAGATTAAACCTGATTCTGTCAATTACATAATTGGATTAACTGTTAAAGATATTTCAACGACAAAATATGATACTAACGGGAAGGTAAAATTGCCTACTTTTAAGTATAAAGATTGGGGAATTTTTGGATTGGGTTTTTGCCCAGGAGTTAGTTGTGTGATATCTAATTTCAGAATAAAACATCCGAATCAGGTTATTTATATTGATAGAATAAAAAAAATAACACTTCATGAGTTAGGACACAACATAGGACTTCATCACTGTGATAATAAAAATTGTTTTATGACAGATGCTGCTGAATCTATTAGTACGATTGATCAAGTTGAACTTAATTTGTGCGAAAATTGTAAATTTATTATTGAAAAAAAATAGATTTAGATAAATTTCATTTTTAACTCCTAAAACTCAAAAACCACTTGGTATTTTTTGTTTATTCTTCTGCTAATTTTTAGCTACATTTGTTTTTTTAAATAAATTAAAACACATGGACTACAACAATATTTTAATAACTCAAGAAAATAACATTGCACAGGTAACGATTAACAGACCGAATCAATTAAATGCGTTGAATTCAGTTACAATAGCAGAGTTGAGCAGTGCTTTTAAAACATTAGAAGCAGATAAAAATGTTCGTGTAATCATAATTACCGGTTCTGGCGAAAAAGCCTTTGTTGCCGGTGCAGACATCAAAGAGTTTTACCAATTTGATGTGGAAGAAGGAAAAAAGTTATCTGCAGAGGGACATCAAAAATTATTTGATTTAGTAGAAAATTTAACCACCCCGGTAATTGCTGCTGTTAATGGCTTTGCATTAGGTGGTGGATTAGAATTAGCCATGAGTTGCCATTTTAGAATTGCTTCTGATAATGCTAAATTAGGCTTGCCCGAAGTAACCTTAGGCGTAATACCGGGTTATGGAGGAACACAACGATTGGCTCAATTGGCAGGAAAAGGTAGAGCCATGGAAATGATAATGACTGCCAAAATGATTTCGGCTGAAGAAGCAGCCAATATTGGCTTAGTTAACCAAGTAGTTACGCAAGAAGAATTATTATCAACTTGTCAAAAAATAGCTCAAAAAATAGCTTTCAATTCATCTACAGCCATTGCAAGTGCAATAAAAGCAGTAAATGCAGGGTTTAAAGACGGTGTAAATGGCTATGAAATAGAAATTAGTGAGTTTGGTAAATGCTTTGGAACACCCGATTTTGTTGAAGGAACAAATGCATTTATTGAAAAGCGTAAACCAGAATTTAGTTAAAAGTTTATAAAGTAGAAAGTTTGATAGATGAAAATAGATAGGTTTGAAGATATAATAGTATGGCAAAAATCGAAACAGCTTACTCTTACTATTTATAAAGAATTTAAGGATAGTAGAGATTTTGGTTTTAAAGACCAGATTCAAAGAGGTTCTTTCTGGATTAATAAAAACTTTATAAACTTTTAACTTTACAAGCTTTCTACTAAATGAGCAACCCTCTAAAAAAACTTGCCGGACAAACAGCTATTTATGGGCTTACAAGCATAGTTGGACGTTTGCTCAATTGGTTTTTGGTGCCTATATATATCGGAACAGCGAAATTTACGCCCGATCAATACGGAATTATTACCGAAATGTACTCCTACGTAGCATTTTTAGTGGTGTTTCTAACCTACGGCATGGAAACTGCTTTTTTCCGTTTTTCTACCTTGCAAGAGCACGATAATAAAAAAGTATATTCTACTATTATTTATTCGCTTTTCACCACTTCTTTCGTTTTTATTGCATTGGCTTTTTTGTTTGATCAATCTATTGCTAATTGGCTGAAATATCCCAATAATAAAGAATTTGTAACTTGGTTTGCTATGATAGTTGGTTTAGATGCCGTTGCTTCTATTCCTATGGCGAAATTAAGAGCAGATAATCGTCCCATAAAATTTGCTGTTATCAATTTTGCGAATATTGGTGTAAATATTGGCTTAAATTTATTTTTCTTAGCCTATTGTTTACCGATGTATAAAGCTGGAGAAACCAATTGGCTCATTGAAACTTTTTATAACCCCGAAATAGGTGTGGGTTATGTTTTCATTGCGAACCTTATTGCGAGTATTGTTAAGTTTTTATTGTTACTGCCCGATATGCTAAAAGCTAAATTTAGTGTTGAATTCGTATTGCTTAAAAAAATGTTTATTTATGCATTGCCTTTATTAGTTTTTGGATTGGCAGGAATTGTAAATGAAACTATCGATAGGATTATGCTAAAGAGAATGTTGTTTGAGAGCAAAGGTGAGTTGGAGACTATGACTCAAATAGGAATTTATGGTGCTTGTTATAAAGTTTCTATCATTGTTACACTGTTTATTCAAGCGTTTAGATATGCCGCAGAACCTTTCTTTTTTGCTCAGGAAAAAGAAAAAAATGCCAAAGAAATTTATGCTAGTATCATGACTTATTTTGTTATTATTTGTGCTACCATCTTTTTGGGAGTGATGTTGTACATCGATATTGTGAAATATTTTATTCCCAACGAAGCCTATTGGGAAGGATTAAAAGTTGTTCCCGTATTACTTTTTGCCAATATTAGTTTAGGTATTTATTATAATCAATCTATTTGGTACAAATTAAGTGGAAAAACAAAATATGGAGCCTACATTGGTATTTTGGGTGCTTTTATTACAGTGTTGTTAAATTACATTTGGATTCCAGTATTTGGTTACGTTGGTTCTGCTTGGGCAACATTAATTTGTTATTCGTCTATGTGTATTATTTCATTTGTTCTAGGACAAAAACATTACCCCATCAAATACAATTATTTTAAAATTGGGATATATTTAGGCTTAGCACTATTACTTTATTTTGCAACAACTCAATTTACCATAGAAAATTTCTATATCAAACATCTTATACATACGTTAATAATTTTTGCATTTTTAGGATTTATTTACGCCATCGAAAGACCAAAAAAAGTGGTAATTTAGCCGTCAAGTTAAAAAGTTTGAAGTTTGATGTTGTTGAACCTCAAACTTCAAACCTGAAACCTCAAACCAATAATTATGCGAATAAAAATAGTAAACAAATCCAATCATCCACTACCTCACTATGGTACGGAAGCCGCTGCCGGTGTAGATTTAAGAGCTAACATAGAAACACCAATAACGTTAAAACCATTAGAAAGAACATTGGTAAAAACAGGTTTATTCTTAGAGTTGCCTGTGGGTTACGAAGCTCAAGTTCGTCCGAGAAGCGGATTGGCCTATAAAAATGGCATTACCGTATTAAATTCTCCCGGAACTATTGATGCTGATTATAGAGGTGAAGTTGGCGTAATTTTAGTTAATCTCTCTAACGAGTCTTTTGTAATTGAGAATGGAGAAAGAATTGCTCAATTGGTAATTGCTAAGCACGAGCAAGCCGAGTGGGAATTAGTAGAAGAATTAGTTGAAACTGAAAGAGGAGCAGGAGGGTTTGGAAGTACAGGGAAGAAATAATTAATAATGTACCAATTTATTAATGTAGCAATTTTAATTTCATTGTTACACTGATAAATTGTTTAATTAAGGAATTGATATAATGAAAATAATAGTACCAATGGCAGGAAGAGGTTCAAGATTAAGACCTCATACGCTAACTATACCAAAACCATTAATACCAATTGCAGGGAAACCAATTGTACAACGTTTGGTAGAAGATATTACTAAAGTTTGTGGTGAACCTGTAGATGAAATTGCTTTTATTATTGGTGATTTTGGAATAGAAGTAGAAAATCAATTAGTAAGTATTGCTGAAAACTTAGGAGCAAAAGGGAGTATTTACTATCAGGAAGAAGCATTAGGAACGGCTCATGCTATTTTGTGTGCTAAAGATAGTTTAGAAGGAAAAGTAGTAGTGGCTTTTGCCGATACTCTGTTTAAAGCAGATTTTAAAATGGATGATGCCGCTGAAGGCATTATTTGGGTCAATCAAATTGACGATCCACGAGCTTTTGGTGTTGTAAAACTTAATGAAAATAATATTATTACCGATTTTGTAGAGAAACCTCAAGAATTTGTTTCCGACCTAGCCATTATTGGAATTTATTACTTTAAAGATGGAGCTTATTTAAAAAATGAATTACAATATTTAATTGATAATGACATTAAAGAAAAAGGCGAGTACCAATTGACCAATGCCTTAGAAAATATGAAACAAAAAGGGACAAAATTTGCTCCCGGAAAAGTAATTGAATGGCTAGACTGTGGAAACTATGCAGCTACTGTTTATACTAACCAACGCGTTTTGGAGTTTATTAAAGATGAAACCATTATTGATGCTTCACTTCAAAAAGAAAATACGGTAATTATTGAGCCATGCTACATTGGTAAAAATGTAAAAATCAGTAATTCAGTTATTGGTCCTCATGTTTCTATCGGAGATAATTGTGAAATAAATAATGCCTTAATAAGCAATTCATTAATACAAAAAAATACTCAAATACAAACAACAAACATGGTTAATTCTATGGTAGGAAATTTTGCCAAAATTACCGGAAAAGCGCAAGAATTAAGTGTTGGAGATTACAACGAACTAAGCTAATATACATGTCATTAAACACATTCATAAAACTTTTTATTCCATTATTATTTTTGGTCGCTTGTAGTTCTCAAAAAGATACAGTAAGCTCTAAGCAAAAAATTAAAGAAGCTACTGTACTTAATGAAAAACAAAAGCTAGAGTTAGATTTTTTATTCCATGAAGCTAATAAACAAAGACTGTTAGGTAATTACGAGCAAGCGTTGGTAATTTATTCTAAATGTGTTAAAATAAATCCTAACCAACCATTTTTTCATTATGAATTAGCCAATTTGTATAATATGGCTAATCAGCAGCAAATTGCACTCCAATATGCAGAAAAAGCTGTTCAATTAGATCCTAACAATAAATGGTACAGGTTGCAATATGCCCAATCTTTGCAAGAAAGTGGAGATACAGAAAGTGCAATAAAACAGTACGAAAAGTTGATAGAATTAGAGCCAGAGAATGTTGATTTATATTTTGACTTGGCAAGAATGCAATTATATTCAGAAAAGTATAAAGACGCCTTGATAAATTTAGATGAAATCGAAAAACGTATAGGAATAAGTGAAGAAATTGTAAGACAAAAAGAAAAAATATACATTAAGTTAAATGATATTGAAAGTGCGGCTGCTGAGGTTCAAAAATTAATTAATGCATATCCTGATGAAATTCATTACAAAGGATTATTAGCAGATTTATACCTGGCAAACGAAATGCCCGAAAAAGCATTTGAAATTTACCAACAAATTTTAGAAAAAGACCCTCAAAATCCTTATGCACATTTGTCTTTATACGATTATTATAAAGCAAAAAATGAAAATGAAAAAGCATTGGAAGAAGCAAAATTGGCTTTTCAAAGTCCAGATTTAGATATAGATACTAAAGTGCAAATTTTACTTTCTTATTATTCTTTATCTGATAAGAGTGTAACTCTAAAAAAAGAAGCTTTTGAGTTGAATAAAATTCTTATAAAAACACATCCGGAAGAAGCAAAAGCTTATACCATTTATGCTGATTTTTTATTAAGAGAAAATAAATTAGAAGGAGCTAAAGAAAATTATTTAAAAGCCATTGAGTTTGACAACTCTCGTTATCCAATTTGGAATCAATTGTTGTTTTTAGAATCGGAACTTAACGATAAGGAAGGGTTAGAGAGAGATAGCAAGAGAGCAACAGAATTATTTCCAAACCAACCAATACCTTACCTTTTTTATGGGGTCGTACAGTTAGAAAATAAAAACTATAAAGAGGCTACTGAATATTTAGAAATAGGAAAAGACTACGTAATTGATAATCCACCACTTAAAACTCAGTTTTATGCTACCTTAGGTGATGCTTATAACAGCATGAAATTATATGATAAATCTGATGCGGCATACGAAAAAGCATTGGAAATTGATAGTAAAAATATACATGTATTAAATAATTACAGTTACTTTTTATCACTTAGAGAAGAAAAATTGGAACGCGCAGAAAAATTATCAGCTCTTTGTAATGAATTAGAACCTAACCAGCCTAATTATTTAGATACGTATGCTTGGATTTTGTATAAACAAGGCAAATATGTACAAGCAAAAGAGTGGTTAGAAAAAGCGGTGAGTGTTGGTGGTGATAAAAATGCTGTAATATTAGAACATTTAGGAGATGTTTTGTATCAACTCAATCAGCCCAAAGAAGCATTAAAATATTGGAAAAAAGCTAAAGAATCAGGCGAAGGTTCTGAGTGGTTGGATAAAAAAATAGCTGAAGGTAAATTGTATGAATAGAAGTAACCGATTAGTATATATTTTTCTACTAGTTTTAATAAGTCTTTTTGCATGTAAATCAAGGCAAAAAACTGTTACTACCGATTTTGGTAGAATAAAACATATTTCTGATAAAAATCTAATTGACAGCCTTGAAAAAAATGAATTTCAGTTTAATGTGCTTTCTGCAAAAGCTTCTATAAAGGTTATTGATGATAAAGAAACTTCTTTTAAAGCTCATATCAGAGTAAAAAAAGACAGTGCTATTTGGGTTTCTATTACACCATTATTAGGAATTGAAATGGCTAGAGTATTAATTACTAAAGATAGTGTAATGTTTTTAAATAGAATTGATAAACAATATTTTGTGGGTACTTTTGATTATATTAATAATAAATTTGGAACTGATTTAGATTATCAAATGTTAGAAGCTGTGATTGTTGGGAATAGTATAGAGTTTGAGAAAGAAGAGAAAGACATTATTACGAATGTGGATAAGAAAAAACATGCTTATTATATTAGTACCGAGAAGAAAAGAAAAGTGAGGAAAGACCTAAAGAAAGATAAAAATAAATTAAAAGAACTCACTCAAGCAATATGGTTATCACCTGAAACCTTTAAAATTATTGAGTTAATATTATCAACTCCAAAGTCTGACCATTCTTTAGTGAGTAAGTATAGTGATTTTATGGAACTAGAAGATAATTCATTTCCCCAGAAAATTGATGTAACTTTAATCTCAGAAAAAACAGTTAATATTTTAATTGATTACTCTAAGGTATCTATTGAAAAAGAAGACATTTCATTTATATTTAAAATTCCAGCTAAATATGAGCCTGTTCAAACAAATTAATTGTAGTTATCTTTTGCTTTTTTGCTTCGGACTGCTGATGTTTTCAACAAATGGAATTGCTCAGTCTAAATCTGAATTAGAAAAAAGAAAAAAAGAACTGAATAAGGAAATATCTCTTATTAATGGAATGCTTAAAGAAACCGAAAAAAACAAAGCACTTACTTACGATCAATTGCTTAAACTAAAAAGTAAAATTAATGCCCGAGCTAATTTAATTTCAACCATACATTCCGAAATAAAACTGATTAATAAAAAAATTGCAGATAATGAAGCTATTATTACTGCGATGGAAAAGGATTTGGTACAATTAAAACAAGAATATGCTAAAATGATTTATTATGCCTTTATTCATAAGAGTCAGAAGGACAAAATTATGTTTGTGATGGCTGCCGAGAGTTTTAATCAGGCATACAAAAGATTAAAATACATTCAGCAATATACTACTTACAGGCAATCTCAAGCAGAACTGATAGTTAAAACACAACAAGATCTTCAGAAAAGAAACAATGATTTAAAAAATAGTAAACAAGAAAAAGCGGCACTACTTTCTTTAGAAGAACAAGAAAAAAGCAAATTAGCAGTAGAAAAAAATCAACAGGAAACAGTAATTTCTAAATTACAAGGTAAAGAACAAGATCTTAAAGACAAGTTAAGAAAAAAAGAAGAAGCTGCTGCGAAACTACAAAAAGCTATACAGCGAATTATTGAAGAAGAAATTCGTAAAGCAAAAGAAGCGGCTAAAAAAGCCGGAAATACCACCAAAGGTTTCCCAATGACTCCGGAAGCTCAGATGCTTTCTAACTCTTTTGAAGCTAATAAAGGTAAACTCCCTTGGCCAGTTATTGAAGGCGTTATTACCGCTAAATTTGGTCAGCACAATCACCCTGTATTACCTGGAATTGTGGTAAATAATAATGGTATTGATATTAGCACTAGTGGCGGAGCAAAAGCAAGAGCAATTTTTGATGGAGAAGTAAGTTCTGTGGCAATTATTCCCGGTGAAGGAAAAGTAGTGATGGTTAGACATGGAGAATATTTATCTGTTTATTCTTATATGAGTGATGTTTTTGTGCAAAAAGGAGATAAGATTTCTACTAAACAAGAACTTGGTATATTAATTAATGATACCGGAAATTCAGGAACATCTGTTCATATTGAAATATGGAAAGGAATGACAAAACTAAATCCTGAATATTGGATTTATAGAAAATAAAATACTTATGAAGTTTTCAATTTCAGTTGTAATTCCTTCGGTAAAAAAACTAATAGATTATAAGGATTCATTAATAATTTTAGGCTCTTGCTTTGCCCAAAATATTGGAGAAAAACTTACTTCCAATAAATTTAATACAGTTGTAAATCCATTCGGAATAATTTATAATCCTATTTCTATTGCTAATAATTTAACTCATATCTTAAATAAGAGCAACTTTAAAGATGAGGATTTACTTTTTTTCAATGATAAATGGTTGAGTTTACAACATCATGGTAGTTATTCCAATAGTAATAAGACTGAGTGTTTGCAAACCATTAATCAATCTATTAGTTCATCAAATAAACAACTAAAGAAAGCGAGTTATTTGTTTGTTACTTTTGGCTCTGCTTGGGTGTATAAACACGAAAAGTATGGGGTGGTTGCTAATTGTCATAAAATTCCTGCTAAGCATTTTTCAAAAAGATTACTGAAAGTAGAAGAAATAGTTGCAGCTTATACCTCCCTTATTAAAAGTATTAAAGGTAGTAATGCGGATATTAATATTGTTTTTACTGTTAGCCCTGTTCGTCATGTTAAAGACGGTTTGTGGGAAAATAATTTAAGTAAGTCAGTTTTGCATTTAAGCATAAAAGAACTCACCGAAAACTTTGATAATTGCTCTTATTTTCCGGCTTATGAAATTGTAATGGACGAATTGCGTGATTATCGTTTTTTTAAAGATGATTTAGTCCATCCAACAGATTTGGCAGTAAATTATGTTTGGGAAAAATTTTCAATGAGCTATTTCTCTAAAGAGACCATCGCTTTAATAGGAAACATTCAAAAAATTAAACAAGCAGCAACGCACAAGCCTTTTGATTTTGACAGTGAAAATCATCAGCAATTTATTAAAAATCAACTCGCTATAATACAAGGATTAACTACTGAATTTCCTCACTTCAATTTTGAAGAAGAAAAACAGTTGTTGACAAAGAAAAAATGAATTACTGATTCAAATAAGCTGTAATTCCTTGATAAATCGTATTTAATTCAGCATCGGAAATACAATAAGGAGGAATAATGGTTATCACATTTCCGAGTGGTCTGAGAATGATTCCTTTCTTCAACAAAAATTGATATGCTTCTTTGCCTTTGGAGTTAAAATAATTACTCTCACCATCAGTTTGTAACTCAATAGCAGCAATAGTTCCAAAACATCGGGCATTTCTAACCTGTTTATGGTGTTGAATGCTTTGAATAAATGTTTTTTGTAATTGGCAAATGCGTTCAATTTTCTCAAAAGTATCTTCCGATTCAAATAAATCTAACGAAGCATTGGCAGCAGCACAAGCAAGTGGATTCCCTGTGTAAGAATGTCCGTGTAAAAAAGTATGCTTAGCATTATCTGAATAAAAAGCTTGGTAAATGGTGTCAGAAACTGCTGTAATTCCTAAGGGCATAAAACCGCCTGTAATTCCTTTGGACAAACAAAAAACATCAGGTTTATGCTGAAAATAATTAGAAGCAAACCATTTTCCTGTTCTTCCAAAACCTGTAAAAACTTCATCAGCAATAGTAATTACATGGTATTTTTTACACAACCCTATCATTTCTGATAAAATTTCTGGTGAATGCATTAACATTCCGGCTGCTCCTTGAATAATAGGTTCAAAAATAAAAGCAGCTATCTCATTGGTTTTTAAATAGTTTTCAAATTCATTTAAAACTGCTAATTTGTTTTTTTCTGTTGGAGGTTCAATAAAATCAACATGGAACAATAGTGTTTCAAAAGGTTCGTTAAAACCACCTCTGGCGGTTAAACTCATACTCCCGAAAGTATCACCATGGTAATCATGCTCTAAGGCAATAAAACGAGTACGTTTTTCGCCTTTGTTGAACCAATACTGAATAGCCATTTTCAGTGCGACCTCGTTGGCAGTTGAGCCATTATCTGAGAAAAATATTTTTTCAATGTTTGTTGGTAGTAAATGAATTAATCTTTCCGAAAGCTTTACTGCTTGAGGATGTGTAAATCCACCAAAAGCAACATGTTCTAATTCTAGTGCTTGTTCGTAAATTTTTTGAGCAATATAAGGGTGTGCATGTCCATGAATATTTACCCACCAACTGGAAAATCCATCAATGTATTGCTTACCGGCTTCATCAAAAACAAAAGCTCCCTTGCCTTTCACAATAGGAATTACATCAGCATTTTTTTGCTGGTCGAATGGATGCCAAATGTATTGTTTGTCTTTTTGTTTCAGGTTCATAGTGGCAAAGGTAAACAGTCAAAAATAAAAAAGGTCGGAATGAGTCAATTTTATTCCGACCTTTTTAAGTTTATAAAACCTCTTTTACCAAATAGTAACTCTTAAACTATCGGCAGCAACCATTTCTCCTTCTTTGCAACCAAAAGCATTATGGAATTCATTCATATTAACCAATGGGCCATTAATTCTATACCTTGTTGGAGAGTGATTATCTGTTTTCACTTGGTTGATAAGGAATTCATCTTTAGCATTAGTATGCCAAACCTGAGCCCAACCTAAAAAGAAACGTTGGTTGTGGTCAAAACCATCAATTAGTTCCGGTTTTCCTTTCTTTTCCACAGCTTTTTGTAAACCGTAATACGCTAAGGTTAATCCGGCAATATCAGCAATGTTTTCACCAAGAGTAAGTTCTCCGTTTACTTTATTGCCTTCAGCCACTTCGTAGTTATTAAACTGGTTGACTAATCTTGCTGTACGTTCTCCAAAATTTTTCAGATCTCCATCTGTCCACCAATTTTTCAGATTCCCATCACCATCAAATTGACTTCCTTTATCATCAAAGCCATGAGAAAATTCGTGACCGATAACTGCTCCAATTCCACCATAATTAATAGCATCATCAGCTTCAGGGTTAAAAAATGGAGGTTGAAGAATAGCAGCAGGAAAAACAATTTCGTTCATAGTAGGATTGTAATAGGCGTTGATTCTTTGTGGGTTCATTCCCCATTCATCTTTGTCAATTGGTTTTCCTAATTTGTCAATGTTTTCTTTATAATTGTGGTAGTTCATGTTCATCACATTTTGAACTAAAGTAGTTGGTTTAATATTAACAGAGCTATAATCTTTCCACTTGTCAGGGTAACCAATTTTGTAATTGAATTTGCTTAGTTTTTCTAATGCTTTAGATTTTGTTTCATCGCTCATCCAGTCCAATTGTTGTACTCGTTCTTTAAAAACATCAGAAATATTATGAATCATATCCAATACCATTTGTTTAGACTCTTCAGGAAAATGTTTTTCAACAAATAATTTTCCTAAAGGCTGACCAACATAATTGTTAGATTTCCCTAAAGCTCTTTTCCATTGTGGTTTCATTTGTTTAACACCTTTTAGTGTAGTGGAATAAAAATCAAAATCGGCTTGTTCAAAATCTATACTTAGGTGTCCGGAAAAATCATTAATAAAATGATAAGCAACGTAGTCTTTCCAATCTGCTAAAGGAAATTTTTTGAAAGAATTGTTTAATGCTTTAAAGAAATCAGGTTGACGAACAACTAAAGTATCAAAATCTTTAAACTCTGCGGTAGTGAAGAAGTCTTGCCAATTAATAGCAGGCATTAATTTTTGCAAACCTG
This sequence comes from Flavobacteriales bacterium BRH_c54, assembly GCA_000961845.1. Lineage (GTDB taxonomy): Bacteria > Bacteroidota > Bacteroidia > Flavobacteriales_E > Vicingaceae > BRH-c54. The sequence goes on from LADZ01000013.1 coordinate 21,370, forward strand.
CTTTATCCATTTTATGATACGTTTTATGCGGATCTCTTAAATCTACCCTATCCATAGAGTTGGATGCCAATTCTGTTTCAATTTTGATGATGTTTTTGGCTTTTTGAGCAGCTATTTCTTCCGAATTATCAGTAAGAACAAATAGTTTAGTGATAAATTTTTCATATTCGGCAAGTATGTTTTCGCCTCTTTCATCTTTAGGAAAATAATAACTTTTATCGGGTAGCCCAAGTCCTCCTTGAGACAAGTAAGTAATGTATCTGTCACTGTTCTTTGCGTCTATGTAAACATAAAATCCAAAAAATGCACCTGAACCAATTTTTTTATTTTCTACAGAAGTAGTTATTAAATCAGCTATAGTAGCAGCTTCGTTTATTTTATCTAAATGCGGTTTTATGGGTTCATAACCTAATTTATTAATAGTGGTAGAATCTAATGCTGAGGTGTAAAAATCTCCAACTAACTGTAAGTTTGTTCCTTTTTTGCCTTTAGCACTTGAAGCTTCTTCCACTATGGTTTTAAGTTGCAATTCATTTTCATCATGCAACACATTAAAACTTCCCCAACGGCTTTCAGATTCAGGAACAGGATTGTTTTTTAGCCAATTACCAGCAGCAAATTGTTCAAAATCATCACAAGCAGAATGAGAGGAATCTATTTGACTAATATCAAAAGCGGGTGTAATTTCTTTTTCTGGTTCTTGGTTTTTATTTTCTTGTGTTGAACATCCTACAGCTACTAAAAGTAAGCTAGGAATAATAATAAGAGAGCTAGTTTTTATCATAGTTTTAGTTGGTTAGTGATTTACAACGGGTTAAAGATAACAAAAAAATAAATATAGTTTATTCATCTAGGAAGATTAAAAAAAATTAAAAATTTTATGGAATTTAGAAAGTAGTTGCATCTAAAGGGCAAACAAAACATAATATTCACCTAAAACCTAGAAATTATGAAAACTAGAAATTACAAAAACAATCATCTAAAAGCTAAAATGATGAATAGAAAATTAACCTTATTTAGAAATGCAACTACAAAACTGATTGCTTTAGGTTTTTCAGTATTAATAATGTGTTCGGCAGCCTTTTCTCAGAATGGAGAAATAAAAGGAGTTGTAAAAGATAAAGTTACAGGAGAGCCAATTTTTAATGTTTCTGTGTATGTAGAAGTAGGAGGGACATTGAAAGGAGCGGTAACTGATTTTGATGGAAAATATACTATAAAACCTTTGAGTACTGGAGTTTATACAGTAACAGCAAAATCTACTGGGTTTGGAACAATTGAAACAAAAGAGGTTAGGATTACTTCTGATAAAATTACTTATGTAGATATGGCTATGGAACAAACAGCAACAATGTTAGATCCGTTTGTAGTTACAGAAGTTATGCACGTAATACCGCTAATAAATAAAGATGAGCCACATGTGCAAGCGTTAACTATCGAAGAAATTAGTAACAGTCCAAATATTAAAGATCCTATTAAAATAGCCACCATGTTGCCAGGGGTTACATTAGCTAACAATGGTAAAGATGTTTATATAAGAGGAGCACGACCAACTTCTACTCAGTTTATTACAGATGGAATGAAATCAATAAATGGAGAGATAGGTATTCCCGGATTAGCTATTGGAGCAATGAAAGTTTATACCGGAGGCGTTCCTGCAAAATACGGAGATGTTAATGGTGGAGTAATTGTAGTAGAAACTAAAAGTTATTTCGATTTAGCTCAGGAATTTAAGTAAATCCCTAAAAGTTCAAGGTTTAACTTTTACTATTAAACCTTGAACTTTTTTAATACCTTTATCAATTCATTTTTAGTGACCAAACTTTATCAATGAATATCTTTAAGAAAAATAGACCTCAGAAATTGTCCGACAACGAGCTTATTGTAACATATAAGAGCAATGGAGATGGAATATATTTGGGTGAATTATATAAAAGATATTCTCACTTGGTGTTTGGTGTTTGCCTTAAATACCTGAAAAACGAAACCGAATCTGAAGATGCAGTTTTGCAGATTTTTGAAAACTTAATGGAAGACCTTAAAAAGCATGAAATAGTGAACTTTAAATCATGGTTACATAGCGTTGCACGAAATCATTGCTTAATGCATTTAAGAAAAATGAAATCGGTGTTGAGAAAAGTAAACGAATATGAAGCAGCTTATGAACATGAAGAGACTTTTGCAGCTCCATTTGAAATAAGCGAAAAATTTGAGCAAGAATTAATATTAACTGATTTAGAGAAAGCAATTGCAGTATTAAAAGAAGAACAGCGAATTTGTATTGAATTGTTTTTTCTGAAAGAAAAATGCTACAACGAGGTAGCTGAAGAAACAGGTTACTCTGTAAAACAAGTAAAAAGTTACATACAAAACGGAAAAAGAAATTTAGCCATACAAATGAATAATTTGAAGTGAATAATTGAAAATGATATGAAAGAATTACATAACCATATATTTTCTGCAACCACATGCATTTCTAAAGAAACGATGATGAAGTATATTAAGCATCAGCTTTCTAAGAAAGAGTTGCACGAGGTGGAAAAACACATGCTCGATTGTGATTTGTGTTCTGATGCGATGGCAGGAATGAAGTATGCCACAAATAGTGCTACTATTTTGGCTATTGATAATAAAATCGACAATAGAATTGCAACCGGAGAGTCAAATCCTTTTTTTAGAGGAGGTTGGCTTATGGCAGCAGCATCTCTTGTAGCCATAATTTTTGGAGCGTACTTTTTATTTAATTTGTTTGATGAGAATAAGTTTGCACAAAACGAAATGGCTGTTCATCAGCAAATAGAAGAAGAGCAAAATGACCCTGCTCCAACAGAGAATTATATTAAAGAAGAAAGAATTGATGAAGATAAGAAAGAAGTCGTTGATAGAAGTCAAAATAAAGATGAAGCTACTGAAGATAATACTTTAAAAATGGCAGAAACAGTAACTGAAAATTTAGAACAACCTATTCCACCAAGTGTTTTTGATAAGCCGGGTTATAGAGGAACGCCAAGTGATATAGATGATATTGAAAATGATATAGTATTGGCAGATGAAGCTCCTGAAAGTATGGATGCAGAAGTTGTTGAGGAGGAGGTGTTTTCAAAAAATGACAAGAATGCTACTTATTACGACAATGAAGTGTTGAATAACAATCAGCAAGTTATTTCATCAACTGTGACTTCTGAAGAAAGTGAACCTGATGTTGATAAAGTGGTGACGGAGAAACAAAGAAATGAAACCAATAGAAAAAAAGCAAAATTTGCTCAAGCACCAGCTGCTAAACAAGAAGCTGTAGCATCTGGAAATTCTTTGTCTGCCAGAATAACAGCTCAAAATACTTACTATCTGTATGATTATAAAGTGGTAGATTATGCTGTTGAATATCAGAATGAAGAAGATTTTAAGAAATTAGCTGAAACAGATGCTACTCCGGTTGATTTTCTTAACAAAGAGCAAAAAGCTGAAGCTGAAAAATCGTTAGACCAAACTGTAGTTAAAGAAACCTATAAAGATGTATTAGAAAGAGCTATTATAAACTTCAAAAAGTTGGCATATAAAGAAGCTTTAATTGATTTTGAAATGATTCTTGTTAAACATCCAAAAGATGTAAATGCTTTGTTTTATGGGGCTTTATCAGAATATAATTTAAAGAATTATAAAAGAGCCTTAAGTAAACTTGATGCGGTTTTAAAAAATCCTCAAACAGAGTTTAATCAGGAAGCAAAATGGAATAAAGCCCTTACATTAATAGAGCTGAAAGAAACAAGTAAAGCTAAAATATTGCTTCAGAAAATTATTGATGAAAAAGGATTTTACCAGCAAAGAGCTCAAGATAAATTGAAAACATTGAATTAAAGACTTATTTTCTTACATAAATCCTAATTCAAACTTAGCTTCTTCACTCATCATGTCTTTGTTCCAAGATGGCTCCCAAACCATGGTAACTATACATGATTTTACTGACCAAAGTGCTTCAATTTTTTGGCGGACTTCTTCAGGTAAACTTTCTGCTACAGGACAAGAAGGGGATGTTAATGTCATTAAAATTTCGGCATTAAACTCCTCATCTAATTTAATTTCATAAATTAATCCCAATTCATAAATATCTACAGGAATTTCAGGGTCATATACTGATTTAAGTACTTCTATAATTTGCAACTCCACATCTTGTTTGGAGAGTTGGTTGGTATGTTCTTTATTTTCTTCCATCTTTTTCAATTTATAAACTTTCAACTAGGCCTTAGCTTGTGTATTGAATGCAATAGCATACATTCTAATTTGTTTTAACATTGATAATAATCCATTACTTCTGGTTGGCGACAAGTGTTCTTGTAATCCAATTTGATCTATGAAAAATAAATTGGCATCAATTATTTCTTGTGGGGTATGGTTGGAAAATACTCTAATCACTAACCCAACAATTCCTTTAGTAATAATAGCATCACTATCGGCAGAAAAAATTATTTTACCGTCTTTTAGTTCTGCATGTAACCAAACCTTACTTTGGCAGCCTTTTATTAAATTTTCGTCTGTCTTATATTGTTCATCAATCAACGGTAAATCTTTGCCTAATTCAATGATGTGCTCGTACTTATCCATCCATTCATCAAACAGAGCGAATTCTTCTATTATTTCTTGTTGTATTTCTTTAATGGAGTTCATAAAGTTGAAAGTTAGTAAAGTTTATAAAGTTTTTATTAATCCTGAAAGAACCTTGGATATTTCTTCAGCAAGTTGATATTTTTCATCAAAACTTTCTTTAGAAATGGTGTTTAATTCTTTAGCCAAATAAAGCATAGAACGTACTTCTCCACAAGAACCTTTAGCAATATATAAAAAGTATTTAAATTCATTATTGGATTTTCTTTCAAATCCTTCAGCAATATTATTCATAACAGAAACAGCAGCTCTTTGAATTTGGTCTTTAAAACCAAAGTCTTTACTGCCAGCAAAATCTCTATAAATAAGTATAGAAAGTTGTTTAGCTTTTTGCCATGCAATAATATCTTCAAATCTATCTATTTTCATTTTTTACTTTCTAACTTTTTACTTTACAAACTTTATAAACTCACAATAACATTTTCAGTGCTCTTTCCAAAGCAAGTATAAAAGTATCAATTTCCTCTTTGGTATTATAAAAAGCAAATGAGGCTCTTGCTGTTCCGGGAATATCAAAGCGATTCATTAGCGGTTCGGTACAATGGTGCCCGGTTCTAATAGCTATTCCCAATTTGTCTATAATCATCCCAATGTCAGATGGATGTATGCCATCTACCAAAAAAGACAATACACTTGCTTTGTTGGCAGCTTCTCCTATTATTCTAACCCCTTCTATTTTCTTTATTTTTTCGGTGGCGTAGTTTAATAACTCATGCTCGTAAGCTTCAATGTTGGTGATACCAATCTTATTCATATAATCAATGGCAGCTGCTAAACCCAGTCCACCAACAATGTTGGGTGTTCCTGCTTCAAATTTATGAGGTAGTTCGTTGTAAGTTGTTTTCTCAAAAGTTACGGTTTTAATCATATCTCCACCACCTTGGTAGGGAGGTAACTCATTTAAAATGGCTTCTTTTCCATATAAAATACCTACACCTGTGGGGCCGAACATTTTATGCCCCGAAAAAGCATAAAAATCGCAATCTAGCTCTTGAACATCAACTTTGGTATGAGGAACTGCTTGTGCTCCATCAATCAACACAAAAGCTCCAGCCGCTTTAGCCAATTTAATAATTTCTTTAACAGGATTTATGGTTCCTAATGTATTGGAAACATGTGTTACAGTTACTAATTTTGTTTTAGGCGAAAGCAGTCTTTTAAACTCCTCCATCAATAATTCACCTTTGTCATTGATTGGAATTACTTTTAAAATAGCTTTTTTTTCTTCGCATAACATTTGCCACGGAACAATATTAGAATGATGTTCCATGGTGGAAATAATAATTTCATCGCCTGCCTGAATGTGTTTTTTTCCAAAGCTAGAAGCTACTAAATTCACGCTTCCTGTGGTACCGCTAGTAAAGATTACTTCGTGATGATGTTGGGCATTAATAAACTGTTGTATTGTTTTTCGGGCTTTTTCATAAGCATCGGTAGCCTCCTGACTTAAGGTATGAATTCCTCTGTGGATATTGCTATTTTCGTGTTGGTAATAACGATTGATAACATCAATTACTTGTCGAGGTTTTTGCGAAGTAGCTCCATTATCAAAATAGATTAATGGTTTCCCGTTCACTTGGCGGTGAAGGATGGGGAAGTCTTTTCTAATTTCTTCTACATTTAACTTATATGTTGTTGCTTCCACAGTTTTTATTTTTATTCTTTTAACTCCATTGTCCACTTTAAATCTCCATTTGTTTCACTACAAATTTCAACACTACTTTTTTCAATATCAAAACTTAAATAAAATCTAATTTCTCTTCCTTTTATGAAATCAAGAAGTTCAGGGGATGTTAAACACATTTTATTAAACAATTCCTTGGTTTCTTTTAACTCAGATAGAGCAGTCTTTTTTGTAATGTTTTTAATGTCACTCTTTAATGACCAACCGGTTACATCAAAATAATCATTTTGACACTTAAGAGTCAAGTCGCCAACTTTAAATGAATGTCCATCAGTTAACAATACAATTGCATTTTTAATTCTATGTTGCAATTCCTCTTTGTCCATTATCAATTTAAAATTTTGTTCAGACTTACATTAATTCTCACATTAAGTAATTCTCATATCTGCACATTTGCTCATTCACACATTAAACAATCACTCCAATTCTTCCTCAATTTTAGCATCAATATACTCGTGCAAGGTCTCAATAGATATTCTCTCCAAGGCATCTTTAGCAAAAGCATTAATCATTAATTTTAAGGCTCCTTTTTTCGAAATTCCTCTCGATTGTAAGTAAAAAATCGCTTCTTCATCAATCTGTCCAGTTGTTGAACCATGGCTACATTTTACATCATCGGCATAAATTTCTAACTCAGGCTTTGAGTTTGCAGTTGCATTATCAGAAAGTAAAATATTGTTGTTTTGCTGAAAAGCATTAGTAATTTGAGCATCTTGTCTAACAAACACTTTTCCGTTAAATACTCCTGTTGATTCATCATCTAACACACCTCTATAAACCTCATTAGAATTACAGTGTGGTTTTTTATGGTCAACTACGGTGTGATTGTCAATATGATCTTTGTTTTTCCCTAAATACAATCCGTTAAGGTTAGTTTCGCAGTTGGACGCATCTACTTCAATGTTTAGGTTATTTCTTACCAACGCACCATTAAAGATAGCAGTATTGATGGTGAAATTACTATTAGCATCTTGGTAAACTTGTTCGGTAGCAATGCTAAAGTTATTTTCTTTTTTATCCTGAATTTTATTGTATTCTAAATGGGTATTTTCAGCAACAAAAAATTCTGAAACGTGGTTGTTAAAATTCTTTTCACCACCAACATTAATAAAAGATTCGATGATTTTTACCTGACTACCAGCATTGGCAACAAATAAATTTCTGCTTAGCGAAATCGTATTATTTCCAGTAGTAATGTTGATAATATGGAAAGGTTTTTCAACGATTTTGTTTTTAGCCACTTCCAAATAAATACCATCGGTATGAAAGGCATTGTTGAACGCTAAAAATATTTCTTTTTTATCTTGAGTAAACTGATTGAAATGTTTTTTTAATCCTTCAAAATTTTGCTTTTTAGCGTGAGAAAGTGAAGTTAATGTAATGCCATCTACTGAAGTGAAATCAGATAAATCGGCAACTACATGTCCGTTAATAATTACCAATACTTGTGCATCCAAATTTGGAATTAAAAAATTGCTAACATCAATTTTCTCAGGTTGACCCAAGGTGTAGGTATTGTTTACAATTTTGCCCACACGTGTATATTTCCAATATTCTGTTTTAGAAGTAGGAAAGTCTAATTCGTTAAGTTCGTTTTTTGCATTATTTCGTAAGCCTTCAAAATAACCGTCTTCATTAAACTGAAGAGGTGATAATGTGGCTAAGAAAGTATCTTTTTTTGTTAGTTCTGCTGTTGTCATTTTTGGAATGTTAAATTTTAAGTTTTGAATTTTAAATAATAGATGTGTAACCTAACATTTATAATTCAACATTTTCAGATTTTATCCAATCATATCCTTTTTCTTCTAATTCTATCGCTAATTCTTTTCCTCCGGATTTGACAATTTTTCCGTTGTATAATACATGCACAAAATCAGGAACAATATAATCTAACAAGCGTTGGTAATGCGTAATAACAATCGTTGCGTTATTAGGCGACTTCAACTTATTTACTCCATTGGCAACAATTCTTAAGGCATCAATGTCTAATCCTGAATCAGTTTCATCCAAAATAGCCAATTTAGGAGCTAACATTGCCATTTGGAAAATTTCGTTTCTTTTTTTCTCACCACCAGAAAATCCTTCGTTTACCGAGCGGTTAGCCAATTTAGTATCTAATTCTACCAAAGCAGATCTTTCTTTTACCATGCCTAAAAATTCTTTTGCAGAAACAGGCTCTTGGTTAAGGTAAGCTCTTTTTTCGTTGATTGCTGTTTTTAAGAAGTTGATATTGCTCACTCCCGGAATTTCTACCGGATATTGAAAAGCTAAAAACAACCCTTCTCTAGCTCTATCTTCAGGAGCTAAATCCAGTAAGTCTTTACCATCAAACTCCACTGAACCTTCAGTAACTTCAAACTCTTCTCTTCCAGCTAAAACAGAGGATAAGGTACTTTTTCCTGAACCATTTGGCCCCATAATAGCATGTACTTCACCTGCTTTTACTTCTAGGTTAATTCCTTTTAAGATTTCTTTACCATCAATACTGGCGTGTAAGTTATTTATTTTAATCATTTCACTTATTTTTATAGAACACGGATAATACTGATGTAACCGATGCTCACTTATATTTATATTTTTGTTATCAATAATTTTAAATTTCTCAGCCCTATTCTTATCCTACTGATCCTTCTAAACTAATTTCCAATAGTTTTTGAGCTTCAACAGCAAATTCCATTGGTAATTTATTTAATACTTCTTTGGCGTAACCATTAACAATTAAATTAATCGCTTTTTCGGTATCTATTCCTCTTTGGTTGCAATAGAATATTTGGTCTTCGCCAATTTTTGAAGTGGTGGCTTCATGTTCTATTTTAGCAGTACTGTTTTTTGCTTCAATGTATGGAAAAGTATGTGCTCCACATTGATCACCCATCAACAATGAATCACATTGTGTGAAATTCCTTGCATTGCTAGCATTTTTATGTATTTGCACCAGTCCTCGGTAAGAGTTGTTGCTATGTCCGGCCGATATTCCTTTAGAGATAATGGTACTTTTAGTATTTTTTCCTAAATGAATCATTTTTGTTCCTGTATCAGCTTGTTGGTAGTGGTTGGTTACCGCTACTGAGTAAAATTCGCCAATAGAATTGTCGCCTTTTAAAATACAAGATGGATATTTCCAAGTAACAGCAGATCCTGTTTCAACTTGTGTCCACGAAATTTTAGCATTCTTGTGGCAAATACCTCTTTTGGTTACGAAATTATATACACCACCTTTACCTTCTTTATCGCCAGGAAACCAGTTTTGTACCGTTGAATATTTTATTTCGGCATTGTCTAAAGCAATTAGCTCAACAATAGCAGCATGTAATTGATTTTCATCTCGAGATGGAGCAGTACACCCTTCTAGGTAGCTTACATAACTTCCTTCATCAGCTACTACCAATGTTCTTTCAAACTGTCCGGTGTTGGCTTCGTTTATTCTAAAATAAGTAGAAAGCTCCATAGGGCATCGTACTCCTTTTGGAATGTAGCAAAAAGAACCATCAGAAAATACTGCGGAATTTAATGCAGCATAGAAATTATCAGAAGTTGGAACTACTGTTCCAATGTATTTTTTCACCAATTCAGGATGATTTTGAACAGCTTCGCTAAACGAGCAAAAAATTATTCCTAACTCTTTTAGTTTTTCTTGAAAAGAAGTTTTTACAGAAACTGAATCAAACACGAAATCAACGGCAACACCCGATAGTGCTTTTTGTTCATCCATAGAGATTCCCAATTTATCCATAGTAGCTTTCATTTCAGGGTCTATGTCTTCCCATTTTACATCTCCTTTGTTTTTAGGAGCTGAATAATAAGACAATGCTTGAAAATCAATCTTTGGGTAACGTACATGAGCCCATTCTGGTTCAACCATTTTTTGCCATGCTCTAAAAGCATTTAAACGGTATTCCAACATCCATTCCGGCTCATTTTTCTTGGCAGAAATTAAGTGTATCACCTCTTCGTTTAATCCGGGAGGAAGTTTATCTGCTTCAATGTTTGAAGTAAAGCCGTATTTATATTCTTTATCTTTTAATTCTTCTTTTAAATCGTCTTCTGTGTATGCCATTTTATTAGTTTAAAAGTTTAATGTTCAAAGTTTGAAGTTTATTAATATTGAACTTCAAACCTGAAACTTACAGCGAGAAACTCTCCCCACAACCGCAAGTTCTATTAGCGTTAGGATTTTTAAAAATAAAGCCTTTACCATTAAGTCCACCTGAAAAATCAAGTTCTGTTCCGGCAAGGTATAGAATGCTCTTTTTGTCGCAAACGACTTTCATTCCGTTATCTTCAAAGATTTTATCATCATCGTTCATAACATGGTCGAATGATAAATCGTAAGTCAAACCAGAGCACCCACCACCTTTAACACCCACTCTAATAAAGCTTCCTTCAGGAGCATTATCTTCTTGCATTAACTTAATTGCTTGTCTTTTTGCGTTTTCTGAAACTGTTATCATAATTCAATTATTTAGATTAATTCTAAATTAGGACAAAAGTACCTAAAATGTGGTATTGAAACAAAGAAAAAGTGAAAAAAGTAAATCTAAATTTAAATAGATTGTTCAATAAATGAAATTCTTACCTTTGCCTTATGTTTGAAGATAAAAATAACCCCAAAGAAATTGAGAATCTTGGTGAATTTGGATTAATCAATCACCTTACTTCTCAAATAAAATTAAAAAACCCAACTTCTGTTAAAGGTGTTGGTGATGATGCTGCTGTAATTGCACCGTCTAAAAATAAACAAATCGTGGTAACTACTGATATGTTGGTAGAGGGCATCCATTTTGATTTGATTTATACACCATTTAAGCATTTAGGATATAAGGCTGTTACAGTTAATCTTTCTGATGTTTATGCTATGAATGCAGTACCTACTCAAATTACTGTTTCTATTGCTGTTTCTAATAAAATTTCTATTGAAGCTTTAGAAGAATTGTATGAAGGAATGTTGTTGGCTTGCGAAATTTATGGAGTTGACTTGGTTGGTGGCGATACTACTTCATCAAATTCGGGGTTGATTATAAGTATAACTGCTGTTGGTGAAGCAGAAAAGAAAGAAATAGTTTACAGAAATGGAGCTAAAGAAAATGATTTAATTTGTGTGTCGGGCGATTTAGGTGGTGCTTTTATGGGCTTACAGTTGCTAGAAAGAGAAAAACAAATTTTTAATGAAAATCCATCTATTCAACCTGATTTTTCGGGATACGATTATGTGTTAGAAAGACAACTAAAGCCTGAACCACGACAGGATGTTATTGAAATGTTTAAAGAATTGGGAGTTCAACCTACTTCTATGATAGATATTTCTGATGGACTTTCTTCTGAAATTATTCATATTTGTACTCAATCGGGAGTGGGGTGTACTATTTATGAAGACAAGCTTCCTATTGACCCTTTAACGGTTTCTACAGCTGAAGAAATGAATTTAAACCCTTCTGTTTGTGCATTAAATGGTGGTGAAGATTATGAATTGCTTTTCACCATTTCTTTAGAGGATTATGAAAAGATAAAAGAACAAAAAAGAGTTGCTATTATCGGACATATAACTTCTGATAAAGGTAAGTACGAGTTTGTTTCTAATGGAGATACGGTTCATGAACTTACTGCTCAAGGGTGGAATGCCATCTTGAAAAAAGAGGATGAAAACTAAGGTGTTGATTAAGATGTATTTTACATCAATTTGTTTTCATTAACTTTACCAAATGGCACTTTTGAAACATGATAATATTAGTATTTTAAAGAAAATCACTTTTGTCAGAGGGATTAATATTATCGGATTATATTTCAGTTATCATCTTTCAAAACTTACCAAATCGGGAAAAATAGTAGGCTTACCTATGAGTTTAACTATTGAACCTACAACAGCTTGTAATTTGGGTTGTCCTGAGTGTCCGAGCGGACTAAAACAATTTTCTCGTCCCGAAGGGAATCTTAAAAATCCATTTTACCAACAGACCATAAATAAGGTAAAAAAACATGTTTTTTACCTGAATTTTTATTTTCAGGGAGAGCCGTTTATTAATCCTAACTTTTTGGATATGGTAACTTATGCCAATCAACAAAATATTTATACGGCTACATCAACCAATGCACATTTTTTTACAGATGAAACAGCTAAAAAAACTATAGAATCGGGATTGGACAGATTGATTATTTCTATTGATGGTATTACTCAAGAAGTGTATGAGAATTATCGTATTCATGGAAAGTTAGATAAGGTGTTGGCTGGAACAAAAAATATCTTGAAATGGAAAAAAGAGCTTCAATCTAAAACGCCTTATGTTATTTTTCAGTTTTTGGTAGTAAAACCCAATGAGCATCAAATTGAAGAAGCAAAGTTATTGGCAAAAGAGTTGGGTGTTGATGAAATTCGTTTTAAAACGGCTCAGGTATATAACTACGAAAACGGAAATCCACTTATTCCGGAAAATGAAAAATATTCCCGCTATAAAAAACTGCCTAACGGAAAATTCACTTTAAAAAACAAAATGCTCAATGAATGTTGGCGTATGTGGAGTTCATGTGTAATTACATGGGATGGAAAGGTGGTGCCTTGTTGTTTTGATAAAGATGCGCAACATCAGTTAGGCGATGTGTCAATATCCAATTTTAAAGAACTTTGGAAATCTGAGGTGTACCAATCGTTTAGAAAAAACATATTGACTAACAGACAAGCTATAGATATTTGTAAAAATTGCACCGAAGGAACTAAAGTTTTTGAAGGGTAAATTTTGACAATTATTTTTAATATTGAAAGTATTGTTATAATTATTAAAAAGCATTATTATTGCAATAAACCAAAAATTAAATCAAACCTATGAAAAAAAATTACAAATTTTTATTATTAGCTTTAAGTATTGTTGGAGTTACATCTTTTACAAAAGCACAATTGGCCATAGACACATTAGCTATTCAAGATTTTGAAATAACACCTGCAACACCTACGTGGAATTTTACTGGTCCAGTTGTTTATAATAGCGGAACAAGTTCTGCATCAGCAGCACCACCAAATAGTCCTATTGGCATAAATAGTTCAAGAGCATGGGAAACAACTTCAGTTTCAGGAGGGCTTATTTTAGACTTTGATAACATTACCATTCCTTTGGGCTACGATAGTGTACGTGTAAATTTTAGATTGGCAGCAATGAACCTTAATGGTAGTACTGGAGGTCCCGATAATTTAGATTATGTTTTGGTGGAGTATAGTATTGATGGAGGAAATACTTTTGTAAGTCGACTACGAATTAGAGGAGCTACTGCAAATAATAGCTTTTGGGGATATGACGCAACGGGTGTTGCAAAAGTAAATTATTTACCCGCTTCTGAAACGATGTTTCAACCAGCAAATTCAGGACTGCAAACCACAGAGGGTTATAGTATTTGTGAAATTGCTTTTCCGGGTTCTATTACGCAAGTTCAGATAAGAATAACTGGTCGTTCAAGCTCAAGTTCAGATACTTGGTTGGTTGACAATTTAATATTAACGGGTGAGAACTCATGTAGTCCTGTAACTTCAGGCGTTAATGAGAATGTTTGTTTTGGTTCTGACTTTACCTATGCTGATGGAACGATTTCTACTAACATTGTTACAAATGAAAATCATACTTCTATATTAACTGGGGCAGCAGCTAATGGTTGTGATAGTATTGTAACAGAAAATTTAACAGTTATTCTTGTTGATGTTTCAACTACATTAAATGGAAATGATATTACAGCAAACGCTACAGGGGCAAGTTATAATTGGATTGATTGTAATGGAATGAATTACACAGGAACAACAACACAAACTTTTACAGCAGCAATTTCAGGTGATTATGCTGTTGAAGTAACTCAAAACGGATGTATTGATACCTCAGCATGTACAAATGTAAATGTGGTTGGTATTGCTGAAAACTCTTTTCAGTTAATATCACTTTTCCCGAACCCTACAAATGAAAATATAACTATTAATGCTCAAAAAAGCTTGGTTAGTAGTGTGGAAGTATATAATGAATTAGGTCAATTGGTATTGGTAAAACAATCGGTAAATTCATCTACAATAAATATTATGATGCCTAAGAAAAATGGTATTTATTTTGTTAAAATTATCCTTGAACATGACACCTTAGTTCAACGAGTGATAAAGTTTTGATATAAAAAACAAAATTTATTAAAAGTGGCTATTTTACAATAGCCACTTTTTTTATTTCTTTCTCTCCGTTGTTATCTAGTAATGTCACTAAATATACCGCTTCGCTCCAGTTGGTTGTATTAATTTTTTCATAAGTTGAATTAGCTATGTTTTTGGAAAAAATTAATTTGCCGGATAAATCTCTAATTTCAACTTCAGTATATTTTTTAGTAGCTAAAAACTCCATTTGGATATAGTTATCTATTGTCCATATTTTAATTTCATTTGATGTTATTTCATCAACAGATACAACGGTATTACTAACGGTAATCAGCTTGTCAATTTCCTGATAACAATTGCTGTTTTGAGAAGCTCTTAGTTTTGCTAAATACGAACCAGGTTGCATGTAAGCATGTGCTGGACTGGCTAACGTTGAAGTATTTCCATCACCAAAATTCCACAAATAATTGATTGCATTAGTTGATTGATTATTGAAGTTAACTTGCTCGTTAATAGCAAAAGTATCTTTAGCAGTGGTGAATGTTGCAACTATTGGTAACGGATTGGTTAGTTCTACTGTGTCTATTGTATTTCCACAAAGTGCATCTGTGGTTTCAATAGTATAGATTCCATTAGCAAGGTTACTTAGTGTATCATACATCAATACATTGTTTTTGGATGACACTACATTATTGTTAGCATTTCTCCACGTAATATCAAAAGGAGAAGTGCTGTTTTTTGCAAAAGCTATTTCACCATCTTGTTGGTTTACACAGCTAATTTCATTGATGTCGATATTTTTTGGAGCTCCAATGTGTAATAAAAACCTAGCAGAAACAGTAGTGTCGTATAAGGTAATATTTATAGTGTTGATTTGATTCAAATCATACATGTTTCCTGTTTGTAAATCTTCCAAAATCAAACAAGAAATATTGCCTAAGTCTGAAATGTTTTCTATTTCGATAGTATGTGTTCCTGTAACACCTGTAAGTATTTTTATGGGTACATTAATTTCTTGTTCAGGTAGTTGATTAATAGAAAACATATCATTATTCATAATACTTGCTATCATGGGTAATAGCGTGTTGTCAGAAGGCAATTTATGAGCATCAAAACCACCATCATATTGGTTAGTGGTGTTATTATTAAAATGAATTATCATTTCGTCACTTCCATTAGCGTTAGTAGTAATAATTTTGAATGGTTGGTTATTTATTGTTTTCAAAAAACTACCGGTTGTACTTGTTTTGGAAGCTTCTCTAAATGTAATAGTTGCTGAGCCATTAGCACTTTGTACCCAAAAAGCCTGAGAAGAAGCAATAATATTAGAGCCTCCGTTGGTGCCAAAGCCTGCAACATAACTGGCAAATTGTTGATTGTCAGGGTTCCAAATGTAAATTGCTGCATTAATTCCTGTTTTTAAAATGTTGGTATTATCCCAATCAATAGAAGATGGATAAGGGTTTGCTACCATGTTCCAACCATCTTCTGCTGGTAATCCGGAATTAGTATATGAGAGTGGTAAGTTTATATTACCAACATTTGGTGGGCCTGTAACATCAACGGTAAATGGTTGAGTTCCTGTAATGGTATCTCCACTCCAAACCCAAAGTCCTTCGCCAACTCCAATAATATCTGAAGCACTGCTAGGAGGTACAAAACCATTGCTTTGAGCTCCCGGTAAACTTTCATCATAAAAATAAATAGAAGGCCAAGGGTTAGCAGCTGTTGGCCAATTTGGAAAATCCGATCCAGGGAAGCCACTAGTAATAAAGCTACTACTTAAATCGGCAATAGAAGCTCCTGCAACAGATGAACCTAAAAATCTCCAATTAGTAGCTCCTGCATCTATATATCGTTGCATGGTAATGTTTCCAGATATAGGATTAAAGAAATTACAAGTTGCAATAGTGCTAAACACATTGTTTCCCGTTGAAGGATTTGGTCCATCACTAAAAATTACTGTATTATTTAAGGAAAGTGTATAAGTGTTTTCATTTTCATAAATACCAGCTGTATATCGAAGTCTTAATGTTGATCCTGCAGGAACATAAATATCGCTTGATGAGTTAGAACGTTTGGCAAAGAAATCACCTACAGGCACATTATCAATGTAAGCGGTAATATAAGCACCATTCCAACTGTCGCCATAACTGTCAAACATGTCTAATGTATATTTACACTTTGTAGTTAGTTCGTCAATTCTGGCCGTTCCGGCTGAATCAGAGATAAGTGTTAAAGCATTATTAGTATTAAAATTTCCGGTGGCAATTCCAATTTTTAAAGTACCTGTTAAATTTACATTTCCTGAAGCAATAACAGCTCCATTTATATTATCAATAGTTAAATCATAAATTTTTTGTGTACCGTTTAAGTTTAAATTATTTACTACATCACCTTTAAATGTTATGTTTCCTGTTGAAGGAACAAAAGCACCATTATTTGTAAAATCAGCATGTACATTTATATTCGATCCTGGAGTAAAAGAAAGAGTTGCCCCATTATTTAAGGTTAAATTTTTACAAACAGCAGTTATTCCTGTTACAACTGGTGAGTTTGGCGTTCCTGCAGGAATTAATGCATTCATTTCTGCTGTTGGTACTTTAGCATCCCAGTTATTTTGGTTAAACCAATTATTGCTTACAGAACCATTCCATGTGGAAGTTGATTTAAAAATAAATTGAATTTGAGGTTTGTAGTTGACTCTAGTAGTTGTTGTTTGCCCACATATACTTCCTCCATTATCATCTAAACGGTACCGATACCCTCTATTAGAAGTAAAAATTCTACATTGACCTGACGCATCCCAACTAGGTTGTACTTGTGACCAACAAATTTCAATAGCAATATTTTGTGTTCCATTCCAATTAAAAGGTGTGTCAAAAATAATCATGTCATAATCTCCCGGTTCCGGAGCGTAGGTAAAAGCGTTTTTAACGGTTGTCCAACCCGTAGTACCTAAACTATTAGATGCATTTGCAGCATTAGTATGTTTAATTTTAACCGTATATCCGGGGATGTTAAATAATGGATTGGTAGTAATAAAGAAACCTAATTGGGTTAACGTATTTGCTCCGGTTACACCTGCTGCATTTATTTCTGTTCTTGTGTAAACAAATTGAGCCACTTGCCTTCTATAATATGTATTTATGGGAGAGGCTTGGGTGATAGTGTTTTCGGCTGTACCTGTACCTATTTGTATGGCTTGGCTATTAGCTTCTGAATAAAATATTACAGCTATAAGAATAAGTATAAATCGTTTCATAATAAGTAAAATTACGTAGTAAAATCAGATGTAAATTAAGTAAAAATATTTCAAACAACCTAATAAATAAGTAATTATACTTATGTTAAATGAGATGAAAGGCTGTTAATTATTGATGAAAAACCTTTGTTTGTCGATTAATTTTTCTAAGAAGTATGCGAAATGAGAAATGTAGTTTAAAAATGAATAGTAATTTTGTACTTAATGAATTCAAGCAATATAAAATCTATTTATCTTAACACATCTCAGACTAAAAGAATAGTTCAGCAATTTCAAGAGAATGAACTTTCTCATATTCATTTAAAAGGATTGTTAGGTTCTGCAACTGCATTTTATGTAAATGCCGTTTACGAAAATTTGCCTCTTAATTTTTTTATTGTTCTTAACGATAAAGAAGAAGCAGCTTATTTTTTTAATGATTTAGAGCGAGTTGTTGGCGGAGATAAAGTACTTTTTTTTCCTAATTCATACAGAAATCCTTATCAGGTAGAACAAACAGATAATGCTAATGTATTAATGCGTGCTGAGGTGCTTGGCGCATTAAGCAAATCATCATCTACCAAGCTTGTAGTTACTTATCCGGCAGCACTTTCTGAAAAAGTAATTACCAAAAAAATACTCAAAAAAAATACGCTTAAACTAAAAGTGGAAGAAGAAATTCCATTAAGTAATTTAATAGAAAAATTAAACGAATATCAGTTTGAACGGGTTGATTTTGTGGTAGAACCCGGACAGTTTTCTATAAGAGGAGGAATTGTAGATGTGTTTTCTTTCTCCAACGAAAACCCCTACAGAATTGAATTTTTTGGTGATGAAATTGCCTCTGTAAGAAGTTTTGACCCCGTTTCGCAATTGAGTATAAAAAATTATCAGAAAGTAACTATTCTACCAAACATTCAGAATTCGATGTTGGAAGAAATGAGAATCTCTATTTTAAACTATTTACCTAAAAATACTATAGTTTGGACTAAAGATATTGCACTTATTACAGCTCAATTAGAAAAAGATTTTACTAATGCACAAGAAGCATATAAAAAAGTGGAAAATTCTCCTTTGGCACATTTAATTCCCGAAGAAATCTACTATCAAAAAAATAACTTCTCAGAAGATATTGTTGCTAAAAATACCATTGAGTTTGGCAATCAATTTCAGTTACAAACTGATTTAGAAATTCAATTTAATCTGCAAGTTCAGCCTATTTTCAATAAAAATTTTGACTTATTACATCAAGATTTATTAGAAAAAAGAGAACAGGGATACAAAGTGTCTGTTTTGGCTGATAGTTCTAAACAAATAGAACGTTTGTCTGCTATTTTTGAAGATATTGGCAAAGCCTTAGATTTTAATTCTATTTTGCTTACACTACATGAAGGATTTATTGATAACGACAACAAAATTGCACTTTATACCGACCATCAGATTTTTAATCGATACCAACGATTTCATCTTAAAGATAGTTATAAGAAAAAATCAGAAAGCCTTACTTTAAAAGAGCTTCATGGCTTGTCTCCCGGAGATTTTATTACTCATATAGACCATGGTGTTGGGCGATTTTCCGGCTTAGAAAAAATTGATGTGAACGGCAAACAACAAGAAGCCATTAGAATTGTTTATGCCAATAACGATTTGCTTTACGTAAGCATTCATTCTTTGCATAAAGTAACCAAGTTTGTCGGAAAAGATGGAATTCCTCCAAGTGTGAACAAATTAGGTTCTCCACAGTGGCAAACTGCCAAACAAAAAACTAAATCTAAAATAAAAGAAGTAGCTTTTGATTTAATTAAACTTTATGCCGAAAGAAAATCAAAAAAAGGCTACCAATTTATGCCTGACACGTATTTGCAAGACGAGTTGGAAGCTTCTTTTATTTATGAAGATACGCCTGATCAGCTTAAAGCTACACAAGACGTGAAAAAAGATATGGAAGCAGATTTTCCTATGGATAGGTTAATTTGTGGGGATGTTGGTTTTGGTAAAACTGAAGTAGCCATAAGAGCAGCTTTTAAGGCAGTTGCTGATAGTAAACAAGTCGCGATATTAGTTCCAACTACTATTTTAGCATTACAGCATTATAAAACGTTTAAAGAAAGATTGAAAGATTTTCCTTGTAAGGTAGATTACATCAATCGTTTTAAAACAAAAAAACAACAGACAGATACGCTAAAAAAATTAAGTGAAGGTCAGGTAGATATTTTAATTGGCACACACAGAATTGTTGGAAATGATGTGAAATTTAAAGATTTAGGGTTGTTGATAATTGATGAAGAACAGAAATTTGGTGTTTCGGTAAAAGATAAATTGAAAACCATAAAAGCTAATGTAGATACCCTTACACTTACAGCAACACCAATACCTAGAACTTTGCAGTTTTCATTAATGGCAGCAAGAGACTTGTCTAATATTAATACACCACCACCCAACCGACAACCTGTAGAAACCAAATTGGTTACTTTTAATGAAGAACTTATTCGTGATGCTATTATTTATGAAACTTCAAGAAGAGGACAGGTTTTTATCGTAAACAATAGAGTGGAAAACATAAAAGAAGTTGCGGGCATGGTTCAGCGTCTTTGTCCGAATGTAAGTGTTTTAACTGCTCACGGACAAATGAAAGGACCTGAGTTAGAGCAAAAAATGGCAGCTTTTGTGGAAGGTCAATATGATGTGTTGATTGCTACTACTATTATTGAGTCCGGATTGGATATTCCAAATGCTAATACCATTATTATTTTAAATGCCAATCATTTTGGGATGAGTGATTTGCACCAAATGAGAGGTAGGGTAGGAAGGTCTAACAAAAAAGCATTTTGTTACTTAATGGCACCTCCATTACATACCTTAACTATGGAAGCCCGAAAAAGATTAACAGCTCTTGAGCAGTTTTCTGAATTGGGTAGTGGTTTCCAAATTGCTATGCGAGATTTAGACATTAGAGGAGCTGGAAATTTATTGGGAGCCGAGCAAAGTGGTTTTATTTCTGAGATTGGGTTTGATGTATATCAAAAAATATTGCAAGAAGCCATAGATGAGCTGAAAGAAAATGAATTTAAAGAGTTGTATGCCGAAGAATTAAAAACCAAAAACTTTGTAAAAGATTGCCAAATAGAAACTGATTTTGAAATTTTAATTCCAGATGATTACATCACCAACATTGCAGAAAGACTTTCTATTTACAAGGAGTTAGATGAGTTGGATAATTTAGAAGAATTAGAAAAATATAAAATGCAATTGGTAGATAGGTTTGGAAAAATTCCTTACGCTACAGAACAACTTTTTAAAGCCATCCAACTAAGGTGGATAGCCAAAGAAATTGGTTTTGAGAAATTGGTATTAAAACAGAAAAAATTGATAGGCTATTTTATTAGCAATCCTAATTCGCCATATTTTCAATCTACAAGATTTACCAATGTATTGAATTTTGTTCAACAGAATCCTCATTTATGCAAAATGAAAGAAAAGAATGACAAGCTTTCGTTAGTTTTTGAAAACGTAACTTCAATACATCAGGCAATAACATTTATAGAACCTATGTTAAACCCTGTTTTAGTATAAAATAACTCGTACAACAAAAGTCATTTTTCAATGAAAAAAAATAAGTAGTTTTGGAACGTATTTTGATAACACCAGAAAACAAAAACTTAAAAATTTAAGACATGAGAAAATTAGGATATTTAATGATGTTGGTTGTTGTAGCAGGTTTATATGCGTGCAGCCCAAGCATTCCATTTACAAACGAGGATAAAATAAAGTATAACTTAACTGAAGAAAGAATTAAAAAACTACAGTTTTTTGTTTCTAGAGACATTGTTTTGCAGCGTGGAGAGCGTACTGATGAAGCTCAAGAATTTGATAAAGACGGTAAATTAGTAGTTTCAAGTTCTGCATTATTAGATGAAATTTATATTAAAGAAGGAACTCCTGGAGTTGTAGTTAAAGTAATTGATGAAAACAAAGTGGCAGTAAGTTTTGATGCTACCGATGATAATAAATACTTAGTTTTTGGAGATCCTAATAATAGAGGAAGGTACAATTTAATGGGTGCAGAATGGAATAACGGAAAAGGTAAAATTAATTATGGCGGGAAAGTTTATTATGTTATGCCGGGTGGAGCAAGTGCTTACTTAAAATACAAAATGAAGAAAAGTAACGAAAGCAGAAAAAGCCAGAGTGCTGCCAAAGGTAGAAAAGTTAATAACTAAAAATAATAGCTCACATATTATAAACTGCTTCAAAAATTTTTGAAGCAGTTTTTTTATACAATAAACTCATGGAAAATCAATTAAAAGAAACGCTTAACTTCATTAAAGGACAAGGAGTTGAAAATGCAGTAGTAGGAATAATTTTAGGAACAGGCTTAGGCGGATTGGTTGAGAAAATTGAAATACTAAAAGAAATTTCTTACGATAAAATTCCTCATTTTCCTGTTTCAACAGTAGAATCGCATGTAGGTAAATTAATTTATGGAAAAATTAATGGTAAAACTGTAATAGCTATGCAAGGTAGATTTCATTATTATGAGGGGTATGATATGAAACAAATTGCTTATCCTGTAAAAGTATTGAAAAACTTAGGGATTAATTATTTACTTATTTCTAATGCTGCCGGGGCGGTAAATTTGGCTTTCAAAAAAAGCGAGTTAATGTTAATTACTGATCATATAAACATGTTTCCGTCTAATCCATTAATTGGTAAAAACAATAATGAGGAAGGACCAAGATTTCCCGATATGAGCTGTGCTTACAATAAAAAGCTCAACAAGTTAATTGAAGAAATTGCTCAAGAAAAAAACATCACACTTAGAAAAGGCGTTTATGTTTCTGTTCCTGGTCCTAATTTAGAAACCAGAGCAGAATATAAAATGCTTAAATTACTAGGCGCAGATGCTGTGGGTATGAGTACTGTTCCGGAAGTTATTGCAGCCAACCATTTAGGATTGCCTTGTTGTGCAATTTCTGTATTGACAGATGAGTGCGATCCAGAAAATTTGGTTCCTGTTGCGTTGGAAGAAATTTTAGCAGCCGCAACTGTTGCTGAACCTCAGATTACAACACTTTATGTAGCACTTATTCATAGACTTTAATTTTTTTTAATTCATTATATTAAGCAACTATATTAAAGGAGTTTGTTAATTTTGCCTCCGTTATGAATATTCAAGTATTAAAATCTAAAATTCACCGTGTAAAAATTACGGAAGCTGATTTGAACTATATTGGCAGCATTACTATTGATGAAACATTAATGGAAGCTGCGAACATTATTGAGGGAGAAAAAGTGCAAATCGTAAACATTAATAATGGTGAACGCTTAGAAACTTATGTAATTAAAGGCATAAGAGACTCGGGAAATATTTGTCTTAATGGACCCGCAGCCAGAAGAGTAGCAGTAGGGGATATCATCATTATCATCACCTATGCATCAATGGATTTTGAGGAGGCTAAAACATTTAAGCCTACTATTATTTTCCCAGACGAAACAACCAATAAATTGAAGTAGTTTTCGTTTCTTTACACTGTTTTTCAAGCCAATAATGATTTCTCTAAAAAAGTAGATGCAAAAAAATGTAATATCGATATTAAAAATTATCTTACCACTTGGTTTAGGATTGTTTTTAATTTGGCTGGTTTTTAAAGATTTAACTCCTGTTGATATTGCTGAAATAAAAGCTTCATTTAACGAAATCAATTATTCTTTTCTTATTCTATCGGTAATATTTGGTGTTATCAGTCATTTAAGTAGAGCTTGGCGTTGGAAATATCCTTTAAACCACTTAGGTTACCAACCAAAATTACATAATAGTTTTTTTAGTACCATGATAGGTTACTTTGCTAATTTAGGCATTCCTCGTAGTGGAGAATTATTACGTTGTGGCGTAATGAGCAAATACGAAGATATTCCTTTTAATAAATTGGTTGGAACTGTTATAGCTGAACGTATGGCAGATTTATTAGTGCTTTGCAGTTTTATTGCTATGGTGTTTTTCTTACAAATTGATTTGCTTACCGGTTATTTAAAGGAGATAGGTTTTTTTAAACAAATTTCGTTTACCAAGATGTTTATTTTAGGAGCCGCTTTTTTCGTTGTAGTAATTGTTTCCTATTTGGTATTAAAACGTTCTAAACTTAGTTTTTTCGAAAAACTAAGAAAGTTTCTTTCGGGTATTAAGCAAGGTCTAATTGCTATTTTAACCATGCCCAACAGAGGTAAATTTATTTTACATACGATATTTATTTGGACAATGTATTTTTTAATGTTTTACATTACTATTTTCAGTTTACCTGAAGTAGAAACATTACCAATTTCAGGCATTGTAACTGCCTTTGTTTTAGGAGGAATAAGTATAGCAGCAACCAATGGAGGTATTGGCGCTTATCCCTTAGCCATAAGTTCTGTGTTAATGCTATATGGAGTAGATCATAATATTGGTTATGCTTTTGGTTGGGCAACATGGATAGCTCAAACAGCCATGATTGTTATTGTAGGATTAATTTCATTGGTATTAGTTCCTAAGCTAAATGAAAAACAAGAGACTTTAGTAACTAAATCATAAAATTATTGATAAGTTTGACTATGGAAACCTCACATTTAACATCAATTAAAAATAAAATTATTAGCCGCTCATCTCTACTGGTGTTAAAAGAACAGTGGCAAAATAAAAAAGTGGTTTTTACCAACGGATGTTTCGATATTTTACACCAAGGACATATTACTTATTTAGCACAAACTGCCGATTTAGGCGATAAACTCATTATTGGAGTTAACTCAGATGCTTCTGTAAAAATGTTGAATAAAGGTACTGCTCGTCCGTTGCAAGATGAATATTCTCGTGCATTAATTATTGCATCATTAAGTTTTGTAGATGCCGTTATTATTTTTGATGAAGCTACTCCTTTACAATTAATTTCAGCTATTCAACCACAAGTATTGGTCAAAGGTGGCGATTATGATAGTGCTATTAACGATCCTTCTGACAAAAAATACATTGTAGGCTCGGATATAGTAAAACAAAATGGTGGAGAAGTAATTGTAGTTCCTTTTTTACCAGGATATTCTACTACAAGTATTGAGGAAAAAATAAAAAGGGGGTAATTATTTTCCTACCACCACTTCAATTAAATCTTCTTTTTTAAGGTAGTTCTCAGCTAGTTTTTTTAATTCTTCAGCATCAATATTTTTTACTTTTTCGATGTAGTTGTTGTAGTATTCAAAATTAAAACCGAAGAAGTGAACATTTTCAAAAAGAGAAGCCATATTAAAAGGACCATCACAGCTTCTTAGTACTTGTCCAAGAATGTAGTTTTTTACTAACGCTAATTCATCATCACTTACCAAAACGGTTTGAAGCAATTCAATTTCCTTATAAATTTCTGCCAACGCATTATCGGCTACATTTACACCAACTTCAGTATTAATATAGAAAAAAGCCGCCTGTTGCATACTCATAATTCCGGCATTTATACCGTAAGTATATCCTTTGTCTTCTCTAATATTTTTCATTAATCGAGAGCCAAAATAGCCTCCTAATATGGTAGTTAAAATTTGTAAGCTAAAATAATCAGGATGGTTTTTATTAGGCATTACCCTACCAATTCTTATGGCAGATTGCATGGCACCGTCTTTAGAAATGTGCTTTGTTTTTTCTGAGCTAGATTCTTCAGTAATGCTTGGGTGGTTAATTTCAGGAGTGAAAGGCGTTAACAAATCTTTTCTTCCCATTTGTTGATTCAGCACTTTAAGATCATGTTCGGTTACTTTTCCGGAAGCAATAATGGTAGTATGAGCAAAATTATAATGTTGTTGATGGAATTTTTTAATAGCTTCCAAAGAAAGCTGCTCAAAATGGTGTGCTTCTGTTTTCTTTCCGTAAGGATTGTTTTTTCCTAACAACATTTCCATAAATGCTGTGTGAGCAACAAAACTTACTTTTTCGAGGTTAATTTTAAACTTTTCGTAAGCATTTTGTTTATACACTTCAAATTCATGTTCGGAAAAAGCAGGAAAAGCAATTACTTCTTTAACAAATGGCAAAACATGGGGCAAATGTTTAGACAAGGTATAAACCGTAACATTAGCATTGTCGTAAGCAAACTCGGCATCTAAAAAAGCTCCATATTGATCAATTCCTTCGGCAATCTCGGCAGAAGTAAAGTTTTTAGAACCCTCTTGCATTAGTTTGTTGGCAGAAGCAGCAATTAGAGGACTAGGTTGATGCCATTTACCGGCTTTAAAAATAAAACTGATTTTTAGAATTTCTTCACTACCACCTGAAATATAATAAACCGGCACACCATTGTCTAGCTGTGTTTTAACAGGCTCTAAAAAAGCAATACTTGATACTTGATTAAATGGAGGTGCTTGTGTTCTATTAATTTCAGTCATACAATATATTTTTTGTAAAAGTAATTAATGTTGTTGGGCTGATATTGTGAATAGAATTAAAAATTGATAGAAGTAATCTATTTTTTTAATTATAAATAGTAGTTAAAGACAAAAAATCAATATAACTATCAGATTACAAGTATTTTAAAATTTTTACATTTTTGCTAAAGCGATTAAAACTTAGAATAGTTTTGCGTACAATTAATAACTAAATTTATTTATGAAAAAAATGTTTATTCTACCAGTTGCCTTAGTTGCATTAATGGTAGTTTCTTGTGGTCCAACCCAAGAAGAAGTTGAAGCTAGAGAAAAAGCAGTTGCTGATTCTGTTGCTACTTATAATGCTCAAGTTGAAGCTGAGGCTGCTGCCGCTGCTGAAGCAGAAGCTGCTGCAAAAGCTGAGGCTGAAGCTGCCGCTGCAATTGAAAAAGCTAAAGCTGATTCTATTGCTGCTGCTGAAGCTGCTCCTAAGAAAAAGTAATTTATTTTCTGAAGAAAACACAAAGGCTGAAAACCAAGTTTTCAGCCTTTTTTTATTATGATAGTTAATAGTTAAGATTAATATAAACTTATCATCTCATAAACTAACTTCAAACATTGAATCTTAATTAGAATTCCGCATTTTTTGGAGTTCTTGGAAATGGAATTACGTCACGAATGTTAGTCATTCCGGTTACAAAAAGCAACAAACGCTCAAAACCTAAACCAAATCCTGCATGAGGAACTGTTCCAAATTTTCTGGTTTCTAAATACCACCAAACACTTTCGTGAGGAATGTTAAACTGCTCAATTTTTTGCTTCAATACATCATATCTTTCTTCACGCTGAGAGCCACCAACAATTTCTCCAATGCCCGGAAATAAAATATCCATTGCTTTAACGGTTTTTCCGTCATCATTTAATTTCATATAAAAAGCTTTAATTCCGGCAGGATAATCTGTAATAATTACCGGTTTTTTAAAGTGCTTTTCAACTAAAAATCGTTCGTGTTCCGATTGTAAATCAGCTCCCCAATCTTCAATAATGTAATTGAATTTTTTGTTTTTATTAGGCTTAGAATTTTTTAGAATTTGAATTGCTTCTGTGTAAGTAATTCGCTCAAAATTATTTTCTAACACAAATTGCAACTTTTCAATCAACTCCATAGAACGTTGGTCTTGTGGTTTTGATTTTTCTTCTTCTGTTAGTCGTGAACTTAAAAATTCAAGATCATCTTTACAGTTTTCTAAGGCATATTTCACACAATATTTTAGCATTTCTTCAGCCAAATCCATATTGTCATTGTTATCTGCAAAAGCAACTTCAGGTTCTATCATCCAAAATTCCGCTAAATGACGGGTTGTGTTAGAGTTTTCTGCTCTAAATGTTGGTCCGAAAGTATATACCTGACTTAAAGCCAAAGCAGCTAACTCCGCTTCTAACTGTCCTGTTACAGCAAGGTTGGTAGGCTTTCCAAAAAAATCTTCTTTATAGTTAATTGTGCCATCTTCATTTTTTGGAGGGTTAGTAATGTCTAAGGTAGTTACCTGAAACATTTCTCCAGCACCTTCGGCATCTGTTCCTGTAATCAAGGGTGTATGGATGTTGTAAAATCCTTTGTCATTAAAAAATTTATGTATCGCAAAAGTCATGGCATGACGAATTCTACCCACAGCACTAAATGTATTGGTTCTGTAACGCAAATGCGCTATTTCTCTTAAAAACTCTAAGGAGTGTTTTTTTGGCTGTAAGGGGTAATCTTCGGGATTAGCCTCTCCTAAAATTTCAAGAGTAGTACAATTTATTTCTATGGCTTGTCCGCTACCTTGAGAAGCTACTACTTTTCCATTCACAGCAATTGCTGCTCCTGTTGTTGCTTTGTCCACTAAGCTTTCATTGTTCGTATTTAACTCTACAACAATTTGGATGTTTTTAATAGTAGAACCGTCATTTAATGCAATAAATGCAACGTTTTTACTACCTCTTTTTGTTCTTACCCAACCCATTACGGTAATTTCTTCGCCAATAGGTTGTTTCTCAAATAAATCTTTAATCTTTATACGTTGTGCCATGGTAAATTGAATTTTTGACGAAATTACTTTTTTACAATTAATGACAAGTGTTTTTATTCCACAGTTTTTTTATAAATAATACCTCTTTCTTCTAGATAATTCATAAAATAGTTGAAACATGGTTCGTGTTTGCCAACCAATTCGGGTGGAAAAACACCTTTTTCGGAAAATAAGCCTTCTAAAAACATATTGGCTGCGGCAGTTGCTGTATAACCTGTAGTTCTCGCCATAGAAGAAGTATTGGTTTTAGCACAATATTCATCATGTAAATTGTAAATGACGGTTGTTGCTTTACCATCTTTATCCGTGCCTTTTACGGTAACGCGCATCACTGTAATTTCTTCTTCGGTTTCGCCTAATTTCCATTCGTTGAATAAAATATTACAGGTAAAATCTAGAGGAACTATAGCTGTTCCTTTTACATTAATGGGTTTCGTATCAAAAAAACCACTTGATTTTAATACTTTCACATACTCTACATGTCTGGGATAACGCAAGGTTTTTTCTTTCATATTGTTGATGTGTGGCATTGTAAAAATAATGGAACGTAATCCATCACTATTAAAAGATTCTAGTGTACCAACACCATCAAACTCTACATATTCACAATCGGTAAGGGCTTCTTTGGTAATCATTTCTCCATTCTCTACATAACGGGCAGAACGAGTATATTCTTCTATCACATCAATTGGCGAAAATGGAGCTTTGTAGCAGAAAGGCCATTTTTTCACTTTGGGCAAACCGCCCACTAGGCATTCAAAATCGGTTAGTTGTAATTGTTCGTTATAGTAGCCTAAAATAATATTGTCCATTCCGGGAGCAACACCACAATCAACTATTGCGGTAACATTTTTTTGTTGGGCAAGTTCATGTAGTTCCAATGCATTTTCAGGGAAGAAAGAAATGTCGATTACATTTTTTTCTGCTTCAATGATATTTTTTAAGGTGTTGAAACCTAAGAAACCGGGTACAGCACAAATTACCAAATCAAATGGTTGTAGTGTTGTTTTTAATGTTCCTGTTTGCGTAACATCTAACTGTAATGTGTTTAATTGAGGACATTTATTTTTCACATGTTGTAAGGTGGAGGTGTTTACATCGGTAAGGGTTACTTCATGTTTTTTAGCTAAGTCGATAGCTATAGCGCTGCCTACCATTCCGGCACCTAATACAATAATTTTGCTCATAAGTTTAAAAATTTAAGAAATTGAAAAATGAAATTAATTCTCCTAATTGGAGGGAAAAAAGTGTTTGTCTTTAGAAACAAACGTATGCAAAAAATAGCAGCGTTACATACCGGGAATAAATACCCAGGGCATATTATCAAGTGCTATTTTTAGATGAGATTGCATGGTGTAAACCTAAGCAAATTTTTAGTACTAGAATAAATTTTAATACTAAATTGCTCAAAATCTTAATATTCAAAAAAAGTATCTATTTTTTTAATAAAAAGAGTTGTGTATTTCAAAAGTTTCTGCTAATATTGCATCCCGTTTTACGGAGATTCCTCCTTAGCTCAGTTGGTTAGAGCATCTGACTGTTAATCAGAGGGTC